>NZ_JBHFHM010000016.1:0-47116 GCF_041927815.1 Paracoccus zhouxuedongae
CGCCCGCCATCAGGACCGCGGCATGGACGACACGCCGACTTGCGCGGCGCGCAACAGGCGGTCGTGGATCATGAAGCCGGTCGCCATCACCTGAATGATGTCGCCCGCCTGGGTGCCGGGCACCGGGGCCTCGAACATGGCTTCATGCACCTGCGGGTCGAACGTATCGCCCACCTGCGGCGCGATCACGGTGATGCCGTGCTTGGCGAAGACATTCTGCAATTCGCGCAAGGTCAGCTCGACCCCCTCCAACAGAGGGGCGGCGACGGCGCGGGCCTCGTCGCTGGCCATGTCCAGGGCGCGGGTCAGTGCGTCATGGACGGGCAGCATGTCGCGGGCCAGCTTGGACCCGCCATAATTCTCGGCGTCGCGGCGTTCCTTGTCGGCGCGCTTGCGGGCGTTTTCGGCATCAGCCAAGGCCCGCATGAAGCGGTCGCGGAACTCATCGCGTTCGGCGATCAGCGCCTCGATCTCGCCCTCTTGCGACAGGGCTTCATCCAGATTGACCTGATCCTCGGTCCGTTCATCGCGTGTGTCGTCTGTCATTCGTCTTACCCTTTCCGGTCGCCCGTCAGCATCCGCCCGACAAGCTGCGCGGTATAGTCCACGATCGGCACGATCCGGCCATAATTCAGCCGCGTGGGGCCGATGACCCCGACCGCACCAATGATCTTACGGTCAGCGTTCATATAGGGAGAGACGACCAGAGAGGAACCCGAAAGCGAAAACAATTTCGTCTCGGCGCCGATAAAGATGCGCACACCGTCGCCGCCCTCGGCCAGTTCAAGGAATTGTGCGATATCGGATTTGCGTTCCAGGTCGTCAAACAGGCTACGCACCAGATCAAGGTTGGCGGCGTCATCGGCCAACAGGTTCGCACGCCCCCGCACGATCAGCCGCCCCGGCCCGCCACCTTCGCCGTCCCACAAAGCCAGACCGCTTTCAACAAGCTGCGCCGCCAGGCTGTCCAACTCGGCCCGGCGCAGGGCGATCTGGCGGGCGATATGGCCGCGAAGCTCGGACAGGGTGCGGCCCTCGGCCATGGCATTCAGAAAATTGCCGGCCTCGCGCATGGACGAGGGCGTTTGGCCGACCGGCGGGCGGAAGATGCGGTTTTCGACATGGCCATCGGAAAACACCAGCACCACCAGCGCACGGTCGGGGCCAAGGCTGACGAACTCGATATGGCGAATGGCGGCTTCGTGTTTGGGGGTCAGCACCAGGCTGGCGGAGTGGGTCAGGCCGGACAGGGCCTGCGACACCCGGTCCAGCATCATCCCCAGGTCGCCCTGATCGGTCCCCAAGCTGGCGTCGATCTGGGCGCGGTCGGCGGCGGCGACCTCGCCCACCTCCATCAGGCCATCGACGAACAAGCGCAGACCCAGATGCGTGGGGATGCGCCCGGCGGACACATGCGGGCTGTCCAGCAGGCCCAGAAACTCAAGATCCTGCATGACATTGCGGATCGTCGCGGCGCTGATGCGTTCGGAAAAGTCGCGCGTCAGGCTGCGCGATCCGACCGGCTCGCCCGAGGTCAGATAGCCTTCGACGACGCGGCGGAACACCTCACGCGCGCGGTCGTTCATTTCGGACAGGATCGGTGACAGGTCGGGCATGGCGTCCTTGCATCGCGGGGCGGATGGGCGGTAACTGGCCGCAAGCGAATGAAAGGACGAATGATGCGCCCCTCTGGCCGGAACTTAAGCGATATGCGCCCGATTTCAATTGAAACGGGGGTGACGATGCATGCCGAGGGGTCATGCCTGATCCGTATGGGCAACACCCATGTGATCTGCACCGCCACGGTCGAGGACAAGCCGCCGCCGTTCCTGCGCAACACCGGGCTGGGCTGGGTCACGGCGGAATACGGGATGCTGCCGCGCGCCACCACCAGCCGCAACCGGCGCGAGGCCGCGGCGGGCAAGCAATCGGGCCGCACGCAGGAAATCCAGCGGCTGATCGGGCGCAGCCTGCGCGCCGGGATTGACCGGGTGGCCCTGGGTGAGCGGCAGATCGTCGTTGACTGCGACGTGGTGCAGGCCGATGGCGGGACGCGCTGCGCCTCGATCACCGGGGGCTGGGTGGCGCTGCGGCTGGCGGTGAACAGACTGCTGAAGGCCGGGGTGCTGACCAGCGATCCGATCCTGGATCACGTCGCCGCGGTGTCCTGCGGCATCTATGCGGGCCAGCCGGTGCTGGACCTGGACTATGCCGAGGATAGCGAGGCCGGGACGGACGGCAACTTTGTCATGACCGGCAAGGGTCGGCTGATCGAAGTGCAGATGTCGGCCGAGGGCGCGACCTTCAGCCGTGACGAGATGGGCAAGCTGCTGGATCTGGCCGAAGGCGGGATGGCCGCGCTGGTGGCCGCGCAAAAGGCCGCGCTGGATGCGTAAGTTCAGCGACAATAAGCTGTTGGTGGCGACCCACAACGCCGGCAAGTTGGAAGAAATCGCGGCGATGCTGGCGCCCTTGGGCATCACCTGCGTCAGCGCCGGCCAGATGGGCCTGCCCGAGCCGGAGGAGACCGAAAGCACCTTTGTCGGCAATGCCCGGATCAAGGCCCATGCCGCCGCGCAGGCCACCGGCCTGCCCGCGCTTGCCGATGACAGCGGGATCGAGGTCGACGGGTTGGACGGCGCGCCCGGCGTCTACACCGCGGACTGGGCGACGACGCCCACGGGCCGCGATTTCGTGATGGCGATGACCCGCACCTGGACCGAGCTTGAGGCGCGGAATGCGCCCTACCCTCGCACCGCACGGTTCCGCTCGACCATGGTGCTGGCCTGGCCCGATGGCCACGACGAGGTGTTCGAAGGCAAGGCCGAGGGGCAATTGGTCTGGCCGATGCGCGGGGCGCAGGGTCATGGTTACGATCCGATGTTCCAGCCCGAAGGCCATGACGTCACCTATGCCGAAATGCCCGCCGAACAGAAGAACGCGATCAGCCACCGGGCCGATGCGTTCCGGCAACTGATGGCCTGCTTCACATGACGGAAACCATCCTGATTTCAACGGGTTCGCCCTTCGAGCGCACGATGGGTTACAGCCGGGCGGTGGTGAAGGGACCGTGGTGTTTCGTCTCGGGCGTGACTGGTTATGATTACGCGACGATGGTGATGCCCGACGCGATCGCCGACCAGGCGCGCAACTGTTTTGGGACGATTGCCAGCGTGCTGGACAAAGCGGGTTTTGCCATGGCCGACATCGTGCGGGTGCAATATACCGTCACCGATGCGGCCCTGGTCGATGATCTGGTCCCGGTCCTGGGGTCGGTTCTGGGCGACATCCGCCCTGCCGCAACCATGGTGATCGCCGGGCTGATCCGCCCCGAAATGAAGGTCGAAATCGAGGTTACCGCCTTTGCCGGATGATTGGCGCGACGGGGGCTTTGGCCTGTATCTGCACTGGCCGTTCTGCGCGGCCAAATGCCCCTATTGCGACTTCAACAGCCATGTCGCGGGGTCGATTGACCAGGCGCGTTGGCAGGCCGCCTATCTATCCGAAATCGATAGGCTGGCGGATGAGACCGAAGGCCGGGTGCTGAACAGCGTCTATTTCGGGGGCGGCACGCCATCGCTGATGCAGGCCGGGGTTGTGGCTGCGATCCTGGATCGCGTGGCGGCACGGTGGCCGCTTGCCAATGATGTCGAAATCACGCTGGAGGCGAATCCCGGCAGCGTCGAGGCTGACCGCTTTGCGGGCTATGCAACGGCAGGGGTGAACCGCGTGTCGCTGGGTGTGCAGGCGCTGAACGATGTCGATCTTCGCCGCCTGGGCCGCATTCATTCGGTGGACGAGGCGCTGCTGGCGCTGGATGTGGCGCGCGGGGCCTTTGGCCGGGTCAGCTTTGATCTGATCTATGCGCGTCAGGATCAGACGCTTGCAGGCTGGCAGGCCGAGCTGGCACAGGCGCTGAGCATGGGGCCGGATCACCTGTCGCTGTATCAACTGACGCTTGAGCCGGGGACGGCGTTCTATGCGCGCCATCAGGCCGGCGGCCTGCGCGGCCTGCCGGATGAGGATCTGGGGGCCGACATGTTCGCCCTGACGCAAGAGATGACGGCGGCTTCGGGCCTGCCCGCCTATGAGGTGTCGAACCATGCCGCGCCGGGCAACGAAAGCCGTCACAACATGATCTATTGGCGCGCGGGCGATTGGGGGGGCATCGGGCCGGGGGCGCATGGGCGGCTGACCCTGGGTGGGCGCCGCTGGGCGACCGAGACCCCGCTGGCGCCGCAGGAATGGTTAACCGCTGTTGAGGCTGGGCGCAGCGGTGAGGCCCCGCGGCAGGTCGTGGGGGATGCAGATCGCGCGGCGGAATACCTGATGATGGGTCTGCGGATCAGCGACGGCGTGGATGTGGGGCGCTATACGCGGATGGCAGGCCACCCCCTGCCCGCAGATGCGCTGAAGGAGATGGTTAATCTGGGGCTGTTGCAGCAGCAGGGCGACCGGTTGCAGGCCACTGCCGCCGGGCGCGCCGTTCTGAACGCCGTCATTCGGGCGCTGCTGCCATGATCCGTTATCTGTGGTTGGCGGGCGGCTATGTGAGCCTGGCCCTGGCGCTGATCGGCACGGCCCTGCCGGTGATGCCGACCGTGCCATTTTTGCTGCTGGCGACGTTCTGCTTTTCCCGGTCATCCAAACGGCTGCACCGTTGGCTGATGCGACACCCGCAATTTGGCGGACCTCTGCGCGACTGGCTGCGTCGAGGCGCCATCGCAAGACGAGTTAAAATCCTGTCTACCTTGGCGATGGCGATGGGACCGGCTGCGGCTGTGCTGATCGGCCTGCCGCCAAAGGTGGTGATCGGTCAGGCCGTCATCATTGCCGCCATCGCTGGGTTTATCTGGACGCGACCTGACGCCTAAAACCCGCCAAGCGCCTGGCAGATGCGGTCAAGCTGGTGAAGATCGCGGTAGCGGATCGAGACATATCCGCCATCCAACCCTTTGTGTTCGATTTTGACCGACATACCCAATGTTGCGGACAAGTCCCGTTCAAGCGCGGCAGTGTCAGCGTCTTTCTCGGGCTGCGCGGGCCGCGATCTGGCCTGGTCGCCAGGGGTCTTGGCACGACGGACCAGATCTTCGGTCTCACGCACGGACATCGCGCGTGCGGCCACTTGGCGGGCCAGATCGGCAGGCGCATCTGCGGTGACAAGCGCGCGGGCATGGCCGGCGGTCAGCTTGCCATCGCGCAGCATCGTCTGCACCTCATCCGGCAGGGTCAGCAAGCGCAGCAGATTGGCGACATGGCTGCGGCTTTTCGACAGCGCCTGTGCCACCTTTTCCTGGGTATGACCAAAGCGGTCCATCAGCGTGCGATAGCCCTGCGCCTCCTCGAGCGGGTTCAGATCGGCGCGCTGAATGTTTTCAATGATTGCCACCTCCAACACCTCGGTGTCGTCGAAGTCGCGGATGATGACGGGCACTTCGTGCAGTTGCGCCTGCTGGGCCGCACGCCACCGGCGTTCCCCGGCGACAATCTGATACTGGCCAGGACGATTGGGGTCGGGGCGGACGATCAGCGGCTGGATAATGCCCTTTTCGCGGATCGATCGAGACAGCTCTTCCAGCGGCTCGGCGGCAAAGGTGCGGCGCGGCTGGTCGGGGTTGGGATGGATCTTTTCGATCGCCATCACCTGATCCGACCGGCGCGGCCGGGCGTTGTCCAGCGGGCCAATGTCGGCCATCAGCGCCGACAGGCCACGACCAAGACCTTTGCGTTCGGGGGTTTTATCGGTGGTCATGTGAACCTCGGGTCTAGGCGTTGCGGGAATCGAGTTCTGCGGCGAGGCGGCGATAGGCTTCGCTGCCGCGGGAATTGGTGTCGTACTCCAGTACCGGGCGCGCGTGCGAGGGGGCCTCGGACAGGCGGACGTTGCGGGGGATCACGGTCTGAAAGACCAGATCACCCATGGTGGCGCGCGCGTCAGCCTCGACCTGCTGGGACAAGTTGTTGCGGCTGTCCGCCATGGTCAACACAATCCCTGCGATACGAAGATCGGGATTGGCGCGTTCACGCACCTCACGCAGGGTCAGCATGAGGTGCGACAGGCCCTCAAGCGCGAAGAACTCGGCCTGGAGCGGGACAAGGATCGAATCCGCAGCGGTCATCGCGTTGATGGTCAGCAAGCTGAGCGAAGGCGGACAATCGATCAGAACGTAGTCGTAATCGCCCAACCGGCCGTCCAGTGCCTTGCGCAGCAGAAAACTGTGGTTCGTAATGCCGGACATGACAATGTCGGCTGACGCGAGGTCGGCGTTCGCGGGGATGACATCAAGGCCGGGGGTCACCGTGTTCAGAACCAGATCGTCCGGCGCCGCGCCCTCGATCAGAAGATCATAGGTGGTATTTGCGCGCAACTCGGGGTCAATGCCCAGCCCGGTTGAGGCATTCCCCTGCGGGTCAAGGTCGATCAGCAGCACACGGAGCTGACGCTCAGCCAAGGCAGCGCCCAGGTTGATAGCGGTCGTCGTCTTGCCAACCCCACCCTTCTGGTTGGTGACGGCGATGATCCGGGGTGCATCAGTCATGTCAAGGCCTCGGGTCGGGGCTGCAGGATGAGAATCATGGATTCGGCAGAGGTTCGGCTTGGGATAGGTTGGATCGCCATCGGTGGATCAAGCTGATCCCATTCGCTTTGCCAGTTTGCCCCCTTGAGAAAGATCATGCGACCGCCCGGTACCAGATGTGGCGTGGCGAGGGGGACAAGGCGGTTCAACGGCGCCAAGGCGCGCGATGTCACAACATCCGCGCGAAGCGGCGGGAGCGATTCGATCCGCGCCGTCAAGACTTGTGCCGCGGTTTGCGTCTCGCGCAGTGCGGTGCGCATGAAGGTCGCCTTGCGGCCATCGCTTTCGACGAGAGTCACCTTCAACTCCGGCAGATGATCTTGCGCCAAGATTGCCAGGACCAGCCCAGGCAGGCCAGCGCCGCTTCCCAGATCGACCAGATGGTTGGCCTCCTTCGGGATGAGGGGAAAAAGTTGAGCAGAATCAATAATATGACGCCGCCAGATGTCGCCAACCGTGGATGGGGAGACCAGGTTGATGGCCCGTGTCCAGCGACTGATGAGCGCCGCATAGGCCTCGAGTCTACTGGTTGTTTCACGTGAAACATCAAATCCCAGAAGGGTCGCCAGCGCCGTCACATTGCCCTCACAGCGCGCTGAGCCGCCCGGAGCCTGGCAACGATAAGCATGAGGGCCGAAGGCGTCATGCCTTCGATACGACTGGCGTGAGCGATGCTTGCGGGGCGACGGCTGTCCAGCTTTTGTCGCAACTCGTGAGAGAGGCCGGAAATCGCCCCGTAATCGAAATCCCCGGGAATAGTCATCCGTTCGTCGGCGAGCAGGCGCTGAGCGTCGCGTTCCTGCCGGTCGGTGTAATTCGCGTAAAGGGCCTCGCGCGCGAGCTGATCGAAGATCGGCTGGGGGATCATAGACGTCTGATCCGACAGCGCGTGGATGGCAGCAAGCGGTGCGTCCGCCAGACCCATGAGCTGAAGGGCGGATCGTCGCTGGCCATCATGGCTGACGGGGATGCCTATGTCGCGCGCCTGACCCGGGGTGAGGCGCTCCCCCTCAAGCACGCTGCGCGCCTTGGACAACGAAGCGGCCTTATCAGAAAACGCGATCCACCTATCCTCGCCCACACAGCCCAGATCACGGCCCCAAGAAGTCAGCCGCTGGTCAGCATTGTCAGCTCGCAACGTCAGGCGATATTCAGCGCGCGATGTGAACATGCGATAGGGTTCGGTCACACCGCGTGTGATCAGGTCGTCAATCATCACGCCGATGTAGCTGTTGCTGCGGCTCAGAGTTTGCTCGCCCCTTCCGTCAACAGCGGCTGCAGCGTTCAGACCCGCAATCAGTCCTTGGGCCGCCGCCTCTTCATAACCAGTCGTTCCATTGATCTGGCCCGCAAGGTAAAGCCCGGTCAGCGCCTTCAGCTCCAGTGTGGGTCGCAACGCGCGCGGATCTACGTAATCATATTCGATCGCATAGGCAGGCTGCACGATCAGTGCGCTCTCCAGCCCCGCAATCGAATGAACATAGTCGGCCTGCACATCCTCGGGTAGTGAGCATGAAATCCCGTTGGGATAGACAAGATCAGTGCCAAGTCCTTCTGGTTCAAGGAAAATCTGATGCGATTCCTTGTCGGCGAAGCGAACGATCTTATCTTCGATCGACGGGCAATACCGTGGGCCTACGCCCTCGATCTGACCGGCATACATGGCCGATCGCGACAGGTTAGAGCGGATAATGTCATGGGTTCGCGGGTTGGTGTGGGTGATACCACAGGAAATCTGCCTGGCGGTCGGCTTGTCGGACAGAAATGACAGCATGACAGGATCATCATCCGCCGGCTGCATCTCAAGCCCGGCCCAATTGATCGTCCGACCATCCAAGCGGGGCGGCGTGCCGGTTTTCAGCCTTCCCAACGGAAGATCCAAGCTCTTCAATCGATCGGCAAGGGCAATGCTTGGCCGGGCACCCATTCGTCCGGCCATGATCTGACGATCGCCAATGTGAATCTTGCCTCGCAGAAAGGTGCCGGTGGTCAAGATGACTGCATCTGCCATGATCCGTGACTCGTCGGCCAGAACGACACCTATCACGCCCTGATTCTCGACAATCAGGTCGAAAACCTCGGCCTCGACAACAGTCAGATTTTTCTGCGCCTTTGTCAGGACCACGACCGCCTGTCGATATAGTGCCCGATCAGCCTGCGTCCTCGGCCCCTGAACCGCCGGACCCTTCCGCCTATTCAGCAGCCGAAATTGAATTCCGGCCAAGTCCGCGGCCCGCCCCATAACGCCGTCCAAAGCATCAACTTCACGGACAAGGTGGCCTTTTCCAAGCCCGCCAATCGCCGGATTGCAGGACATCACACCCAGATCATCGGCAGAAAGCGTGACAAGCGCGGTCGACACACCCATCCTGGCCGCCGCATGGGCTGCTTCGACACCGGCATGTCCGCCACCGACCACAATCACGTCAAATTGTTTCACGTGAAACACCTATTTTCCGATGCAGAAGCTGGAAAAGATCTCGTCCAACAGATGCTCAACATCCACATGTCCGATCAACGATCCCAACGCACGCAGCGCCTGCCGCAGGTCTTCTGCAATCAAATCCGCCTCGACCGCATCCAGTTGTAGCCGATCAACGGCCGATTCCAAAGACCCGATCGCCATGGACATCGCTTCACGATGACGTTGGCGCGACATCAGACCGGCGCCCGCCGCCCGCCCTTCCAATATCTCAGAAACACGGTCCACCAGCTCACGTACACCTTGGCCAGTCTTTCCCGAAACGCTGCTCGCGCCCCCGACGCTTACATCTCCCTTGGCCCGAAGAACCAGGTCGCCGTCCTTTACCAGATCTTGATCAACCGCCTCACCCAGCGTCAGGAAAATGCGCAGGTCCGCCCGCTCAGCCCGCTCCCGTGCGCGTGCAATGCCGATTGACTCAACCACGTCATCGGTCTCACGCAAACCCGCCGTGTCCAGAAATGTCACCGGCAGCCCGGCCAACTCCATCCGCACCTCAATCACATCGCGCGTCGTTCCCGCGACAGCCGAGGTAATCGCCGCTTCCCTCCCAGCTAACCTGTTCAAAAGTGTCGATTTGCCGACATTCGGCGCTCCAATGATGGCGACCTCGAACCCCTCACGGATGCGCTCGGACATGCCAACCCCGGCGAGGCTTTGACGCAGCCCCTCCGACACCTCACCGATCAGTTGGCGAACTTCCGGCGTCACATCCTCGGGCACGTCTTCATCCGCAAAATCGATGGTGGCCTCGATCAACGCTGCGGCACGGATCAGCCTTTGTCGCCAGCTCTGCACCTGATCGCGCGCGGCACCTTCTGCCACGGCCAAGGCCTGCCGTCGCTGTGCCTCAGTCTCTGCGTCAATCAAATCAGCCAGACCTTCGACCTGCGTCAGATCCAGCCGACCATTCTCCAGGGCGCGGCGCGTAAATTCACCCGGCTCGGCACTGCGATAGCCCAAAGCTGACAGCGTCGCCAAAAGCCGCTTCACAACCGCGACCGAGCCATGCAACTGGAACTCGGCGACCCGCTCACCGGTGAAGGACTGACCCTTTTCGAAAAGGATCAGCAAGCCATTGTCGATCAGTTCACCGCGGTCACGAAAGCCGCGCAGGACCGCCTGCCGAACAGGCGGCAGATCACCGGCCAAGGCCTCTGCCGCATCCCAAGCCTCAGATCCCGACACCCGCACCACAGCGACTCCGGCCTTTCCACGCGCCGTCGCCAGCGCAAAGATCGTGTCGCCCATGCGCGCCTCAGCCGTTCATCGAGTCGAAAAACTCGCTGTTGCTCTTGGTCTGCTTCAGCTTCGAGATCAGGAACTCGATCGCATCGGTCGTTCCCATCGGGTTCAGAATCCGCCGCAGCAGATAGGTCTTTTGCAGATCCTTCTGATCGACCAGCAGCTCTTCCTTGCGCGTGCCGGATTTCAGAATGTCCATCGCCGGGAAGACGCGCTTGTCCGCGACTTTACGGTCCAGAACGATCTCGCTGTTGCCGGTGCCTTTGAACTCCTCAAAGATCACCTCGTCCATGCGGCTGCCGGTGTCGATCAGCGCGGTGGCGATGATGGTCAGCGACCCGCCCTCTTCGATATTTCGCGCAGCACCAAAGAACCGCTTCGGCCGTTGCAGCGCGTTCGCATCCACACCGCCGGTCAGCACCTTGCCCGAGGACGGAACAACGGTGTTGAAGGCGCGGCCAAGTCTTGTGATCGAATCCAGCAGAATAACAACATCTCGCTTATGCTCGACCAGGCGCTTGGCCTTTTCAATCACCATCTCACTAACGGCGACGTGCCGGCTGGCCGGTTCGTCAAAGGTGGACGAGATCACCTCACCCTTCACCGACCGCTGCATGTCGGTCACTTCCTCGGGGCGTTCGTCGATCAGCAGCACGATCAGATAGCATTCCGGGTGGTTGCGTTCGATCGAATGCGCGATGTTCTGCAAAAGAACCGTCTTGCCCGTGCGCGGCGGTGCCACGATCAGGCTGCGCTGACCCTTGCCGATCGGCGCCACCAGATCGATGATCCGGGCCGACCGATCCTTGATCGTCGGATCCTCGATCTCCATTTTCAGCCGCTCATTCGGATACAGCGGCGTCAGGTTGTCGAAGGCGACCTTATGGCGGGCCTTGTCGGGATCCTCAAAGTTGATCCGCTCGACCCCGGTCAGCGCAAAGTACCGCTCATTCTCGCCCGGCGCGCGTATCACGCCTTCGACCGTGTCGCCGGTGCGCAGCGAATACTGGCGGATCATCTCGGGGCTGACATAAATGTCGTCAGGGCCGGGCAGATAGTTCGCCTCGGGGCTGCGCAGAAAGCCGAAACCATCCTGCAACACCTCCAGCACACCGTCGCCGCCAATCTCGACGCCTTCTTCGGCGTGCTCTTTCAGGATCGAGAACATCATCTCGCCCTTGCGCATGGTCGAGGCGTTCTCGATCTCCCAATCCTCGGCAATGGCCAGCAGATCCTTGGGGCTCATCGCCTTCAGGTCGGACAGGTTCAAACGATCGGGCAGTTCATCGGTCACGATATGACCCTTTCCGCGCCGAATGGCGCTGATCTTCGGATGTCATCAGGGAATCCCCGGACCGGACGGTCGGGCTTGGCGCAGCCAATACGCCGCGCGCGCGGGAAAGTCAATGAAGCCGGCTTACCACTTCACGATCACCGACAGCACGATCACGATCATCAGCAGCGTCGGCAGTTCATTCATCATCCGCCACTGCCGCCCGCTCAGCCGGTTCTGCCCCACCGCAAAGTCGCGACGTCGCGCCGCCAGCCACATGTGAAAGGCCGTCATCGCAATCACCGCCACTGCCTTGGTCCAGGGCCAGATCATCGTCCAGTCGACGATCCCGGGCGTGAACACCAGCATCAACCCAAACACCCAGGTCGCGATCATTGCCGGGTTCATGATCACCCGCAGCAGCTTGTCCTCCATGATGACAAAGCTGTTGACCGGTTCCGGCACCTGCCCGCGCTCGGCATGATAGACGAACAGGCGTGGCAAATAGAACAGCCCTGCCATCCAGGCGATCACAGACATGACGTGGATCGCCTTGATCCACAAATAGCCTATGGCCAGGACATCGGTCATCGCACCCTCCGTTCGTCATCCTCTTCTTAAAAGAAGAAAGATAAAGAAAGAATGATGATTTTGTTGGCCTTGGGGGTAACTGGAAAAAATATCCTGTCCACAGGCTTTTCCCTGCGGGACAATCTTTTCCCCGTTACATGACATGATCGCGCGAGAGGGCGAAAAACATCGTGATTTCAGAATGATACCAGATCAATCCTGGTTCGCGGGATGTGGATAACCTTGTGGGCGATGCACCTGGGCCTGTGCGGCAACATCTTATCCCGATGTCGGCGCGGCCTTTGTCCCACTGTGGACAATGCCCCTTTGTTCCGGGCAGGAAAGGGGCATTGACCCACAGGCCTCCGCTGGCCCACCCTGACCCCCAGACCTGTCCCGGCAGTTGTCCACAGAATGATGAACACGCCCCTGATCCTTGCCTCGACCTCGGCCAGCCGGATTGCCATGCTGCGCGCCGCCGGCCTTGATTTCGACGCACGCCCGGCCCGCGTCGATGAACAGGCGATCCGCGATGCGCTCGCGCTGGATGGTGCCAGTCCGCGCGACATGGCCGACGCCCTGGCACAGGCCAAGGCGCAGAAGGTCAGCCTGAAATGCCCCGGCGCGTTCGTTCTGGGCGGCGATCAGATCCTGGAACTGGACGGGCAGGTGTTTTCCAAACCTGCGACCCCCGATGACGCCGTCGCCCAGATCAGCCGGTTGTCGGGGCAGACCCACCGCCTGCTCTCCGCCGCCGTGGTGGTGCGCGATGGCGAACCGATCTGGCGCCATGTCGGCACTGCACGGCTGACCATGCACCCGCTCAGCCCCACCGAAATCGCCGACTACGTCGCCCGCTACTGGGACAGCATCCGTCACTCCGTCGGCGGCTACCTGATCGAGGCCGAGGGCGTCCGCCTGTTTTCCCGTGTCGAGGGCGACCACTTCACCATCCTGGGCCTGCCCTTGATCGAACTTCTCAACTGGCTGCGCATCCGGCAGACTGGAACATCATGACTGACCTGACCCGCATTCCTCTGGCCGGGGTGATCGGCCATCCGATCGCCCATTCCCGTTCGCCGCGCCTGCACGGGCATTGGCTGGCGCGCTATGGCATTCGCGGCCATTACATCCCGATGGATGTCGCGCCCGAGCATCTGGAACAGGTGCTGCGCGCCCTGCCCCGCGCCGGCTTTGTTGGCTGCAACATCACCATCCCGCATAAAGAGGCCGCCCTGGCCCTTGCCGACAGCGTGACCGATCGCGCCGCGCTGATCGGCGCTGCCAACACCCTGGTCTTTCACGGCGATGGCCGTATTTACGCCGATAATACAGATGGTTACGGTTTCATGGCCAACCTGCGCCAAGCCGTCCCCGATTGGCAGCCCGAGACCGGACCGGCCGCCATTCTGGGTGCTGGCGGTGCGGCGCGGGCTGTCATCGCGTCATTCCTCGAGGCCGGGGTGCCGGAAATCCGCATCTCGAACCGCACCCAGGCGCGGGCGGAATCGTTGCGGGCCGAGTTCGGCGCGCGACTGGTCGTCTATGACTGGGGCCGCGCGGGCAACATGTTCGAAAACGCGGCGACCGTGGTCAACGCCACCTCTCTGGGCATGGCGGGCAAGTCCGACCTGCGCGTCCCGATGGAGGCGCTGCCTCCCAGCGCCGTTGTCACCGACATCGTTTATACGCCGCTGATGACCCCATTCCTGGAACAGGCGGCGGCGCTTGGCTGCCGCACCGTCGATGGCTTGGGGATGCTCTTGCATCAGGCCGCGCCCGGCTTTGAACGCTGGTTCGGCCACCGCCCCGAGGTTGACCAGACGCTGCGCGACGCGGTGTTGGCATGACGACCTTTCGTCTGGGGCTGACCGGCTCGATCGGCATGGGCAAATCGACCACCGCGGCGATGTTTGCCGATGCGGGCGTGCCTGTCTGGGATGCCGATGCGGCGGTGCATCGGCTTTACGCGCCGGGCGGGGCCGCCGTCGCGCCGCTGGTCGCCGCCTTCCCCGGCCTTGGTCCCGATGCGATCGACCGCGACGCTCTGCGCCGCCTGATCGACGCCGACCCGACCGCGCTGACCCGGATCGAGGCCATCGTTCACCCGCTTGTTGCCGCCGACCGCGCCGATTTCATCGCGCAGGCCACCCGCGACGGGGCCGATCTGGTTGTGCTGGACATCCCGCTGCTGTTTGAAACCGGCGCGCAGGATCAGATGGATGCGGTGGCCGTGGTCAGCGCCCCTGCCGATATCCAGCGCGCCCGTGTGCTGGCCCGCCCGGGCATGACCCCCGCCCGGCTGGACATGATCCTGTCGCGGCAGATGCCGGACGCTGAAAAGCGCGCCCGCGCCACCCATATCATCGACACGCTGACCTTGGACGCCACCCGCGCCCAGGTTCACACGCTGATCGCCCAACTGAAGGCCCGCCATGCGTGAGATCGTCCTGGACACCGAAACCACCGGCCTAGACCCGCGCGGCGGCGACCGGATCGTCGAAATCGGCGCGGTCGAGCTGGTGAACCACCTGCCCACCGGCAAGGAATACCACGTCTATATCAACCCCAACCGCTCGATGCCCGCCGAGGCCGAGGCTGTCCACGGCCTGTCCGACGCCTTTCTGGCGGACAAGCCACGCTTTCACCTGATCGTGGATGAGTTTCTGGACTTCATCGGCACCGATTCCCGGCTGGTGATCCATAACGCCAGCTTCGACATGGCCTTCCTGAATGCCGAACTTGAGGCCGCCCGCCGCCCGATCATCCCGATGGTCCGCGCGCTGGACACGCTGGCCATGGCGCGCAAGCGGTTTCCCGGTTCGCCCTGCACGCTGGATGCCTTGTGTCGCCGCTTTGCCGTCGACAGTTCGGCGCGCGACAAGCACGGCGCGCTGCTGGACAGCCAGCTTCTCGCGGCTGTCTATCTGGAACTCTGCGGTGGTCGTCAGCCCGATCTGGTGCTGGCCGTGACCGATCAACCGCGCGCCGGCACCAGCACGATGCAGACTGATTGGCGCCCCCGCCCCCGGCCCACGCCCCTGCCGCCGCGCCTGACCGAGGCCGAGGCCACCGCCCATGCGGCCTTTGTCGCGGCACTGGGCGACAAGGCGATCTGGAAACGCTACGACGCGGGCTGAATCGGGTCGTGGTTCGGGTCGGTCGGGATCGCGCCGAACACATCCCAGGTGCCGCACCACAGCACGGTCGTCGTCTCCGCCGTGTGATTGCGCACCCGATGCGGGCGGCGGGAATCGAAATGCAGGCTGTCACCAGCCTGCATCACCTCTTTCGCCCCATCCAGCTCGACCGTCAGCGCGCCGCGCAGCACGACCAGCAGTTCCTCGCCTGAATGACGTGATTTCTCGCCCGTCAGGCCGGGCGGGTAATGCACCATCAGACCCTGCAACATGCTGCCCGGAAACTGGCTGGTCAGTTGTTCATACATCGGCCCGCCGGTGCTGAACATCGCACGGGTATCCACCCGCGTCAGGCCAGGGCTGCGGTTCGGCGGGTCGAAAAACGCCGTCACCGGCGATTTCAGCGCCGCCGCCAGGGCATAAAGCGACGACAGCGACGGCGAGGTCATGCCGCGTTCCAGTTGCGAAATGAAGCCAACCGAAAGGCCTGTCTGGTCCGCCACATCGCGCAAGGTCATCCCCAACTCGCGTCGGCGCAGCCGCAGGGCCTGCCCAAGATCCGTAAATTTCTGCGAAGTATCTTCCATCCGTCTCTCAATAAGCTCAAGGCGGTAGTCAATAAAAACGAACTATTGCAGGTTTCACGCCGGATGCAAATGCGCATTCGGTTGCAGGCTTGTGGCGGTCGCCCAAAACCGCCGACCGGCCGGTGGTCGTCATACTTTAGACCTAGGATCGGGCCATGGCCGTTGACCAAAGGGCAGACTCGCCCCCGAATAAGAAAGTCATAAGACCGTGGCTGACCCTGGGTGAGGCGGGGGTGGTCACGACGACCGGCGCAAGTCGCCACCAACGCGGCCCATCGGGCCATAGGGGAGGAACCCATGAAGAAACTTGGAATCGGCCTTGCCGGCCTGTTGTGCACCGTCGCGGTTGCACCGGCCCTGGCCAATGACAGCGTGAAAGAGGCCATCGCCAACCCGGCCCAGTGGGCCATCCAGACCGGCGACTATGCCAACACCCGCTATTCGACGCTGGATCAGATCAACAAGGACAACGTCAAGGATCTGCAAGTCGCGTGGACCTTCTCGACCGGCGTTCTGCGCGGCCACGAAGGCAGCCCGCTGGTGATCGGCGACATCATGTATGTTCATACGCCGTTCCCGAACGTCGTCTATGCACTGGACCTGAACAACGACGGCAAGATCCTGTGGCGGTATGAACCCAAGCAGAATGCCGAAGTCATCGGCGTGATGTGCTGCGACACCGTGAACCGCGGCGTTGCCTATGCCGACGGGATGATCTTCCTGCATCAGGCCGACACCACCGTCGTGGCGCTGGACGCCAAGACCGGCGAAGTGAAATGGTCGGTCGTCAATGGCGATCCGTCCAAGGGCGAAACCAACACCGCCACCGTCACGCCGGTCAAGGACAAGCTGATCGTCGGCATCTCGGGCGGCGAGTTCGGCGTGCGCGGCAGCGTCACCGCCTATAACATCAAGGACGGCAGCCTGGCCTGGCGCGCCTATTCGATGGGGCCTGACGAAGACATCCTGGTCGATCCCGAAAAGACCACCCATCTGGGCAAGCCGGTCGGCAAGGATTCCGGCACGAACACCTGGGAAGGTGACCAGTGGAAGATCGGTGGCGGCACCACCTGGGGCTGGTATTCCTATGACCCCGAGCTGAACC
The DNA here is from genome assembly GCF_041927815.1 of Paracoccus zhouxuedongae. NCBI lineage: Bacteria > Pseudomonadati > Pseudomonadota > Alphaproteobacteria > Rhodobacterales > Paracoccaceae > Paracoccus > Paracoccus zhouxuedongae. Next base: position 16,984 of record NZ_JBHFHM010000016.1, read on the forward strand.
TGATCTATTACGGTTCGGGCAACCCCTCGACCTGGAACCCGTCGCAGCGTCCGGGCGACAACCGCTGGTCGATGACCATCATGGCGCGCGACGCGGACACCGGCGTGGCCAAGTGGTTCTATCAGATGACGCCCCATGACGAATGGGATTATGACGGCATCAACGAGATGATCCTGACCGATCAGGATTTCAACGGCACCCCACGCAAGCTGCTGACCCACTTCGACCGCAACGGTCTGGGCTATACGCTGGACCGCGAAACCGGCGAACTGCTGGTGGCCGAAAAGTATGATCCGGCGGTGAACTGGACCACCGGCGTCGACATGGACCCGAACTCGGAAACCTATGGCCGCCCGGCCGTGGTCGCCGAATACTCGACCGCCCAGAACGGCGAGGACGAGAACACCACCGGCATCTGCCCGGCGGCGCTCGGCTCCAAGGACCAGCAGCCGGCGGCGTTCAGCCCCAAGACCAACCTGTTCTACGTCCCGACGAACCACGTCTGCATGGACTACGAACCCTTCCGCGTCAGCTATACCGCCGGTCAGCCCTATGTGGGTGCGACGCTGGCGATGTATCCGGCGCCGGACAGCCACGGCGGCATGGGCAACTTCATCGCCTGGGATAACGTCAAGGGCGAAATCAAATGGTCCCTGCCCGAGAAGTTCTCGGTCTGGTCGGGCGCCTTGGCCACCGCGGGCGACGTGGTGTTCTATGGCACGCTGGAAGGCCATCTGAAGGCGATCGACGCCAACACCGGCGAGGAACTGTATCGCTTCAAGACCCCCTCGGGCATCATCGGCAACGTGATGACCTATCAGCACGGCGGCAACCAGTATGTCGCGGTTCTGTCGGGTGTCGGCGGCTGGGCGGGCATCGGTCTGGCGGCCGGTCTGACCAACCCGAACGAAGGTTTGGGGGCCGTGGGCGGCTATTCGTCGCTGTCTGACTATACCGCCCTTGGCGGTCAGCTGACCGTGTTCAAGCTGGCTGGCACCAGCTCGGCCCAGACCGGCATGAGCGGCATGTCGGGCATGTCCGGCATGAGCGGCATGGAAGGCATGTCGGGTATGGCCGGTATGGATGGGATGTCGGGCATGAGCGGCATGGCCGCGCCCAGCAACTAATCCAAAGGTCGCACATGTCTCAGACTTTGGTCTGTGACCCAGCCAATGTGACTTAAACATGGACGCCCCAAGGGTAACCTTGGGGCGGTTCATTCCGGGGAGGACATAACAATGAACAAGATCACCACCATTCTGTCGGCGGCCTGTGCGGTTGCTGCGGTCACCGGCGCGGCCTGGGCCGAAGGTCAGACCGCCACCACGCCGCCGATCCCGCAATCCATCGTCGAAAGTGGCCCGGTTGGCATGTCAGGCATGACCGGCATGTCGGGCGAAGCCCCGGCCAACCCCGCCAATGTGCAATTCATGGAAGGGATGTCGGGAATGTCCGGCATGGCCGCGACCACCGAAACCGCCGCCGACCATCAGGTCGATGGTGTCTGGATGACCGCAGACGACATCCCGACCTTCAAGATGGAGGCGGACGGCACCATCGACTTCGCCACCTTCTCGGGCTTCCGCCGCTATCACGCCGAATGCCACGTCTGCCACGGGCCGGATGGCGAAGGCTCGACCTATGCGCCGGCGCTGAAGGATTCGGTGATGAACATGGATTACTACGACTTCCTGCAAGTCGTGGCCTCGGGGCGCGAGGTTGTGGGGGCCGCCTCGAACAACGTGATGCCGGCCTTCGGCACCAACAAGAACGTCATGTGCTATCTGGATGACATCTACGTCTATCTGCGCGCCCGTGGCACCGAGACCATCCCGCGTGGCCGCCCGGCCAAGAAGGCCCCGAAAAGCGATGAGCTGGCGGCGAAAGAAACCGCCTGCATGGAATGACCATGCGCAGCGCCGCTGTCCTCCTGACGGTGCTGCTGTCCGCCGCGGGCCTTGCGCCTGCGGCGGCGCAGGTCGCCGATGCCACGTCGCATGACGCCTTGCGCGTCTGCGCCGATCCCTCGGCCTGGCCCGCCTCGGGGCGCGAACAGCCGGGTTATGAGAACAAGATCGCGGAACTGATGGCGGCGCGGCTGGAACGCCCGCTGGAATACACCTGGTTTCCGATGGCCACCGGCTTTGTGCGCAAGACCCTGCGCGACAAAAGATGCGACGTGATCATCGGCTATGCCCAGGGTGATGAGCTGGTTCAGAATACCAACGCCTATTACACCTCGACCCATGTGATGATCGTCAAGGCCGGCGGGCCGCTGGCCGCCATCACCTCGCTGGACGATCCGGCGCTGAAGGACAAGGTGGTGGGCGTGATCGCGGGCACGCCACCGGCCAGCCATCTGGCGCGGGTCGGGCTGCTTGGCAAGGCGCGGCCCTATCAGCTGTTCGCGGATCGCGCCGTGGTCAACTCGGCCGATCAGATGCTGGATGATCTGGAATCCGGCCAGATCGACGTTGCGATCCTGTGGGGGCCGCAGGGCGGACCGATGGCCAAGGCCCGTGACGGGCTGACGGTCATCCCGCTTTTGGGCGACACGCCTGCCCCCAAGCTGTTCTACCGCATCACGATGGGCGTGCGCCCCGGCGAAGACGACTGGAAGCGCCAGTTGAACAGCCTGATCCGCCGCAATCAGGACGACATCGACCGCATCCTGATCGAGGCTGGCGTGCCGGTGACCGACGATTACGGCACCGCGCTGAAGGCCGCGCCATGAAGCACCTGCTGGCGGCGGCGCTTTTGGTTCCGACGCTGGCCTTGGCCCAGGTGCCGGAACCCGCCGATTTCCATGGCGAGCCTTACAAATCCCCCGTTCCGGCCACCCTTGCCGGGGCGGTGGTGATCGACGACGCGCAGGCCCGCGCGTTGCATGATGCGGCTGTGCCGTTTCTGGATGTGCTGCCCCGCCAGACCCGCCCCAAGGGCCTGCCCGAAGGCACCGTCTGGGTGGAAAAGCCGCACGCCTCGATCCCCGGCGCGGTCTGGTTGCCCAACACTGGCTATGACCGCCTGAACCCGACCGAGGAAGCGCGCCTGCGCGACGGTCTGGCCCGCGCCGCGCCCGACAAGGTCGCCCCGGTGGTGATCTTCTGTCGCGCCGACTGCTGGATGAGCTGGAACGCCGCCAGGCGCGCAATCGGCTGGGGATACAGCGGCGTGCATTGGTATCCCGGCGGCACCGACGGCTGGTCCGCCGCCGGCGGCAGCCTGGTCACGGTGCAGCCGGTCGAATGAAGTCGCCAAAGGCGCGGGGGCCGTCCGGCATCTCCCAGTCGCCTTCGATGGCCAGGCTGGTCGCGTTCACCGCGATCAACTGGTTCGACATCCAGTTCGCGACGATCACCCGCCCCGCGCTGTCGGCGTCGATCCCCTCGGGGTATTCGCCGACCTCGATCGTGTCGATCACCGCCAGGCTGGCCGCGTCAAAGACCGTCAGGCTGCCGGCATATTGGTTCGTCACAAAGCCGCGCCCGGCGGCAAAGGCCACGGCATAGGGCCGCTCGCCCACTGGAACCGTGCCGATCACTGCGCCCGCCACCGGGTCGATGACGGACACCGAGTCGGACCCGACATTGGCCGCGAACACCCGCCCGTCGTGGATCGTCACCCCAAAGGGCCGCGCGCCAACGGGCACCGCCCGCACCGCGCCGGTTTCCGCGTCGATCAGGCTGACCTGATCGCTGTCGCGGTCGGCCACCGCCAGCCAGGTGCCGTCGGGGCTGACGGCAATGCCCGATGGCGACTTGCCTACCGCGAACTCGCGCCGGATGGTCAGGGTGTCGGCGTCGATCTCCCACACGCGCGTCGCATACCAATCCGCGACATAGACTACGCCGCGCGCCGGGTTCATGGCCAGCCCGAACGGCCCGCCACCCAGCACAACCTGCCCGACCTCGGCGCCCTTGGCATCCAGCCGGTGCAGCGTCGCGTTGCTGGCGCTGACCACAAAGGCCCCACCATCGGGCGTGACCGCCACGGCCGCCGGGTCGCCGGGAATCGCCGTCTGCGACAGGATCGCGCCGCTGCCCAGATCCACCCGGCTGACCACCCCCGCATTCTGCGAGGTCACAAACGCAATGTCCCCGGCACTGGCCGGGGACAGCATTAGCATCAGGGCAAGCGCCCGGATCATTCGCGCTTGCCGAACTTTTCGGCCAAGGCGTCCAGACCAGCCTGATAGACGGCGGTCACCGCCTTCACGGCGGCTTCGTCGTTATACTGCGGTTCGGGGTTGTTCAGCGGGTTGCCGCGATAGAAGCCGCCCTTCCATTCGACCGTTGCCTTGCCGCCATCATCCTTGACGGTGATGGTCGAGGCATAGTTCGTGACCGGCAGCACGTCGATGCTGACCTCCTCGATCCGATAGCCATAGCTCATCTTTTCGGGGTTATACTTGGCCAGAACTTCCTTGATCGTCGGCTTGGGGTCGGCATCGGATTTCAGCACCAGCACGCGCGTCGACTTGTCGGCATCCATCGACCCGTCGCCCTGCGTTTCCGCGACAACCGGGTGCCAGCTCATGTCGTAGAAATTGCCGACGACGGCCCAGACCTCGGCCGGGGTCGCGTTCAGCTTGACCTCCAGCGCCACCTTTTGCCGCGACGGGCCATGCGCCAGCGCCGCCGTCCCGGTCATCGCCAGTGCTACCGCCGTGGCCATCCCGGCCAGCACCATGCGTCGTTTCATTTTCGTCCTCCCGTCGTGTCGTGGAAAATGCGATTGCGCAGCAGATAGGAAATCCCCCGCCGCCAACTGTCGTCGGTATTGCCGCGAATATCGACGGCGGCGGCGCGGATCGCCCGCCCCGTCTCTGCGTCGCGCAACACCAGATTCATGCTGAGTATCAGGTTCGAGACCTTCTGAACCTCGCCCACCAGCGCGTAATCGGCACCCAGTTCGCGCGCCATCTTGACCTCGCAGCCGTTGCAATGGGCGGGATTGGCGGTGCGGTCCAGCGTGGCCTGAACCGGGGCCAGGTCAAGCATATCAAAACCCGCGCTACTGAATTGCTCGGCCACGAAATCGCGCGCCATATCAAGGCGTTGCGCCTGATCGGGGCGCGCGCCGTTCACCGCACCCTCGGTCGAGGTGTCGATGAAATGCAGCCCGAAAAAGGCCACGCTGCCGGTCGGAAAATCGGGCGCGCCCACCGGCTTGGCCCCGGCGGGGGTCAGGCCGATCATCAGCGCAGCAAGGGGGGCGATCCAGCGGGTCATGTCGGGGGTGATCCTGCGCCCGCCGCCAGACCCCCGCAATGCCACCTAAGTATGATGCGGCAGTCGCTCGCTTCTTATCAATCTCTCATCCGAAAGGACGACCTTCGGGCGGGTTGACCCAACCCCGAGCCCATGCCCGAATGCCCGAAGGGAGAGATGACACATGACCAGACCCAGCCTTCTTGCCGCGGCGCTGACGCTGGCCGGGGCCGCCCCGGCGCTAGCCGCTGACCCCGTTGACATCCGTGCGACGGTGATCCGCGTCGACCGCGACCGGTTGCCGCCGATCTCGCGCCTCGATCTGCCGCCGGATGATCTGGGCTTTCAGGGCGCGCGGCTGGCCAATGCCGACAATGCCACGACCGGGGCCTTCATGGGCCAGAACTTCATCACCGATGAGGTCGCGGTCAGCGCCGAGGACGCGGTGGCGGCGGTGCAGGCGGCAATCGCCAAAGGGTCACATTTCATCGTGACGCTGGCGGATGCGCCGACCACGCTGGCCATGGCCGATGCGGCGGGGGATCAGGCGTTGATCGTCAATGCGCTTGCCGCCGATGATGCGCTGCGCGGGGCCGATTGCCGGTCGAACCTGATCCACACCGCGCCGTCGGATGCGATGCTGACCGATGCCTTGGCGCAGTTTCTGGTCTGGAAGAAATGGGACGACTGGTTCCTGATCGCGGGCAGCCACCCCGCCGATCAGGCCCTTGCCGCCGCCTATCGCCGCGCCGCCACCAAGTTCGGCGCCCGCATCACCGAGGAACGCACCTTCGAGGACACCGGCGGGGCGCGCCGCACCGATACCGGCCATGTGCAGGTGCAGGCCCAGATGCCGGTCTTTACCCAGAACGCCGCCGCGCATGAGGTGGTGATCGCCGCCGACACCGCCGGGGTTTTCGCCGCCTATCTGCCCTATCACACCTGGGACGCGCGCCCCGTTGCCGGGTCCGCCGGGCTGGTGCCGCGATCCTGGCACCCCGCGCTTGAGGCCTGGGGCGCCACCCAGTTCCAGAACCGATTTGAGGCCCAGTCAGGCCGCGCCATGCGGGATCAGGATTACCAGGTCTGGATGGCCCTGCGCCTGCTGGGCGAGGCCGCGACCCGCGCCAATACCGGCGATTGGGCCGCGCTGGACGCCTTCATCCGGTCCGACAAGATGGAACTGGCGGCCTTCAAGGGACAGAAACTGACGATCCGCGACTGGGACGGCCAGTTGCGCCAGCCGGTGCTGCTGACCACCGGCATCCTGACCGCCTCGGTCAGCCCGCAGGATGCGTTCCTGCATCAGGTCAGCCAGTTGGACACCCTCGGCACCGACCGCCCCGAAACCACCTGCACGAAAGGCATCCGATGATCCGCGCGCTTCTGGCCACGCTTCTGCTGACCACCGCCACCCCGGCACTGGCGAACAAGGTCTTTGTCAGCAACGAAAAGGGCAATGACATCACCGTTCTGGACAGCCAGACGCTTGAGGTGATCGCCACCTTCCCCGCCGGCAACCGCCCGCGCGGCATCACCATCAGCCCCGATGGCAAGGAACTGTATGTCTGCGCCAGCGATGACGATCTGGTGCGGGTGTTCGACCCCGAGACCTATCAGGAACTGCACACCCTGCCCTCTGGTCCCGACCCCGAGCTGTTCATCCTGCATCCCTCGGGCAATCCGCTTTACATCGCCAATGAGGACGACAACCTGGTGACGGTCGTCGATACGCAGACCAAGAAGATGCTGGCCGAAATCCCGGTCGGCGTCGAACCCGAAGGCATGGGCATCAGCCCCGATGGCAAGTTCGTGGTGAACACCTCGGAAACCACCAACATGGCGCATTTCATCGACGCGCAAAGCTATGAAATCGTGGCGAATGTGCTGGTCGACCAACGCCCGCGCTTTGCCCAGTTCACCGATGACGGCAAATATCTGTATGTCAGCGCCGAAATCGGCGGCACGGTCAGCGTGATCGACACCACCACGCGCGAGATCATCCACAAGATCACCTTCGACATTCCCGGCGTCCTGCCCGAGGCGATCCAGCCGGTCGGCGTCCGCGTCACCGGCGACGGCAAGACGGTGTTCGTCGCCCTTGGCCCCGCCAACCGCGTCGCCGTGGTCAACGGCGAGACATGGGAGGTCGAGGACTATCTGCTGACCGGTCAGCGCGTGTGGCAGATGGCCTTCACCCCCGATGAAAGCCTGTTGTTCACCACCAATGGCAACTCGAACGATGTGTCGGTGATCGACGTCGCCGCGCGCAAGGTCGTGAAATCCGTGGCCGTCGGCCAACAGCCCTGGGGCGTCGTCGTCGCCCCCAACTGACCCGAAAGGAAGAACCCCATGCAGATCAAAGACGCAACCCTGGCGCTGATCCTGTCCGCCGCGATGACCCTGCCCGCGCTTGCCGAGGGGCAGCAGGGCATGGCCGGGATGGAGGGCATGGCCGCCGAGGCCGAAGCCGATGACGATGCCGAACAAGAGGCCGCGCCCTCCGGCACCTATCAGGCGGCGGGCAAGTTCGACTTTGGCCCCTCGGGCATCATGGCGCGCGACAACCGCACCGATCTGGCGCCGCTGACCTTGGCCTCGGGCAAGCCGGTGGCAGGTGGCGAATACACGCTGAAATCGGGCGGCTATTATCGCATCAGCATCACCGCCGACGGCTCGGCCGAACTGGCGCTGTCGGGCGGCGATTTCTTCCGCGCGATCTGGGTGAATGAGGTCGTGATCAACGGCATCGAAATCCGCCCCCTGGGCATCCACAGCCTTGAGTTCGACGACGCGGGCGAGGCGCGCATCAGCTTTGTCGCCGTCACGCCGGGCCGCTATACGCTGTCGATCCCCGGAAGCTCTGGCGAAAGCCAGCAGGCCGTGTTTACCATCCAGTGATGGATCAACCCGCGCTGCACATCGCCCATGTCAGTCACGCCTTCGGCAAGGTGAAGGCGCTGGATGACGTGTCGCTGGTGGTGCCGCGCGGGGCCTTTCACGCGCTGCTGGGGGTGAATGGCGCGGGCAAGACCACGCTGTTTTCGCTGATTACCCGGCTTTACACCAATGCGTCCGGCAGCATTCAGGTTGCCGGGCATGACCTGCGCCGCGCGCCGTCGCGGGCCTTGGCGGCGCTTGGCGTGGTGTTCCAGTCGCGCGCGCTGGATGCCGATCTGACGGTGGCGCAGAACCTGGCCTATCACGCCGCGCTGCACGGGATCCCGCCCCGTCAGGGCCGGGAACGCGCGGCGCAAGTGCTTGAGATGGTTGATCTGTCCGACCGTGCCGGGGCGCGGGTCAGCGCGCTGTCCGGCGGCCAGCAACGCCGCGCCGAAATCGCCCGCGCGCTGCTGCATCGCCCCGAGCTGCTGCTGCTGGATGAAGCCACCGTGGGCCTTGACGTCAAATCCCGCGCCGAGGTTCTGGCCCTTGTCCGCCGCCTGATCGCGGGTGGGCAGGTGTCCGCGCTGTGGGCCACTCATATCTTTGACGAGGTGCAGCCCGATGACGGCATCACCATCCTGCACCGGGGCCGGGTGCTGGCCGATGGCCGCGCGGGCGACATCGCCCAGGGCGGTGATTTGTCCGCCGCCTTCCTGTCGATGACCGGGGCGCCCGCATGACTGGCTGGACCGTCGCCTTTCGCGGCATCCTGTGGCGCGAGGCGTTGCGCTTCATCCGCCAGCGCGAACGCTTTCTGGCCGCGCTTGTCCGCCCGCTGGTCTGGCTGTTCATCTTTGCCGCCGGCTTCCGCGCCGTGCTGGGCCTGTCGATCACCCCCCCCTATCAGACCTATGTCCTGTATGAGGTCTACGTCACCCCCGGCCTGTGCGGCATGATCCTGCTGTTTTCCGGGATGCAGTCGTCGCTATCCATGGTCTACGACCGCGAGACGGGGGCGATGCGCACCCTGCTGGTCAGCCCCTATCCGCGCTGGTTCCTGCTGGGGTCGAAACTGCTGGCCGGGGTGCTGGTCGCGGTGTTGCAGGTCTACGCCTTCCTGGCGATCGCCTGGTTCTGGCGGGTCGAGCCGCCGCCGATCGGCTATCTGACGGTGCTGCCCGCGCTGATCCTGGCCGGGCTGATGCTGGGGGCGCTCGGCCTGTTGATCTCATCCGCGATCCGGCAGTTGGAAAACTTTGCCGGGGTGATGAACTTCGTGATCTTCCCGATGTTCTTCGCCTCGACCGCGCTTTATCCGCTGTGGCGGATGCGGGAATCCTCGGTCCTTCTGGCGCGGATCTGCGAATGGAACCCGTTTTCCCACGCGGTCGAGCTGATCCGCTTTGCACTTTATCAGCAGTTCAATCCGCTGGCTTTTGCCGTCACACTGGGTTGCCTGGTGCTGTTCTTCGGCGCGGCGGTGTTCATGTATGACCCGGCCAAGGGGCTGTGGGCGAAACGCAAGGGGGGCTAAGATGCTGCGTTCGGCACTGATCTGTCTGATGCTGACCACCGGGGTGGCCCATGCCGCCGCCGACCCGTCCGATCCGAACTGGCCCTGCATCCAGCGCAAGGTGCCGCGGCTGTCGGTCGGCGCGCTGTGGACCGGCCCGGTGCCGGATGCCGCCAGCGACGCCGCCGCGAAAACCCCCGCGGTGCAGGCGCTGGCCGACCGTCTCGCCCTGCGCCGCACCCCGATGGACCAGGCCGAGGCCGCCATCGCCGATTTCGCCCAGACCGCCGATGCCGCCACGCTGACGGGCCTGTTTCAGGCGGTGTTCGACCGCATCGACACGCACCGCGCACGCCTGATCGACGGTATCGACCGCTATGCCATCGGCCAACAGGCGCTTGCCACGCGGCTGGAACAGGGTCGCGCGCAGATGTCCCAGCTTGAGGCCGCCGCCAAGCCCGATTTCGACGCCATCGACGCCGCCGAAAAGCAGCTTGATTGGGACACGCGGATCTTCGACGAACGCCGCCAGTCGCTGACCTATGTCTGCGAAACCCCGGTCATCCTGGAACAGCGCGCCTATGCGCTGTCCCGCGCCATCGCCGCGCATCTGCCGCCACCCTAAGCGGGCGTATCGACAAACGTGATACGCAAAAGATACAGGGAAGATACGCCAGAGATACGGCGAAATGACGGGCTATTCCCACTCAAGTTCCGCAAAGGCGGCGGTCGCGTTGCGGCTGTTGGTTTCGTCGAACCCGGCCCAGGGGTGGCTGCCGTCCATCATCGACAGATCGCGCCCGATCCGGGTCACCGCCTCGCTGATCGGGGCGCCTGCGGCAATCTCGGCCCGGGTCTGATCGGCCAGCCCGGTCAGGTATCGCCGGATCGGCGCGGTCGCCTGATCCCAGCCCATCGCGGCACCGCCATGGCCTGGCACGACCCGGCTGACGCGCGGATCGGGTGGCTGGGAAAGCCAGTCAATCCAACCTGTTAGCGACCCATCCACCACCGGCGTCAGGCCGTGAAACACCAGATCACCGGTGAACAACGTGCCGCTGGCCGGGTGAAAAACGGTCATGTCGTTGCCGGTATGGGCGGGCATCTGCGGGGTCAGTTCAAGCACGTGACCGCCGCCGATGTCGATCAGCTCGGGGGTGGTGACGACATGGCCCGGCAGCACCGCGCGACTGCCCAGAAACGCAGCATCCCCGATCTGACGCGGGATCGATTCCGCCCATGTCTCTGCCCGCGCCGCGACGAAGTCCGGCAGCGCGTGATGCCCCGTAACCTCTGCCCCTGCCTCGATAAAAACCTCGGCGCCATAGATGTGATCGGGGTGGCCATGGGTCAGGATGACGCGCCGGATCGGCGCATCCGTGCGCGCCCGGATCGCCGCAAACAGCGCCGCCCCCTGCGCGCGCGTGCCGCCCGGATCGATGACTGTGACCTGATCGGTGATGATCACCCCCGCATTGGCGATCATGCCGCGATTGGCGGGCGACAAAGGTTCTGTCGTCGCGAAATAGGCCCAGATTCCCGGCGCGACCGGCGTCAGATCAAGCGCAGGCGGGGCATCGGTGCAACGCCAGCCGGTTGCCGTAACCCCATGATCGCGCTGGAAATCCTCGATCCGCCCCGGCGCGCGGGCGCTGCATTCGGCGGCGGTCTCGGCCTGCGGCGCGGGCAGCAGCGTGTCGGCGCAGACACCGGGTTGGGCGGTCAGGCACAGGCTGGCGATCAGGTGGAACATCGGCACCTCCGCCGCCAGCCTAGCACAGGGATGGGGCACGACATCTGCGACGAAAGTCGCACTATGCCCATGGGGTAGCCCCGTCGATACTGGCGACAGGGGGGAACGGATATGCGCCATCTGATCTGTTTGCTGGCGGTTTCGGTCTGGGCGGGCGCGGGTCTGGCGCAGCCGGTCGACAACCCGCTGGACACCACCACGACGACCTGGTCCGACCTGCGCGCCACGGTCGTTCCCGACGATACAGACCCGCCCGTCGACCCTGCCCGGCTTGACCTGATCGCGCCGTTGCGCGCGGCCGATCCGGCCCTGGTGCCGGTGCATCTGGTGCAGGCTGCGGGTCAGCCGACGATCACCGCGGCCTCGGTCGTGGTTGATGAGAACCCCGCGCCGGTCGCCGCGACCTTCGCCTTTGGCCCCGCGATGGCGCCTCTGGATCTTGAACTGCGGCTGCGCGTCAACGCCTATTCCAACGTCCGCGCCGTCGCCGATCTGGATGACGGCAATCGGCTGATGGCGGGCAGGTTTGTGCGCGCCTCGGGTGGATGCGCGGCACCGGCGGGCAAGTCGGGGGCTGATCAGATGGGCCAGATGCGGTTCACCGCGACCCCGCTGCCGGATGGCCGGTCGCAGGGCAAGCTGATGATAAGGCACCCGAATAACTCGGGCCTGCAACGCGATCAGGTGACGCTGCTGGACATTCCGGCGCATTTCATCAACCAGCTTGAGCTGCGCCAGGGCGACGAACTGCTGTGGCGGATGGAGGCCGGGATCTCGATTTCCGAAAACCCGGTGTTCGTCTTTGCCTATCGCCCGAACGGCCAGCCGATTCACGTCCACGCCACCGATACCGAGGGCGGAAGCTGGGATCAGACCTTCTGATCGTCGACCAGCACCGCCGGGCTGCCGGTCAGCCGCATCCGGCGGGCGCGCAGCGTGTCGGCCTCGGCAGGGTCGTGTGTGATCAGCAACAGGCCCGCGCCGGTGCGGGTCAGCAGATCGTCGGTCAGCGCCAGCATCCGACCCGCCGTTTCCCGATCAAGCGAGGCGAAGGGTTCGTCCATCAACAGCAGATCGGGACGCGCCGCAAAGGCCCGCGCCAGGGCCAGGCGGCGTTGCTGGCCCAGCGACAACTGGCGCGGCACATGGCCCTCATGCCCGGAAAGGCCGGTGGCGGCTAGCCAGCCGCGCGCCTCATCGGCGGTGCAGCCGGTGGTCAGCACCAGATTGGCAAGACTGTCGCGCCAGGGCAGCAGGTTCGGTTCCTGAAACACCATCGCGGTGCGGGCCGCAGGGGCGGGAAAGGCCGGGTCCAGCCCCGCCACGATCCGCATCAGCGTGGATTTCCCGATCCCCGACGGGCCCAGCACAGCCACCCGTTCGCCGGGGTCCAGCGCCAGCCGGATCGGCCCCAGAATGGCGCGGCTGCCAAAGGATTTTCCTGCAATTTCAAGGATCATGCCGCCACCTGTTCGCCCGCGCCTCGATCGGGCGCAGCACCGCATATTCGACGGCCAGCATGACCGCGACAAAGGCCAGGGCATAGGCCAGCACCTCGGCCACGCGGAACATCGAAAACGCCAGATGGATCTGAAAGCCGACGCCGTTCGACCGGCCCAGGAACTCGACCACTAGGACGATCTTCCAGATCAGTGCCAGCCCGGCGCGGGCGGCACTGGCCAGATGCGGCGCCAGTTGCGGGATCACCACATGGCGCAGCCGCGCGCCGGGCGACATGCGAAAGGCGCGGGCCATGTCGTCCAGCGCGGGCGACAGCGCGCGCGCGCCTTCGCGCAGCATGACGGTGACCATGGGGATCTTGTTGATGGCGACGGCAAGCACCGCCGCCACCTCATTCAGGCCCAGCCAGATATAGCACAGAACGATCACGACCAGGGCGGGCAGGTTCAGGAAGATCACCACCCAGGCGTTCAGCCAGCGGTCCAGCCGGGGCATCCGCCCCAGGGCCAGGCCAAGCGCCGCGCCGATCGACAGGGCCAGCACAAAGGCCGCCGCGACCCGCGCCAGTGTCGCCCCCAGATGCAGCCACAGCCGACCGGAGGCCGCCTCATCCGCCATCACCGCCGCCACCACGGCGGGCGAGGGCAGGCGCTGCGGCTGCCCGATCAACGCCGCAGCCGCCGCCCATACCGCGACGAATCCCGCCGCCGACAGGATCGCGGTCACAAGGCCGCTGGTCTGGCTGCTGCCCCTCACCCGCGGATCATTCGGCGGTCAGGAACACGCCATCGGGCAGCGTCGTGGCCTTGCCCACCAGCTCTGCCCCGCCCAGTTCGGCCATCAGCGCGAACACCTTGGCGACCTCGGCAACGTCGACCGCATCGGTCGCCGGCACACCGGCGCGCCAGCCGTCGCGCAGGGCCGTGAACTCGGCATCATCGGCGGCATTCATGATCGGGCGCAGTCCGTCCCAGGCGGCGTCATCGTTGACCAGCAGATCCTTGGCCTGACGCGAGGCCTTGCGCAGCCCGTCCACCAGGTCGGGTTCGTCGCGGACCAGATCGCCCTTGACGACATAGCCCAGCAGCGGCGTCTGCGGGTCCAGCCCAAGCGCGGTGGCAGCATCGGCCACGCTGACCACCTGACGCATCCCCTTGGCCTTCATCTTGGCCATGAAGTGCCAGAAGTTGATCGCCCCGCCGACCTCGCCCGACAGCGCGGCTTCCATGATCATCGGCGGCGCGCCGAACACCTGTTCGGTCTGCCCCGCCAGATCCATGCCGTATTCCTTTTGCGCATAGGCGCGCAGGATCAGCCAGCTTTTGTCGACCGGGCCGCCCGCGATGCCGATCTTGGCGCCCTTCAGATCGGCCAGCGTCTGCACCGGGCTGTCGGCCTTGACCATCAGCCCGCCCACGGCGGTCGAGAACGGGATGAACACCACGTCTTGCCCCTCGGCCCGCTGCTGGGCGACCCACAGCCAGTCGGTCACGATGGTGTCGACCTCACCGGCCTGAAAGGCGACCTGGGTGGCGGGGTTGCCGGCCAGCTCGGTCACCGTCAGGTCAAAGCCGTTGGCCTTGTCGAAGCCCTTGTCGCGGATGGTCTGCAATTCCCAGTTCACCGTGCCGGATTTCAGCGCGCCGACCTTCAACTCGCGCGCCTCGGCCGCGCCTGTCAGCGCCAGCACCGCCACAGCGACAGCGCACCACTTGCCCCACATCGTCGTCATCGCCCCACCCCATCTTGCGTGATCCGCCAAAAGGATGGCATCGCTTCAGGGGCGCTTCAATCAATCCAAAGTCGTAGCGCCCGGATTTCGGGTTGCCCGACCCGCCGCAAGCCTTAGGCTGGTGGGGCGCGCGCCCCGTTGCGCCGCCGCCTGCGTCGATGGAGGAAGACAATGGCATCTGCCGCGACCACGGGTGCCGCCCGGCGCCCCGACCAGAACCCGCCGCCCGCCGCGCCGGTCACCGTGGATGATCTGCTGATCATCGACGATCACCCGCTGATGTGCGACGCGCTGGCGCTGACCCTGAAAATGGCCTTTGGCCTGCGCCATGTGCGCACCGAAAAGACCCTTGCCGCGGCGGTGGAATCGCTGCGGTCGGGGCGGCGGCCCGATGCCGTGCTGCTGGACCTGAACCTGCCCGACGCGCGCGGTGCCGAAGGCGTGGTGACGCTGCGCCGGATGCTGCCCGACACCCCGATCACCGTGATTTCGGCCGAGGTCGACCCCGAGATGGTGGGGGCGGTCGTCGCCGCAGGGGCCGCCGGTTACATCAGCAAGACCGCCTCGCGCGATGTGCTGTGTTCGGGGCTGCGCCGGATGTGGGCGGGCGAAACCGTTCTGCCGCCGGGCATCGACCTGGACAAGCACGACCCCTCGAAAGAGGACAAGCGCGCCGAACTGGCCCGCAAGTTCGCCACCCTGACGCCGCAGCAGATGCGCATCCTGCGGCTGATCTGCGCGGGCAAGGCGAACAAGGAAATCAGCTATGAGCTGAACATCGCCGAGGCGACGGTCAAGACCCATGTCACCGCGATCATGAACAAGATCAACACCCGCCGCCGCACCCAGGCCGTTCTGCTGGCCAATGCCGCGCGGCTGTTCCCGGCGGATTAAGGGGGCGCTTTGGCCGATCAGGCAATCGACAGTGCGCCGGTCTGCGCCGAGGGGCGGGCGCCGCTGTCGGCCTCGGTTCCGGCGGGGGATGCCGAACTGGCCGCGCGCCAGATCGCGGCGCGGATCGGGGCCGACCCGGCCTTTGTGCTGCTGTTCGCCTCGCCCCATGACGCGGTGCTGAATGTCGCCCGTGCGCTGCGCCCGCTGCTGCCGCAGGATTGCCGCATCCTGGGCTGTTCATCTGCGGGTGAGGTCGGCGCGGCGGGCTATTGCAGCGGCACCGTCACCGCTATTGCCTTTCCGGCGTCGATCTTTGCCGGCGCGGTTTCGGTGCTGCGTGATGTCGACCGTCTGCCGGTCTCGGACTGGATGGCCGAGATCCGCAGCCTGCGCGAGACCTGCTGCCGCACGCCGGGCCGGTCGGTCTTTGGCCTGCTCTTGGCCGATGGCCTGTCGGGGCAAGAGGAAGTCGTCGTCGCCACGCTGGATGCCGCCCTGCCGGGGATGCCGATCATTGGCGGGTCCGCGGGTGACGGGCTGGATTTCACCCGCACGCTGCTGGTGCTGGACGATCAGGGCTTCAACAATGCCGCGATCTTCGGGCTGTTTGAAACCGATCTGGACCTGCACGAAATCGTCTTTGCGCATTTCCGCCCGACCGCGACCCGCATGGTCGTGACCGACGCCCGCCCCGAGGATCGGCTGATGCTGGAACTGAACGCCGAACCCGCCGCGCAGGAATACGCCCGGCTGGTCGGGGTGCCGGTGGCCGACCTGTCGCCCCGCGTCTTTGCCCGCCATCCGCTGATGGTGCGGATGGGCGGTCGCCACTACGTCCGCGCCATCAGCGAGGTGACGCGCGATGACGGGCTGAAGCTGATGTCGGCCATCGAACCCGGCTCGGTGCTGACCCTGGGCCTGGCCGAGGATCTGACCGAGGGTTTGCAGGCGCAACTCGACGCCCTGCCCGCGCCGCCCTGTCTTGTGTTAACCTTTGACTGCATCCTTCGGCGAATCGCCGTGGAACAGTTGGGCCTGGGGCCGCAGATCGGCGCCCTGGCCGCGCGGTATCGCTTGGCGGGGTTCAACACCTATGGCGAACAGCACGGCGGGATGCATGTGAACCAGACCCTTGTCGGGCTGGCCTTCCTGCCGCAGGGGTCCAGCCGTGCCGCCGAATGACATGACGACCCCAGGCCTGACCCCGCTGCCCGAAACCGCCGACTTGCGCGACCGCATCGCCAAGCTGGAACGGATCAACGCTGCGCTGATCGGCCGCCTGGATCGCCAGGATGAAGCGCGCGGCTCGGCCTATGCCACCTTCCAGGCCGCCATGGCGCTGGAGCGCGAGATCAAGACCCGCAACCGCGAGCTGCTTGAGGCGCTGTCCGACCTGTCGCAGCGCAATGCCGAACTGGCCCAGGCCCGCGCCGCCGCGGTCGAGGCGAACCGCGCCAAGAACCGCTTTCTGCGCGCCGCCAGCCATGACCTGCTGCAACCCTTGTCGGCGGCCAAGCTGTTTCTGGCGATGTTGCAGGATACCGATCTGGACGGAGGTCAGGGCGATCTGGTGGCGAGGCTGGCCAGTGCCTTTGGGCTGGTCGAGGAACTGATGCACGCCGTGCTGGACATCGCCCGCCTGGACAGCCAGCGGATCGAGTTCAACCGCCGCCCTGTCGCCCTGCGCGACCTGTTTCAGCGCCTGAACGCCGAGTTCCAGCATGTCGCCCATGAACGCGGGCTGGAACTGCGGTTCGCGCAAAGCTCGGTCCGGGTGGACAGCGACCCCACCTTCCTGTTCCGCATCGCGCAGAATCTGGTGTCGAACGCGCTGAAATACACCGAGCGCGGCGGCGTGCTGGTGGGGGTGCGGCGGCGCGGGGCGCGTGCCTGGCTTGAGGTGCGCGACAGCGGCGTGGGCATCGCCGCCGAGGATCGCAACCGCATCTTCGATGAGTTTCAGCGCATCAACCCCGACCAATCCGCGCCTGGCATGGGGCTGGGCCTGTCGATCGTGCGCGGCGCCTGTCAGAAGCTGGGCCATCCGATCAGCCTGCAATCCGAACCGGGGCGCGGCTCGGTGTTCCGCATCGGCCTGCCGATCGTCACCGGTCCCGCCGCCGCCCCCGGCCCGGCGCCGCAACCGGCCAAGCGCCGGGGGCTGCTGCGTGGCCGCCGGGTGATGGTCATCGAAAACGATGCCGCGATGGCCCATGCCTATCGGCTTGTGCTGGGGGATGAGGCCGGGATGAAGGTGATGCCCGCCGCCTCGACCGCCGAGGCGCTGGCGCATCTGCCGACCCGTCGCGCACCGCCGCAGGTGATCCTGGCCGATTACCATCTGGATGGCGGCGATACCGGCGTAGCGGCGATCGATGCGGTGCGCGCGCGGCTGCGCAAGCCCGACCTGCCGGCGGTGGTGGTGACGGCCAACCGCGACCCGGCGATGCAGCGCGACTGCCGCGAACGCGGTATCGGCGTGCTGGAAAAACCCGTCGCCCCCGAGGAATTGCGTGCCGCGCTGCGCGGCCTGCTGGGGCTGGCGCCGTGACCGGGCTGCGCGTCCGGCTGACGGTGGCGGCGGCGGCGCTTGCGCTGCTGGCGATGCTGGCCGCCGGGGGTGCGGTTCTGGCGCTGACCCGCGCCGATCACTGGAATGCCCAGGCCGATGCCGCGCAGGCCCGGAT
The DNA here is from genome assembly GCF_041927815.1 of Paracoccus zhouxuedongae. Lineage (NCBI taxonomy): Bacteria > Pseudomonadati > Pseudomonadota > Alphaproteobacteria > Rhodobacterales > Paracoccaceae > Paracoccus > Paracoccus zhouxuedongae. Next base: position 35,123 of record NZ_JBHFHM010000016.1, read on the forward strand.
CGAGGCCTACAGCGCCCTGTCCGCCCGCATCACCGCCCGCGTGCTGGCCCGCGATGCGGCAGCGGATGAGGCGATGGCCGGGGTCGGCATCGGACTGGCGGCGCTGGACGGGCTGATCCGTGCCGACCTTGCCGCCGCCCCCGACCTCGCCCGCACCGAGGCCGCCGCCCGCGCCGCCCGCGATCTGGCGCTGATCCGCGGGCTTGTCGACCGCATGGATCAGGGCCTGCGCGAGGCCGGTGATGACACCGCCGCGCGCGACGCCGCGCTGAATGCCTTTGGCGCTGCCTATGCGCCGGTGATCGACCAACAGATCAACGCCGCCCGTGTCCGCCGCGATGGCGCGCTGGCCGCTGCGCAGGATTGGGCGCGCCGCAGCCTGTGGCTGGCCATCGCCATCGCCTTGGCCGCGCCGGTCGTGCTGGCCGCCGTCTATGCCGGGGTGATCCGGCCCTTGATCCGGCGCATCGGCGCGGCCTCGGGGGCGGTGGCGGCGGGGCGGCTGCCGGTCACCGCGCGCGACGAACTGGGCTTGCTGTTCGCCCGCATCAACCGCGTCACCGCCGGTCTGGATCGCCGCCGTGCGCGGGTCGAGGCGGACCGGCGCGACCTTCAGACGCTGATCGCCGCGCGCACTGCCGATCTTCAGGCAGCCCACGACCGGCTGGCGCAGATCGACGCCGACCGCCGCCGGTTCTTCGCCGATGTCGGGCATGAGCTGCGCACCCCCCTGACCGTCATCCTGGCCGAGACCGAGCTGGCGCGCACCGACGACCCCGACCTTGCGGCGGCGCTGTCGGTGATCCGCACCCGCGCCGCACGGCTGAACCGGCGCATCGACGACATGCTGCGCGTGGCGCGGTCGGACTCCGGGGTGCTGGATCTGGATCACGCGCCGGTCGATCTGGCGGCGATGGCGCGGCTGGCGGTGGATGACATGGCGCCCCTGCTGCGCCGCGCGGGCATCGACCCGGTGCTGGATCTGCAACCGGGTCTGGTGGTGGCGGGCGATGGCGATTGGCTGCGGCAGGTGCTGTCGGGGCTGATCGACAATGCGGTGAAATACGCTGGCAATGGCGCGCAGGTGACCCTGACGACGCGCGCCAGCGGTGCGGGCCACGCCGCGCTGGTGCTGACAGATGACGGCCCCGGCCTGCCCGATGCCGCCGTTCCGGGCCGTTTCCGACGCGGCGATGCGGGGGGCAGCGGCTTCGGCGTGGGCCTTGCCCTGGCGGGCTGGGTGGCGCGTGAACATGGCGGATCGCTGGATCTGGGCCGTGGGCCGGACGGGCGCGGGCTGGCCGTCACCCTGTCGCTGCCGCTGGTGGCTGCGGGCGAAAGGCGGGTGGCATGACACGGGTTCTGATCGTCGAGGATGACCCTGACATCGCCTCGGTGCTGATGCGCGGGCTGCGGGCCGAGGGCTTCGCCCCCGACTGGACTGCCGACCCTGGCGCGGCGCTGGACATGCTCAGCCTGCCCGGCTTTGGCGCGGCGATCATCGACCGGATGCTGGGGCCGGAGAACGGGCTGGACCTGATCCAGCACCTGCGCCGACGCGGCGTCACCCTTCCGCTGATCGTGCTGTCGGCGCTGTCGCGGGTCGAGGATCGGGCCGAGGGGCTGGCCGCCGGTGCCGATGATTACGTCGTCAAGCCGTTCCAGTTCGCCGAACTGACCGCCCGGCTGCGGGTCGCGCTGCTGCGGGCCGAGGCCCCGCGCCCGCCCGCCCCGCCGCGCCCCGCCCCCGGTGATGCGCCAATGCGGCTGGCGTCGCTGACCTTTGATCCGGTGCGCGGCGAGCTGACCGCGCCCGGCGACCCGCCCGTCAGCCTGACCGAACGCGAGGCCGCGCTGATGGCCTGTCTGCTGGCGCAGGCGGGTCAGGTAGTGCCGCGCCACCGGCTGTTCGATCAGGTCTGGGGCGCCCATGACGGGGCCACCGAAAACAATGTCGATGTCTATCTGGGCTATCTGCGCCGCAAGCTGGCGCAGTTGCCCGGCGCGGGCGTCACCATCCGCACCCTGCGCGGGCGCGGCTTCATGCTGGAGGAAAGCGCGTGACCATTCTGAAATCCCTGACCCTGATCCCCGCGCTGGCTGTTCTGCTGGCGTTGCCCGGCCATGCCGATACCGGATCGGATGCCATGTTCCGCACCGGCGTGGTCGAGGCCCTGACCCCCGGCCAGGTGGTGACCTATGACCAGACCCGCAGCGGCCCCAAGGCCGAGGGCTTCCGCACGATCGAGGGCGGCGCGATCATCCTGACCGCCAAGGCGGCCGAGACCGGGGCCGAACCCGCCGTGCAGATGGCCATTGAACAGAACGGCCAACGCCGCGAGATGCAAGAGTTCCCGGCCTCGGGCGGCAACCCGGTGCTGATGGTGTTCCTCGAGGACGTCACCCGATCGATGGCGGCCATCGCCGGCGGGAGCCCGTTCTATATCCGCAACCGCATGAAAGAGGCGCTGAGCAAGGCCAAGGCCGAACCGGCGGGCGACGGCGTGACGCAGGTCGTCATGCAGCCCTTTGCCGAAGATCCGAACGCGCCGCGCATGGGCGATTTTGCCAAGCTGAAGCTGACCATCCGCATGAAGGACGGCCTGCCCGGCTATTTCGAAAGCCTGACCGCCGAAACCGTCGAGGGCGGCTATCATGAGGCGATCACCGCGCGGGTGAAGCCATGATCCGCGCGACGGTTCTGGCACTGGCAGTGCCACTTTCGGCCTTTGCCGACACCGCCCATCTGAACGACTATCCGACCGAGGCGCGCGCGGAATATGTCTTTGCCTGCATGGGGGTGAACGGCCAGACCGCCGATGCGTTGCGGCGCTGTTCCTGTTCGATCGACACGATCGCCTCGATCCTGCCCTATGAAAGCTATGTCGAGGCCGAGACGGTGATGGCGATGCGCCAGACCTCGGGCGAGCGGGCCAGCATCTTCCGCGACAGCGCCCCGGCCGCGGCGATTTTCGCAGAACTCAAGCGCGCGCAGGCCGAAGCTGAAGTGCTGTGCTTCTAGGGTGAAAATCGCGGGAAAGTTGATCCTTTCCCGCGATTATTCCCGTGCCGCAAGGCTGCGGCAATGATAAGAATCGCCGCCACGCAGGGGGGCGGCGATGAAGACGATTTCCGACATCCCGAACACGGCCTTTTCGGTCGCCTTCGGCACTGGCATCGGCAACATGAGCGGTGGCGCGATGACGCGCTATCAGAATGTCACGACCACCTCGAATCTGACCATCACCACCAGCGGCAACAGCGGTTTCGTGATGTCGGTGGGCGCGACGGTCACCATCAGCTTTCTGTTCGATAACGATAACAACGCCGCCACGCCGCCCGTTGCCCGCAGCTTTACCGGCACGATCATCCGGTCGGACACCGCCAATATCGTCTTTGCGGGAACGCTGAATCAGACCGGCCAGCAGGTCGAGCTGAACGTCAGCCCTGGCTTCAACCTGACCGGGCGGACCGATGGCTATTTCCGAACCGACCGCGATGCCAGCTTTACCCGCAAGCTGCTGTGCTTTGCCGCGCAGACGCGGATCCTGACGCCCTCGGGGCCGGTGGCCGCGCATCGGCTGCGGCCCGGTGATCTGGTGGTGACGCTGGATCGCGGCCCGCGCCCGCTGCGCTGGGTCGGGATGCGGCGGCTGTCGGCGGCCGATCTGGACGACAATCCGCAGCTTCGACCGATCCGCCTGCGGGCCGGGTCGCTGGCGCCAGGGGTGCCGGTGCGTGATCTGCTGGTATCGCCGCAGCACCGCATCCTGCTGCGGTCCGACCTGGCGCAGCGGCTGTTCGGCACGCCCGAGGTGCTGGTCGCCGCGCGGCAGTTGCTGGCCCTGCCGGGGGTCGAGATCGCGCAGGATCAGCCGCGCGTCACCTATGTCCACCTGCTGTTCGATCGGCATGAACTGGTGCTGTCCGAAGGCGCGGCGACCGAAAGCTTCCTGCCCGCGCCGCTGTCGATGGCCGCTGTCGATGCCGACACGCAGCACGAGATTCTGGCGCTGTTCCCCGATCTGCGCGACCACGGCACCTTCCCCGACCCGGTGCGGCCAATCGTGCAGGGCGCCCACGCGCGCGATCTGGCCGCGCGGCACCTGCGACAGGGGCGGGCGCTGCTGGCCTAGGGCGGGCTGGGCAGAAAGCTGCCCTGCATCGCCACGATCTGATCCCAGACCCGCGCCCGCGCCGGGTTCGGCGGGCGGTCGGCGGCGCGCACCAGGAACCAGTGGCGTTCCATCGGCAGGCCCGGCAGCGGCAGCGTCACCAGCCGCCCATCGGCCAGTTCCTGCGTCACGGTGTGCTGGCTGAGCAGGGCGATTCCCATGCCCGCCATCACCGCCTGTTTGATGGTTTCGTTGCTGTCCATCTCGATCTGGGTAAAGGGATAGCCCTCGCCCACGCGGTCCAGCCAGCGGGTTGCCAGGATGCGGGTGCCCGACCCATCCTCGCGCTGGATGAAGGTCTCGGCGTAAAGTTCGGGCACCGGAATCGCGGGCTGGCCAGACAGGCGGTGGCCCGGCGGGGCGACGATGACATGGGGATGCGGCCCGATCACCGCCGCCTCGACTGCCGGGGCGCGGGGCGGGCGGCCCATGATCGCCAGATCCAGCCGCCCGCTGGCGATGCCGTCGATCACCTCTTGCCGGTTGCCGACGCGCAGTCGCAGTTCCAGTTCGGGCAGGGCCTGTTGCAGCATCCGCACCAGCAGCGGACCGAAATACTTGGCGGTGGACACGGTGCCCAGCACCACCCGCCCGGCCCGGCCGCTGCGCAGCGCCGCGACATCCTCGGCCATGCGCAGCAATTGTTCGTCGATGCGCCGCGCGGTGTCGCAGACATGGGCGCCGATCTCGGTCGGGGCGGAGCCGCCGCCCTCGACCCGGCGCAGCAGGTCGGCGCCCAGCAAGCCTTCAAGCGTCTTGATCTGGGCGTGCAGCGCCGGGGCGGTCAGCCCCAGCCGATCCGCCGCCGCCGCATAAGACCCGGTTTCCGCCACGGCGAGCAGCGCCCGCAGCCCGCGCGGGGCCATCGCCCGCAGGGCTGAGGTGTTCAATTTTTCTGAATATTCGACCATGACAATATAATTCTCATTTATGGAACCCGCTGGCAAGTCTTGGCGCAGGACAGGACGCAGGGGGCTTTGTCATGCAGATCATCGACCGGTCAAGTTTGGCGGACGACCCGGCACTGGCGGATGTGCTGGCGCGGGTGGCAGGCGCCGCGGCCGAGCTGGCGCGGGTCATCGCGGGCAGCGGCCTGGGCAACGATCTGGCCGCCACCGTGGATGCCAGCGACCATGGCGATGCGCAAAAGGCGCTGGATGTGATCGCGGATGACCTGTTCCGCAACGCCCTGGCGGGCAGCGCCGTGCGCTATTTCGCCAGCGAGGAACAGGCCGATGTGGTCGAACTGAACGCCGATGGCAACCTGGGCCTGGCCATCGACCCGCTGGACGGATCATCGAATATCGACGCCAATGTGTCGATCGGCACGATCTTTTCGATCATGCCCGCAGCGGGCGACGGCGATGCCACCTTTCTGCGCCCGGCGGGCGATCAGGTGGCGGCGGGCTATGTGATCTATGGGCCGCAATGCGTGCTGGTGGCGACCACCGGCGCGGGGGTGCGGCGCTGGATCCTGGACCCCGACAGCCGCACCTTTGTCGCCGTGGGCGCGCTGCCGCCGATCCCCGCGACGACCAGCGAATATGCGATCAACGCCTCGAACCACCGGCATTGGCCGGCGCCGATCCGGGCCTTTGTCGACGATCTGGTGAAGGGTGCCGAGGGTCCGCGCGGCCAGAACTTCAACATGCGCTGGATCGCCAGCCTGGTCGCGGAAACCCACCGCATCCTGACCCGTGGCGGCGTGTTCCTGTATCCCGGCGACAGCCGCAAAGGATATGAGCGCGGCCGCCTGCGCCACATTTATGAATGCGCGCCGATTGCCATGCTGGTCGAACAGGCCGGCGGTCAGGCCACCGACGGCTGCGACCGCATCCTGGGCAATACCCCCGACCGGCTGCACGCCCGCACTCCCTTTGTCTTTGGGTCGGCCGAAAAGGTCGCCCGCGTCGCCGCCTATCACGATCTGCCGACCGCCGAGACCTCGGGCCTGTTCGGCAACCGCAGCCTGTTCAGGAGCTGAGCCATGAGCAAGAAACACCCCATCATTTCGGTCGTCGGCTCGTCCGGGGCTGGCACATCGACGGTCAAGCACACCTTCGACCAGATCTTCCGGCGCGAGGGGATCACCGCCGTCAGCATCGAGGGCGATGCCTTCCACCGCTATAACCGCGCCGAGATGAAAGCCGAACTGGCGCGCCGCACCGCCGAGGGCAACCACACGTTTTCGCACTTCTCCTATGATGCCAACGAATTGGAAAAGCTGGAGGAAGTGTTCCGCGACTATGCCGCGACCGGCATGGGCAAGACCCGCAACTATGTCCATGACGCCGCCGAGGCCGAGAAATACGGCACCCCCCCCGGTGAGTTCACCCCCTGGCGCGAACTGGATGCCGGGTCGGACCTCTTGTTCTACGAAGGCCTGCATGGCGCGGTGCGCAATGACACGGTGAACCTGTCGGCGCTTGCCGATCTGAAGGTCGGCGTGGTGCCGGTCGTCAACCTGGAATGGATCCAGAAGATCCACCGCGACCGGGCGCAGCGCGGCTATTCGACCGAGGCGGTAACCGATGTGATCCTGCGCCGGATGCATGATTACGTCCATTGCATCTGCCCGCAATTCACCGAAACCGACGTGAACTTTCAGCGGGTGCCGGTGGTCGACACCTCGAACCCCTTTGTCGCGCGCTGGATCCCCACGGCGGATGAATCGCTGGTCGTGATCCGGTTCAAGAACCCGCGCGGCATCGACTTCCCCTATCTGACCTCGATGATCAACGGGTCGTGGATGAGCCGCGCGAACTCGATCGTCATTCCGGGCGGCAAGATGGATCTGGCGATGCAACTGATCCTGACGCCGCTGATCCTGCGCATCGTCGACACCGCGAAAAGGGCCTGAGACCATGAGCCACGCTGCGATCACCCGCCCCGACATGACCAACCGCGCGATGGCGAACGCCATCCGCGCGCTGGCGATGGATGCGGTTCAGGCGGCCAATTCGGGCCATCCGGGGATGCCGATGGGCATGGCCGATGTGGCGACGGTGCTGTTTGACCAGTTCATGCGCGTCGATCCGGCCAACCCGACCTGGCCCGACCGCGACCGGTTCGTGCTGTCCGCCGGGCATGGCTCGATGCTGGTGTATGCCATCCATCACCTGCTGGGTTATGCCGACATGCCGATGGATCAGCTGCGCGCCTTTCGCCAACTTGGCGCGCGCACGGCGGGGCACCCGGAATACGGCCATGCCGACGGGATCGAGGTGACGACCGGCCCCTTGGGTCAGGGCATCGCCACCGCAGTCGGCATGGCCCTGGCCGAACGTCTGGCCAATGCCCGCTGGGGCGATGATCTGGTGGACCACTACACCTATGTCATCGCCGGTGACGGCTGCCTGATGGAGGGCATCAGCCATGAGGCGATCGACCTGGCCGGGCATCTGGGCCTGGGTCGGCTGATCGTGATGTGGGACGACAACAAGATCACCATTGACGGTGACACCGATCTGTCGACCTCGACCGACCAACGCGCGCGCTTTGCCGCCGCCGGTTGGCATACCGAGGCCTGCGACGCCCATGACCCCGCCGACATCGCCCGCGCCATCTCCGCCGCGCGCGCCGACGCCCGGCCCAGCCTGATCGCCTGCCGGTCGGTCATCGGCTTTGGCGCGCCGAACAAGCAGGGCGGGCATGATGTTCACGGCGCCCCCCTGGGCGGGGACGAGATCGCCGCTGCCCGCACGTGGCTGGACTGGCCGCATGATCCCTTTGTCATCCCGCAGCCTGTCTATGACCAATGGCACGCCGTCGCCGCGCGTGGTGCCAAAGCCCGCGCCGACTGGCTGGCGCGCCACAAGGCCAGTGCCAAGGCCGCCGATTTCGACGCCGCCCAGCGGGGCGACGGGCTGGACCGGCTGGCTTCCGCGATGGCCGACTACAAGGCCGGGCTGATCGCCGACCGCCCCAAGGTCGCCACCCGCAAGGCCAGCGAAATGGCGCTTGGCGTGGTCAATGCCGCGCTGAGCAACACCATCGGCGGATCGGCCGACCTGACCGGATCGAACCTGACCCGGACCAAGGGCCAGCAATCGGTGAAGCCCGGCGACTTCAGCGGCAACTATGTGCATTACGGCATCCGCGAACACGGGATGGCGGCAGCGATGAACGGCATCGCGCTGCATGGCGGGTTCCGGCCCTATGGCGGCACCTTCATGGCCTTTGCCGATTACTGCCGCCCCTCGATCCGGCTGTCGGCGCTGATGGGGGTTCCGGTCACCTATGTCATGACCCATGACAGCATCGGCTTGGGCGAGGACGGCCCGACCCACCAGCCGGTCGAGCATCTGGCGTCCTTGCGCGCCATGCCGAACCTGACCGTGCTGCGCCCCGCCGATGCGGTCGAAACCGCCGAGGCCTGGGAAATCGCCATGGCCGCGACCGACCGACCCACGCTGATGGTTCTGTCGCGCCAGAACCTGCCGCTGCTGCGCGAACGCGTCGGTGCGGACAATCTGTCGGCGCGCGGGGCCTATCTGCTGCGCGCCCCCGATGGCCGCGATGTGACGCTGATTGCCACCGGGTCCGAGGTCGAGATCGCCATCGCCGCCGCCGAGGCCCTGGCCGCCGAAGGCATCCGCGCCGCCGTGGTCAGCGCCCCCAGCTTCGACGCCTTCGCCCGCCAGTCGGAAGGCTATCGCGCCGAGATCCTGGGGACCGCGCCGCGCATCGGCATCGAGGCCGCGCTGCGCTTTGGCTGGGACGGGCTGATGCTGCGCCCGACCGACGCCTTCATCGGCATGACGGGCTTTGGCGCATCCGCCCCCGCCCCCGCCCTTTACCGCCATTTCGGCATCACGCCCGAGGCCGTGGCCGATGCCGCGCGCCGCGCCTGCAAGGAGTAACCCATGGCACTTATCACCCTGCGACAGCTTCTGGATCACGCCGCCGAGCATGGCTATGGCGTGCCCGCCTTCAACATCAACAACATGGAACAGGGCCTGGCGATCATGGAGGCGGCGCGCGCCACCGATGCGCCGGTCATCATCCAGGCCAGCCGCGGCGCGCGGTCCTATGCCAATGACATCATGCTGGCCAAGATGATCGAGGCCCTGGCCGCGATCTATCCCGAGATCCCTTTGTGCATGCATCAGGATCACGGCAACAACGAAGCCACCTGCATGACCGCCATCCGCCACGGCTTTACCAGCGTGATGATGGACGGCAGCCTGGAAGGCGACGGCAAGACGCCGGCCAGCTATGATTACAACGTCCAGATCACCGAGCGTGTCAGCCGCATGGCGCATTGGGTCGGTGCCTCGGTCGAGGGCGAACTGGGCGTCCTTGGTTCGCTGGAGGGCGAATCCGAGGCCGAGGACGGCCACGGCGCGACCGGCAAGCTGGATCATTCGATGCTGCTGACCGATCCCGATCAGGCGGTCGATTTCGTCAAGGCCACCAAGGTTGACGCCCTGGCCATCGCCTGCGGCACCAGCCATGGCGCCTACAAGTTCAGCCGCAAGCCCGATGGCGACATCCTGGCGATGAAGGTGATCGAGGCGATCCACAAGAAGCTGCCCGACACCCATCTGGTGATGCACGGCAGTTCATCCGTGCCGCAGGAATTGCAGGACATCATCAACGCCCATGGCGGCGAGATGCCCCAGACCTTTGGCGTGCCGGTGGAAGAAATCGTGCGAGGCATCAAGCACGGCGTGCGCAAGGTGAACATCGACACCGATTGCCGCATGGCGATGACCGGCCAGTTCCGCAAGATCGCCCAGCAAAACCCGCGCGAATTCGACCCGCGCAAGTTCCTGAAACCGGCCATGGACGCCATGCGCGACCTGTGCCGCGACCGGCTGGAAGCCTTTGGCACCGCCGGAAACGCCAGCAAGATCAAGGTCATCCCGATGGACGAGATGGCCAAGCGTTACGCGAATGGGTCGCTTGACCCGAAAACCGTCTGAGGAGGGACCATCATGGCTGACGACGCAAGCAAGACGGAAATCACCGACAAGAAGAAACGCTATGCCGCCGGTGTGCTGAAATATGCGCAGATGGGCTATTGGGATGGCGATTACGAACCCAAGGACACCGACCTTCTGGCGCTGTTCCGCATCACCCCGCAAGAGGGCGTGGACCCGATCGAGGCCGCCGCCGCCGTGGCCGGCGAATCCTCGACCGCGACCTGGACGGTGGTCTGGACCGACCGCCTGACGGCCTGCGATCAGTATCGCGCCAAGGCCTATAAGGTCGAACCGGTGCCGGGCACGCCGGGGCAGTATTTCTGCTGGGTCGCCTATGACCTGATCCTGTTCGAGGAAGGCAGCATCGCCAACCTGACCGCATCCATCATCGGCAACGTCTTCAGCTTCAAGCCGCTTAAGGCCGCACGGCTGGAGGACATGCGCTTCCCCGTCGCCTATGTGAAAACCTTCAAGGGGCCGCCCACCGGCATCGTGGTGGAGCGCGAGCGTCTGGACAAGTTCGGCCGCCCGCTCTTGGGCGCGACGACCAAGCCCAAGCTGGGCCTGTCGGGCAAGAACTATGGCCGCGTCGTCTATGAAGGGCTGAAGGGCGGCCTGGACTTCATGAAGGACGACGAGAACATCAACAGCCAGCCCTTCATGCACTGGCGCGACCGGTTCCTGTATGTGATGGAGGCCGTGAACAAGGCGTCGGCGCAGACGGGTGAGGTCAAGGGCCATTACCTGAACATCACCGCCGGCACGATGGAGGAGATGTATCGTCGCGCCCAGTTCGCCAAGGAACTGGGGTCCGTGGTGGTGATGGTTGACCTGATCGTCGGCTGGACCGCGATCCAGTCGATCAGCGAATGGTGCCGCCAGAACGACATGATCCTGCACATGCACCGCGCGGGGCATGGCACCTATACCCGGCAAAAGACCCATGGCATCAGCTTCCGCGTGATCGCGAAGTGGCTGCGCCTGGCCGGGGTGGACCACCTGCATACCGGCACCGCCGTCGGCAAGCTGGAGGGCGACCCGATGACCGTGCAGGGCTTTTACAACATCTGCCGCGAGAACGTGAACGCGGTCGATCTGCAACGCGGGCTGTTCTTTGAACAGGACTGGGCGGATCTGAAAAAGGTGATGCCGGTGGCCTCGGGCGGGATCCACGCCGGGCAGATGCATCAGCTGCTGGACCTGTTCGGCGATGATGTCGTGCTGCAATTCGGTGGCGGCACCATCGGGCACCCGATGGGCATCCAGGCCGGTGCGACCGCCAACCGCGTCGCACTGGAAGCGATGGTTCTGGCCCGCAACGAAGGCCGCGCGATTGCCACCGAAGGCCCGGAAATCCTGCGCGCCGCCGCCAAGTGGTGCAAGCCGCTGGAGGCCGCGCTGGATACCTGGGGCAACATCACCTTCAACTATACCTCGACCGACACGTCGGACTTCGTGCCCACGCCGGGCGTCAGCTAAGGAGAGACAAGATGCGGATTACTCAGGGCTGTTTTTCCTTCCTGCCCGATCTGACCGATGAGCAGATCACTGCGCAGGTCGAATATTGCCTGTCGAAAGGCTGGGCCATCGGGGTCGAATATACCGACGACCCGCACCCGCGGAACACCTATTGGGAAATGTGGGGCAACCCCATGTTCGACCTGAAGGATGCCAAGGGCGTAATGATGGAGCTGGCCGATTGCCGCAAGGCGCATGGCGACGACTACATTCGCCTGAACGCCTTTGACAGCAATCGCGGCTTCGAGACGGTGGTGATGTCGTTCATCGTCAACCGTCCCAAGACCGAGCCGCGCATTCGCATGGCCCGGATCGAGGTCGACGGCCGGTCGATCCGCTATGCCCATGACACCGGGCATGGCTGATGACAAAGG
>NZ_JBHFHM010000017.1:0-33049 GCF_041927815.1 Paracoccus zhouxuedongae
ACACCGAGCAGATCTTCACCAATCCGCGCGATCCGCGCACCGAAAGCTATATTACCGGACGTATCGGGTAGGGGGACCGCCATGAACAAGTCACCGCATATCGTCAGCTCTTTCGACCGAGAGTTGGAAAGCGTGCAGACCATGGTGGTCAAGATGGGCGGCATGGTCGAAGCCGCCATCGAGGAGGCCGCCCGCGCGCTGGATACCCGCGACGAGGAACTGGCCGAAGACGTGCGCCGCCGCGACCGCGCCATCGACGCGCTTGAGGAAAAGATCAACGAAGAGGCCGCGCGCCTGATCGCCCTGCGCGCCCCGGCGGCCAGCGACCTGCGCATGGCGCTTTCGGTCATCAAGATCGCCGCCAGCCTGGAACGGATCGGCGACTTCGCCAAGAACATTGCCAAGCGCAGTCACGTCCTGGCGCATATGCCGGTGGTCGAAGGCGCGGGCGGCGCGATCCGCCGCATGGCCGGAACGGTCGAGGCGATGCTGGCCGACGCGCTGGATGCCTATATCCGCCGCGACGCCGATCTGGCGGCCGATGTGCGCCACCGCGATGTCGAGGTGGACCAGATGTACAACGCCCTGTTCCGCGAGTTCCTGACCTACATGATGGAAGACCCGCGCAACATTACGCCCTGTATGCATCTGCACTTCATCGCCAAGAACATCGAACGGATGGGCGATCATGCGACTTCGATCGCTGAACAGGTGATCTATCTGGTCACCGGCGATCTGCCCGACGAGGCCCGCCCGAAGACCGAAAGCGTCAGCCGATCCGGCCTTGACGAAGCCGGGGCCTGAGCCATGGCAAGTCACAGCCAACCCTGCGTCCTGGTGGTCGAGGACGAATCCGCGCAACGCGAAGTGCTGAAATACAACCTCGAGGCCGAGGGCTTTGACGTGGTCATGGCCGAAAACGGCGATGAGGCGATGCTGCTGGTCGCCGAGGAAAACCCCGATCTGATCGTGCTGGACTGGATGCTGCCCAATGTCAGCGGCATCGAGGTCTGCCGTCGCGTCAAGGCCAATCCCGAAACCCGCGGCATCCCGATCATCATGCTGTCGGCCCGGTCCGAGGAAACCGACCGCGTGCGCGGGCTGGAAACCGGTGCTGATGATTACGTCGTCAAACCCTATTCGGTGGTGGAACTGATGGCGCGGCTGCGCACCCAGTTGCGCCGCACCCGCCCGACCACCATGGGTGAACGACTGTCGTTTCAGGACATCATCCTGGACAGTGGCGAGCATCGCGTATTCCGCGCGGGCCAGCCCCTGCACCTTGGCCCGACCGAGTTCCGCCTGCTGTCGACACTGATGGAAAAGCCGGGCCGCGTCTGGACGCGCGAGCAGTTGCTGGATCGCGTCTGGGGCCGTGACATCTATGTGGACACCCGCACCATCGACGTGCATGTGGGCCGCCTGCGCAAGGCGCTGATGGTGAACGGCGGGTCGAACCCGGTGCGCACCGTGCGCGGCACCGGCTATTCGCTGGGCTGAATCCGCAGGCTGAGCGGCGCCAGCCCGTCGATCTCGGCCTGAACCTCATCGCCGGGGCGCAGCGGGCCGACGCCGGCGGGCGTGCCGGTGAACACCAGATCGCCCGGCTGAAGCCGATACAGGCTGCCCAAAGTGGCGATCAGCGCGGGCAGCGGCCAGATCATCTGCGACAGCCGCCCATCCTGACGCGGCGCGCCGTTCACCGATAGCCGGATCGCCTGGTCACCCGGCAGGCCCCAGGTCTCGGCTAGGGTCAGCGGTCCCAGGATCGCGCTATTGTCGAAATCCTTGCCCAGATCCCAGGGGCCGCGCGTGTCCTTGGCGCGGGCCTGCAAGTCGCGTCGCGTCAGATCCAGCCCGACCGCATAGCCAAAGACGCCCGAGGGGCCAAGCGCCGCGACCAGCTCGACCTCATGATGCAGGTCGTCGGTGCCGGACGGGAAGGGGATGGTGCTGCCCGACAGGGCGATGGCAGGGGCGGATTTGGTAAAGATGGTCGGCATGTCGCGGCGGGGGGCGTTGCCCATTTCGGCGGCATGGTCGGCGTAATTGCTGCCGATGCAGAAGATCCGGCGCACCGGGAACAGCGCGTCGCTGCCGGTGATCGGCAGGGCGACGGGCGGGGCGGGGTCAAAGGCATAGGTCATGGCTGTCCTTTCAGAAAGGCCTCAACCGCGTCGCGGCTGGGAATGGCATCGGCGGCACCGGCACGGGTGACCTTCAGTGCGGCGGCGCCTGCGGCGAGCCGCAGGGCGGCGGCGTGGGGTGCGCCTGCGTCACGCGCGGCGGCGAAATAGCCGGCAAAGGTGTCGCCCGCGCCGGTGGTGTCGACCGGATCGACGGCAAACGCTGCCTGCCGCAAGACCTGCCCCCCGGCCAGGCGCAGTTCGGCCCCCTCGGCGCCCAAGGTCACCAGCATCTCGGGCAGGTCGGGGTCACGGCCAAGGGCGGCGCGCAGTTGCGCGGCCTCGACGGCGTTCAGGGCCAGCGTGGTGACATGCGGCAAGACCTCGGCCACGGCCCCGGCATCAAAGGGGGCGGCACTGGCGATCACCGCCATGCCCCGTGCCCGCGCCATGGCGGCGGCCCGTGCGGCATGGGCGGTCTCATTCTGGATCAGCAGCAGGTCGCCCCCCTGCGCATCGGCCAGCCCCCGGTCGACCACATCCACAGCCATCGCCCGGTTCGCGCCGGGAAACAGCACGATCTGATTTTCGCCCGCCCCATCCAGATAGATGATGGCATGGCCGGTCGGCACATCGATCCGCGCGATCCGCCCGCAGTCGACCCCCGCCCTGGACAGCCGATCGATCACCCAGTCATCCCCCGGCCCGATCGCGCCCAGATGCACGACCCGCGCCCCGGCCCGCGCCGCGGCGACCGACTGGTTCGCGCCCTTGCCGCCCAGACCACGTTGATACGAACTCGAGGCCAGCGTCTCACCCGGCGCGGGAAAATGCGGCAGCTGATACACATGGTCGATATTGATCGACCCCAGATTGAAGATCGCCATCGCGCCCCCCTTTGGCCGCAGCTTGGGCCGCGCGCGCCTCCGCGTCAACGCTGCGCGGATGGCGCCCGCTGGATGAGTATTTATGCAAAGCGGAAGCCCATTTCCTCTTTGCCCAAATACTCACTCGACGCTGGTGACTTGCGCCTCGGCGGCAATCTGGGCGGCGGATTTGCGGCCACGTTCGGTGGCGGATTTCAACTGGCCGCAGGCGGCCATGATGTCCTCGCCGCGCGGGGTGCGGATCGGGCTCGCGTAACCGGCCTTGTAGATGATGTCCGCGAAGGCCTCGATCCGGTCCCAGTCGCTGCGCTGATAGGGGGCGCCGGGCCATTCGTTGAAGGGGATCAGGTTGATCTTGGCCGGGATGCCCGCGATCAGCTTGACCAGGCGGCGGGCATCCGCATCGCTGTCGTTCACGCCTTTCAGCATCACATATTCAAAGGTGATGCGTTCGCTGTTGGACAGGCGCGGGTAATCGCGCAGCGCCGACAGCAGCGTGGCGATGTTCCATTTCTTGTTGATCGGCACCAGCTTGTCGCGCACCTCATCGGTGGTGGCGTGAAAGCTGATCGCCAGCAGGCAGCCGATCTGCTCGGCGGTCTTGGCGATTTCCGGCACGATGCCGCTGGTCGACAGGGTGATGCGGCGGCGCGACAGGCTTAGCCCTTCGCCATCCATCACCACCTTCATCGCGTCGCGCACATTGTCGAAATTATAAAGCGGCTCGCCCATGCCCATCAGCACGACATTGCTGACCAGCCGCGTTTCGTCCTTGGGCGCGCCCGGTTGCGGCCATTCGCCCAAGTCGTCGCGCGCCAGCATCACCTGGCCGACGATCTCACCCGCCGTCAGGTTGCGCACCAGCTTTTGCGTGCCGGTATGGCAGAAGGAACAGGTCAGCGTGCAGCCCACCTGGCTGGAAATGCACAGCGTGCCGCGGTTTTCCTCGGGGATGTAGACGGTTTCGACCTCATGCCCACCGGCGATGCGCAGCAGGTATTTGCGGGTGCCATCGGCGCTGATCTGACGGGTGACGATCTCGGGCAGGGCGATCTCGAAATGCTCGGCCAGAAAGGCGCGGTAATCCTTGGCCAGGTTGGTCATCCCGGCGAAATCGCGCAGGCCGAAGTGATAGACCCATTGCCAGATCTGGCCGACGCGCATCTTGGCCTGGCGCTCGGGCGTTCCGGCTGCGATCAGCGCGGCCCGCAACTGGTCGCGGGTCAGGCCGACGATGTTGATCCGCCCGCCCTCGGGCAGTTTGCGCGGGATGGTCAGCACGTCTTGCGTGATCGGGGCGGCGGGTGCGGTGGTCATCGTCAACATCCTGTGGGGCAAGGCACCGATATAGGCGATCCTGGGCCAAAACGAAAGCGGCCCCCGGTGGGGGCCGCCGACAGCCGGTCACGCCGGGCTTACTTGCAGCGCGATTCCGCGCCGCCAAGCGCCGCCGACGATCCGGTCAGCGAAAACGTGTCGGTGATGACATTGCCACGCCCCGACCGCGAGGTGATCACGGCGCTGGAGCCGGACTTCATCGCGGCGATGATCTTGGCGTCATCGGCGGGCGAGCCGCCCCAGGCGTTTTCGCCCTCGGTGAACAGGTTGAACTTGGTGCCGCCGATGGCGACCTCGACCGTCGATCCGCCGGCGAAGGGATAGCCGCCCGCATAGGACACTTCGCCGCCCTGACCGGGACGGAAGGTCACGAACAGATAGGATTTGCCCCGGTTGACCTGCACTTCCGACCCGTCCTTGGTGGCCTTCCACGAGGTCGGCTCGCTGACGCCCCAGCATTCCTTGGGGCTGGCGGCCACATGCACGCGCCAGTCGCCCTTTTGTTCGACGAAGCTGTTGTCCTGCGCGGCGACCGGGCCGGCCAGCCCGGCGATCAGTGCGACACTGGCGGCGATCCCGCCCGCAATGGCTTTGCTCATGTCGGTCTCTGCCTCCATTTCGTTGCCCATGGTCCTTTCGGACCTTGCCGCCCGTATTTTCGGTTCGCGGGCGGCATTTCAACCCGATATGGTGGTGATAACGCAATTGTGGCGCGGGGTGAAACCCCCTGCGGCCGGAACAGGGGTGAAAAGACGGCGATGACAGCAGTTCCGATGATCGAATTGTGGCGCGGCGGGATGCTGGAAAGCGTGCATCATGGACATGCGGTGGTGTTTGGGCCGGGCGGGGTCGAAGCCGCCTGGGGTGATGCCGATGCGGTGATCTTTCCGCGATCGTCGTGCAAGATGATCCAGGCGCTGCCGCTGATCGAAAGCGGCGCGGCGGATGCGGCGGGGCTGAGCCAGCGGCAACTCGCGCTGGCCTGCGCCAGCCATAACGGCGCCGCGATCCATACGCAGGCGGTCGCAGCCTGGCTGGCCGATCTGGGCCTGGCAGAGGGCGACCTGCGCTGTGGCACCCACAGCCCGCGCGACCCCGAGGCCCTGCGCGCCATCACCTGCACCGGCGATGCGGCCTGCCAGTTGCACAACAATTGTTCCGGCAAGCACGCCGGTTTCCTGACGCTGAACCGACACCTTGGCGGCGGGTCGGAATATGTCGAGGTCGACCACCCCGTCCAGCAGGCCTGCAAGGCCGCGTTCGAGGAAACCGTGGCCGAGACCAGCCCCGGCTATGGCATCGACGGCTGTTCGGCCCCGAACTTTGCCTGCACCGTGACCGGTCTGGCGCGGTCGATGGCGACCTTTGCTGCCGCGCGTCAGGGCGGCGGCCGGCGCGCCGATGCGATGGCGCGGCTGACGCAGGCCATGGCCGCCCACCCCGAGATGGTGGCAGGTGAGGGCCGCGCCTGCACCGATCTGATGCGCGCCATGGGCGGGCGCGTGGCCGTGAAAACCGGGGCCGAGGCGGTGTTCGTGGCGATCTTGCCCGAACAAAGCCGCGGCATCGCGCTGAAGATCATGGATGGCGGCACCCGCGCCTCCGAGGCCGCGATCACCGCGCTTCTGGTGCATCTGGGCGCGCTGGACGCCGCGCATCCGGTTGTCGGCACCTATCTGACCGATCCCCACAAGAACTGGCGGGGCATCGTGACCGGCGACATGCGCCTGGCCCGCGGGTTCGCGGCATGAGCGTGACCGACATCCTGACCCGCACCGCGCTGCGGGCGATGACGCGCCTGCCTGGCGCGCTGGTGGCACGGCTGGCGGGGACACCCGTGCAGGTCGACGGGCAGCGGCTGGACCCCTTGGTGCAGCTTTTGCTGCGCGCCTCGGGGCAGGCGGAGGATCGGATCGGCAGCGTCGATGAGCTGCGCGCCGATTTCGACCGGCAGGGTGACTGGCTGGCCCCGCAACCGCAGCGTCCGGTGGCGCGGTCGGATCTGACGCTGCCCGGCGGGGCAGGGCCGCGCCCGTTGCGGCGCTATCGTCCGCAGGGCATCAGTCAGGGGGCGGTGCTGTTCCTGCATGGCGGCGGCTATGTGGGCGGGTCGATCGCCTCGCATGATGCGGTTTGCGCGGCCCTGGCCGATCGGGCCGGGGCGCAGGTCTTTGCGCTGGATTACCGGCTGGCGCCGGACCACCCGTTTCCAGCCGCGCCGCAGGATGCCATCGTGGCGTTTCGCGCCCTGGTGCAGCGCGCCCCCGATTTCGGCATCGACCCGCGCCGGATCGCGGTCGCGGGTGACAGCGCCGGTGGGGCGCTCGCGGCCATCGTCGCGCAGGCTTGCCGCGCCGATGCGGTGCCGCCCCGGTTCCAGATGCTGTGGGTTCCGTGGGTCGATCTGGCGGGGCGCTACCCCTCAGACGATCTGTTCGGCACCGGCTTCTTCCTGACGAGCGAGAGGCTGGGCTGGTATCGCGATCATTATCTGGCCGGCGCGGATGCGGCGGACCCGCTGGCCTCACCCATCACGGGCGATGTTGCGGGGGTTTGCCCGGCGGCGGTGATGGTCGCGGCGTTTGACCCGCTGCGCGATCAGGGCCGCGCCTATGCCGCGCGGCTGAAGGCGGCGGGCGTGCCGGTCGATCTGCGCGTGGTCGCGGGCGTGCCGCATATCATGCTGAACGCGGCCGGTCACATCCCCGCCGCCGCCCCGGCGATGGATGACGCGGCGGCGCTGATCCGGCAGGCACTGGCCTGATCAGATCATCTGCCAGATCAGCCGGATCGCCAGTGCGGTCGAGGTGATGACCAGCAGCGGCTTGATGATGCGTGCGCCGACGCGCATGGCCAGCCGTGTCCCGACCAAAGCGCCCGCCATTTGCGCCAGCCCCATCACCAGCCCCAGCATCCAGATCGGCGGGCTGACGATGGCAAAGGCTACGATGCCGCCGATATTGCTGGCAAAGTTCAGCATCTTGGTATGGGCCGTCGCCTTCAGGATGCCGTAGCCCGCCAGCATGACGAAGCCCAGCATGTAGAAGGCCCCGGCCCCCGGACCCACCAGCCCGTCGTAAAAGCCGATCAGCGGCGCGACGGTGATGGTAAAGATCGCCGGGGTCAGGCGTTGCTGGCGGTCGGTATCGTCCAGCCCCGGCTTCAGCGCAAAGAACAGCGCGATGCCGATCAGCACCACCGGCAGGGCAAAGCGCAGCGCCTCGGTCGGGACGAAGGTCACCAGAAAGGCCCCGGCCAGCGACCCCAGAAAGGCCATCAGCGCGCCCCATCCCTGTCTGCGCAGATCGACCAGTCCGCGCCGACCATAGGCCCAGGCGGCGGTGGCCGCGCCGAACGCGCCCTGCACCTTGTTGGTGGCCAGGGCCTGCACCGGCGGCACCCCGGCAAGCATCAGCACGGGCAGAGTGATCAGACCGCCGCCGCCCGCGATACTGTCGACGAAGCCGGCAAAGAACGCAGCGCCGATCAGCAAGGCGATCAGCTCGGGGGCAAGGTCGATCATGGGAAACTCCTTGCGCTTGTTTTCCGGGGCGTGGCGCGCAAAGTAAAGGGGTGAGGTGCGCGATGAAGCTGACTGACTTGGGGCTGATCCATCCGATCTGGCAGGCACCGATGGCGGGGGTGGCGACACCGGCGCTGGCGGCGGCGGTCGATGCGGCGGGCGGATTGGGCGGGCTGGGCCTTGGGGCGATGAGCGCCGATCAGGCCCGCGCGGCGATGGCCGAGGCGCGGGCGCGCGGGGCGCGGCACCTACATGTCAACCTGTTCTGCCATGTCGCGCCCGCGCGTGATCCGGCCATCGAGGCCACCTGGCTGGAACGGCTGGCGCCGGATTTCACGGCGCTGCACGCGACCCCGCCCGACCATCTGACCGCGCCCTATACCAGCCTGCGCGATGATCCGGCGATGCTGGCCGCTGTCATCGAGGCCCGGCCCGATGTCATCAGCTTTCACTTCGGCCTGCCGCATCCCGACCAGCTTGCGGCGCTGCGCGCGACCGGGGCGTTGCTGGCGGTCAGCGTGACCAGCCGGGCCGAGGCCCTGATCGCCCGTCAGGCCGGTGTCGACCTGGTGATCGCGCAGGGCTGGCAGGCCGGTGGGCATCGCGGCATCTTTGATGAAAACGGACCTGACGCGCGTCTTTCAACGCTGGAACTGCTGGCTGAATTGACCGATCTTGATCTGCCCTGCATTGCGGCGGGTGGCATCACGACGCCCGCCGATCTGCGCGCCGCGCGCGCTGCCGGGGCCGTCGCAGTGCAGGCGGGCACCGCCTTTCTGGCCACGCCCGAGGCCGCGACGGATGCCGGTCATCGCGCCGCTTTGGCGGGTGGGCAGACGGTGATGACGCGGGCGATCTCGGGGCGGCCGGCGCGGTCACTGGTCAACCGGATCACCGCCCATGACGATGCCCAGGCCCCGGCCTATCCGCTGACCTATTCGGCGGGCAAGGCGCTGATCGCGGCGGCGGCGCGGGCGGGCCAGCCCGGCTATGGCGCGCATTGGGCAGGGGTCGGCGCGGCGCAGGCGCAGGCGGTGTCCGCCGCACGGGTGGTGGCGCTGCTGGCAGGCTAGATGCAGCGGCCGCCGTCAACCTCCAGCCGGACACCGGTGATCAGGCTGGCCTCATCCGAACACAGGAACAGCGCGGCATTGGCCAGATCCTCGGGCGTCGAGAACCGCCCCAGCGGGATCGACGACAGGAAGCGGGCGCGCATCTCGGGCGTGTCCTCGCCCATGAAGCTGGACAGAAGCGGCGTTTCCCCGGCCACCGGACACAGCGCATTGACCCGCACCTTGTAGGGCGCCAGCTCGATCGCCATGGCCTGCGTGGCGGTGACCATCCACCCCTTTGAGGCGTTGTACCAGTTCAGCCGGGGCCGTGGGCTAAGCGCGGCGGTCGAGGCGATGTTCAGGATCGCGCCGCTGTTGCGGGCCTTCATCAAGGGCACGATGTGGCGCGCGGTCAGATAGACCGACTTGGCATTGACGGCCAAAACGCGGTCGAACTCGGCTTCGGTGACGTCCTCCATCGGCATCGGCAGATGGGTGATCCCGGCGTTGTTCACCAGGATGTCGACCCGATCCCAGGCGCGCAACGCCGCCTCGGTCATGGCGCGGACGCTGGCGTCGCTGGCCACGTCGACCTGTTGCGGGGTAGCATCCAGCGCACCGGCGACGGCCCAGGCGGCGGCCTCGTCGATGTCGGCGATCATGACCGCCGCGCCCTCGGCCACGAAACGCTGCGCGATGCCCGCGCCAAAGCCCGACCCCGCGCCGGTGATGATTGCCGTCTTGCCTGCCAGCCGCATGATGCCCCCCATGATCGCGCCGCCACAGTGGCACAGGCGGCGGCAGACGCAAGAGCTAGGGGCGCAAGGGTCAGGCAGGCTGCCAGTCGGGCGGGATCACCGGCGCGGCCTCGATCAGGCGGCGGGTATAGGGATCGCGCGGGTCGGTCAGTACCCGGTCGGTCGGGCCGTCCTCGACGATGCGACCGGCTTGCATCACCAGCACCCGGTCGGTGATGGCGCGGACCACGTTCAGATCGTGGCTGATGAACAGATAGGACAGGCTATGGCTTTCACGCAGCCCGGCCAGCAGGTCCAGCACCTGCGCGCGCACACGGACGTCCAAGGCGCTGACGGCCTCATCCAGGACGATCAGTTCGGGGCGGATGATCAGCGCGCGGGCAATCGCCAGGCGCTGCCGCTGGCCGCCGGAGAACTGGTGGATGAAGCGGTGCATGTCATCGGGGGACAGGCCGACTTCGGTCAGGGCCTGGGCCAGCCGGTCGCGGGCATCGCGCGGGCGGCCGGTCAGGTGGAACGGCTCGGCCAGAAGCTGATCGACCCGCCAGCGAGGGTTGAAGCTGCCGTAGGGATCCTGAAACACCGCCTGCACCTTGGCGCGCAGGTGACGCGGCATCCGCCGCCCGGCCTGCACCGGTTCGCCGTCCAGCAGGATTGTGCCGCCTTGCAGCGCGTCCAGCCCCAGGATGGCGCGCGACAGGGTGGATTTGCCGCAGCCGGATTCGCCGACCAGCCCCAGGCTTTCGCCGCGCGCGATGGTCAGCGACACACCGTCGACGGCGCGCAGGCCGGGGCCGGGGGCGGCGAACAACCCGCGCCGGGGGCCGGGATAGATGCGCAGCGCCTCGCGCACCTCAAGGATCGGCGCGGCCTCGGGTGGCGGCAGGCGGGGCGCCGGCGGCACATGGGTCGCGGCGACAAACAGCGCGCGGGTGTAGGGATGGGTCTGGCGGGTAAAGACGTCGCGGGTGGGGCCGGTCTCGACCACCTGACCCGCCTGCATCACCGCGACCTGTTCGGCCCGGTCAGCGATCACCGCAAGGTCATGGGTGATCAGCAGGCAGGCCATGCCGTCCTGATCGACCAGGCTTTCCAGAAGATCCAGCACCCCGGCCTGCGTGGTCACATCCAGCGCGGTTGTCGGCTCATCCGCGATCAGCAGCGCCGGGCGCAGGGCGATGGCAAGCGCAATCGCCA
The DNA here is from genome assembly GCF_041927815.1 of Paracoccus zhouxuedongae. Classification (NCBI taxonomy): domain Bacteria; kingdom Pseudomonadati; phylum Pseudomonadota; class Alphaproteobacteria; order Rhodobacterales; family Paracoccaceae; genus Paracoccus; species Paracoccus zhouxuedongae. The sequence goes on from NZ_JBHFHM010000017.1 coordinate 10,882, forward strand.
CCCGCTGCCGCTGTCCGCCGGAAAGCTGATGCGGATACAGATCAAGCCCAAAGCGCGGCGCGGGCAGGCCCACCCGGTCCAGCTTGTCGCGCGCCACGGCGAGCGCCTGATCGCGCGGCATCCCGGTATGAATGCGCAGCGTCTCGGCCACCTGATCGCCGATCGTCATCAGCGGGTTCAGCGCCGTCATCGGTTCCTGAAAGATCATGCCGATGCGGGCACCGCGCAGCGCGCATAGCGCGTCCTCGGGCAGGGTCAGCAGGTTCTGATCCGCCATCATGATCTGCCCGCTGGCCTGTGCGCCGTGCGGCAGCAGCCCCATGATCGCCAAGGCCGTCATCGACTTGCCCGACCCGCTTTCACCGACAAGCCCGAAGATCTGCCCCGCGGGAATGTCGATATCGACATCGCGCAGGATCGGCTTGTCGTCGATGGTCAGCGCCAGATCGCGCAGGGAAATCAGGCTCATACCGCGCGCCTTTTCAGGCGGGGGTCCAGGTGGTCGCGCAAGCCATCGCCCAGCAGGTTCAGCCCCAGCACGGTGACGACGATGGCAAGGCCCGGAAAGATGGATGTCCAGGGCGCCAGCATGAACCAGGTCTGCGCCTCGGCCAGCATCCGGCCCCAGCTGGGCATCGGCGGCTGCGTGCCAAGGCCGACATAGGACAGCCCGGCTTCGGCCAGGATGCCCAGGCTGAACTGGATCGTGCCCTGAACGATCAGCAGGTTCAGGATGTTGGGCAGGATATGTTCGGCGCTGATGCGCAGGGTGGATTTGCCCGCGACCTCGGCGGCGCGGATATAGTCCAGCGTCCAGACCGACAGCGCCCCGCCCCGGCTGACGCGGGCAAAGACCGGGATGTTGAAGATGCCGATGGCGATGATGGCATTGATGGCCGAGGGGCCGAAGACGGCGGTGATCAGGATGGCGATGACCAGGCTGGGAAAGGCAAAGATCAGGTCGTTGCCGCGCATGATCACCTCATCCAGCCAGGATCCGCGCCGGGCGGCGGCGGCCAGCCCCAGCGGCACCCCCACCGCCATGCCGATCCCGACCGCGATCAGCGCCACGCTGATCGAGGCCCGCGCGCCGACCATGACCATCGACAGGATGTCGCGGCCAAAGTGGTCGGTGCCGAACGGATGTGCGGTGCTTGGGGCTTGCAGCTTGTCGGCAATCGCCAGTGCGGTCACGTCATAGGGCGTCCAGACCCAGGACAGGATGGCGGCCAGCAGCGCCGCCCCGGCCAGGATCGCGCCCAGAATGATCGAGGCCGACCTCATGCTGCGGCCCGCAGGCGGGGGTCGACCAGGGCATAGGCCAGGTCGGTCAGGAAGGTGACGATGATGACGGCAAAGACCAGCAGCATCACCACCGATTCCACCACGATCAGGTCGCGCTGCGTGATCGCCTGAAAGATCAGGCGGCCAAGGCCGGGCAGGACAAAGACGTTTTCGATAATGATCGTGCCGGCCAGCAGAAAGGAAAACTGCATCCCCAGGATGGTCAGAACCGGGATCAGCGCATTGCGCAGCGCGTGGCGCCACAGCACCTGGGCGCGGCTCAGGCCCTTGGCGCGGGCGGTGCGGATGTAATCCTGGCCCAAGGTCTCGACCAGGGCTGATCGCAGCACGCGCGCCAGGATCGCGGCTTGGGGCAGGGCCAGGGCTATCGCCGGAAGGATCAGCGATTTCAGCCCGTTGACCGGGTTCGACCAGCCCGCGAAGCCACCGGCGGGCAGCCATTTCAATTGCAGCGTGAACAGCAGGACCAGCAGCGTCGCCAGCCAGAAGTTCGGCAGCGCGATCCCCACCTGCGCTGCGCCCATGACCCCGGTATCGACGGGGGTGCCGCGCCGCGCGGCGGCCAGAATGCCGGTGGGCAGCGCGATCAGCGTCGACAGGCACAGCGCCATCACCGCCAGCGGCAGGGTGACGGCCAGCCGCTGCGCCACCAGCTCGGCCACCGGCGTGCGATAGGTGTAGGACAGGCCGAAATCGCCGCGCAGCATCCCCGTCACCCAGGACAGATAGCGCATCGGCAACGACTGATTCAGGCCCAGGCTGTCGCGCAGCGCGGCCACCGTTTCGGGGCGGGCGTTCAGGCCCAGCATATAGCTGGCCGGATCGCCGGGGATCACCTCGATCACCGCGAAGATCACCAGCGAGGCCACGACCAGGCTTGCGATCAGCGACAGGATGCGGCGGGTCAGATAGGCGGCCATCGGGTTCCTCGGGCGGGTTGGGGCAGGCTGGGGCGGGATCGCGGCGCGGTCAAGGGGCGTCTTTGGCCCTGCCCGCGGCGATTATCCTTGATCGGGCCGGGGCGGGCGATCATCCTTGGGGTGCGATGCGGCCCGCCGCGCCCCAACCGGAGGTTTCCCGATGCTTTCCCGTTTCCGCATGACCGTGGCCGCCCTGGCGATGATGTCGGCACCGGCCTTTGCCGCGCCCGACGCGCTGACCCTGGGCATGGTGCTTGAGCCGCCGAACCTTGACCCTACCGCCGGTGCCGCCGCCGCCATCGACGAGGTGGTCTATGCCAATGTGTTCGAGGGGCTGACCCGGTTCGGGCCGGATGGATCCACCCAGCCCGCGCTTGCGACACGCTGGGAGGCCAGCCCCGATGGCAAGGTCTATACCTTTCATCTGGCAAGCGGCGTGACCTTTCACGACGGAACCGCCTTTGACGCCGAGGATGTGAAGTTCAGCCTGGAACGCGCCAAAGCCGAGGGCAGCACCAATGCCCAGAAAGAGATCTTCGAGGGGATCGAGGCCGTCGAGGTGATCGACCCCGCCACCGTGCGGATCACGCTGAAGAACCCCGATGGGGCGTTCCCCTACAAGATGTCTTGGGGCGATGCGGTGATCGTTGCGCCGGAAACAGCCGCGAACAACGCGACCAACCCGGTTGGCACCGGGCCGTTCAAGTTCAGCGAATGGATCAAGGGCGACCGCATCACGCTGACCGCCTTTGACGGCTATTGGGGCGACAAGCCGGCGCTGAAAACCGCGACCTTCCGCATCATCGCGGATCCGACGGCGGCCTATGCGGCGATGATGGCGGGCGATGTCGATGCCTTTCCGATGTTTCCCGCGCCCGAGACGATGGCCCAGCTTGGCGCCGATCCGCGCTTCAAGGTGGTCATCGGCGTGACCGAGGGCGAGACGATCCTGGCGATGAACAACCGCCATCCGCAACTGGCCGACCCCAAGGTGCGGCAGGCGATTGCCCATGCGATCAACCGGCAAGAGCTGATCGACGGCGCGATGTTCGGTCAGGGCACGCCGATCGGCACGCATTTTTCGCCCGCCCATCCCGATTACGTCGATCTGACGGCGCAATCGGCCCATGACACGGCGAAATCCAAGGCTCTGCTGGCCGAGGCGGGCGTGACCGGCCTGAAGCTGCGCCTGGCGCTGCCGCCGCCTCCCTATGCCCGCCGCGGCGGCGAGATCGTCGCGGCGCAGTTGCGCGCCGTGGGGATCGAGACCGAGATGGCCAATCTGGAATGGGCGCAGTGGCTGGAACAGGTCTACAAGGGCCATGACTTCGACCTGACCATCATCAGCCATACCGAACCGATGGATATCGACATCTATGCGCGCGGCAAGGATGGCTATTACTTCGGCTATGACAGCGCGGATTTCAAAGCGATCATCGACAAGCTGAAGATCACCGTCGATCCGGCCGAACGCAGCGCCCTGTTGAAGGCGGCGCAACAAAAGATTGCCGATGATTACGTCAACGCCTATCTGTTCCAACTGCCCAAGACCGGGGTCTGGAATGCCAAGATCGAAGGTCTGTGGGAAAACGCGCCGACACAGGCGAATGATCTGACCAAGGTAAGGTGGCTTGAATGACGTTGATCCTGCCGGTTCTGCCCGAGGGTGAACCCGAGATTGAAACCCCGTCGCCGGATGTGCTGATCTCGGGCCATCCCGAGCATCGGACCTGGAACCTTGAGGAGCGCGACGGGCTGTATTGCGGGATCTGGGAATCGACCCCCGGCGCCTGGCGCGTCGCCTATGAGGAATGGGAATACATCCGCATTCTGGCCGGCCATTCGGTGCTGACGGGTGATGACGGCAGCCGCGTCGACCTGCGGGCGGGCGATAGCTGGATCATCCGCCCCGGCTTTACCGGCACCTGGGAGGTGATCGAGACGACGCGCAAGGATTACGTCCTGATCGCCTGACGGGCGTTCTTGCCGATCAGGGGGGGCGCATGGCATGACGGCGGGGCAACGTGCCCTGAGGTCATCCATGCGCTTCCTGAAACTGTTGATCATCGTCGCCGTCGCCGGTCTGGCCCTGCTGGGGCAGCGGTTCCATGCCTACGCCACCAACACCGAAACGCCCTTTGATGAGGTCGGGATCGAGATGATGCGCCATGCCCCGGCGCCTGCGCGGGACTGGGCCTGCGGGCGACTGAAGCAGACCTTTGGCGAAAAGACGCTGCCGCCCCATGGCTGCGGCACGGCGGATGGGCGGCAGTGGCGCTAGGCTGCTGAGGGCCTATCCTGAAAAAGCCCCGCCAGTGGCGGGGCTTTTGCGTTCCGGGTCGGTGTCAGGCGGATTGGCGCTTGCTGCGTTCGGCCATAGCGCGGCGCAGGGCGGCGGCCAGGATCTGTTCCTTGCCGCGGGTGCCGTCATTGCGCGCGGCGGGTGTGGAACCCTGCGGGGCGGCCTTGCCGCGCGCCTCGCGGCGTTGGCGATTGCCGATGTCGCGGGCGCGGTCGCGGCGGTTGCGCAGGGCGTCGATCAGGTCGCGCAGCTCGGCATCGGCCAGGCGCGACAGGGCAGGCTGGCGGGCGCGATCATCCAGTTCGCGTTCCGCCTGATCCAGGGCGCGGGCTTCGGTCGGGGTCAAGGTGGTGGCCATCGGTCGATCCTGTGTCATGGGTCTGTTTCGTGTCAGTCTCCCGCCAACCCCCGACCGGCGCGAAAGGTTGCATGAAAAAGCCCCGCCGGGGGCGGGGCTTTTCGGGATCGTCCAGCGCGTCGGGCCGATCAGGCGCCGGGCTGGCCGGGCTGTGCCGGGGCCTGCTGCGCGGCGGCGGCGGCCTCGGCGGCGGGGATCACGAAGCCCTCGGGGGTTTCGACCAGCGGCCCTTCCAGACGCAGGCTTTCTGCGCGCGAGCGGACGCGAACCTGGCTGCCCATCGGCACCTCGTCATAGATATCCAGAATGTCCTGGTTGAATACCCGGATGCAGCCGGCGGTCGTGGCCTTGCCGATCGAGGCCGGGTCCATCGTGCCGTGGATGCGGTACATCGTATCCTTGCCACCGCGATACAGATACAGCGCGCGCGCGCCCAGCGGGTTGTTCAGCCCGCCCGGCAGGCCGCCAGCCAGCGACGCATAGGTTTCGGGCATCGTGCGGATCATGTTCTGGGTCGGCGCCCAATAGGGCCAAGCCGCCTTGCGACGGATCGTGGCATCGCCCGAAAAGCCGCGACCGGCATCGCCGACCGAGACGCCAAAGCGCATCGCCTCGCCGTTTTCAAGGACGTGATACAGGAAGCGCGCATAGGGATCGACGACCAGCGTGCCGGGCGCGTCGGGACCATTATAGGCCACGCGCTGACGCTTGTTGCGGTCGCGCAGATATTCCGGGCGGACGGCGGGAATGTGGATCGGCTCGCCCTTGGGGCCGGTGTCGATGCGCGCCTGATATTCGGGCGGCACCACCGGCGCGGCGGGGGCTGCGGGCGGCGTCGGGCCGCAGGCGGCCAGTGCCATCGCGGTCAGCAGCGCAAGCCCCGGCAGGGTGCGCGACAGGATCGGTTTCAGCGGGGACATGGCAGTGTCCTTTCCGGTCAGGGGTTGGTCAGGCGGCGGTGCGGGCGACGAATCCCCGCGCGGTCACGCCGCGACGAAACATTGCCGCGCAGTTTGGAGGGGCTGGCGCGCGGCGCGTCAAGCAAGCCCGGCGCCTGTTGCGCAGATCACACGGCTGTGGGGGATTCCCTGCAACAGGTGGGGCGGCCGATCACATGTCGGGCGACGGGATTTCACAAAAACTTCACCCTCGGCGGGAACCAGCCGGTCGCGTGCGGGTTGTGCCGTCAAGAGAACACGATCCGGTCAGGTGAAAGCCGCCGGCCATCACTTTGAAAGGAATAACGACATGCTGACGGGTCTTCTTGTTGCCATCATCATCGGTGCGATCGCTGGCTGGCTGGCCGGCCAACTGGTCAAAGGCCACGGCCAGGGCCTGGTGATGAACATCGTCATCGGTATCCTGGGCGCGGTTCTGGCCTCGTTCCTGTTCCCCGCCATGGGCATCACCATCGGCGCGACCGGCTCGATCCTGGGCTCGATCATCTTCGCGACCATCGGCGCCGTGATCCTGCTGCTGCTGATCCGCCTGTTCAACCGCGCGGCCTGATCATTCGGCCAATGCGTGACGCAGACCCCCGCCATCGGCGGGGGTTTTGCGTTTCACGGCAGGGTGGCGTGCAGAAGCTGGGCCACGCCGATCCCCAGATAGTTGCCAAGGGCATAGCCCAGCACCGCCACCGCGATCCCCGGCACCAGCACCGCGCGGTTCTTCAGCGCCCCGGCGATGACCGGAATGAAGGGCACCGACATGATCGCCGCGCCGGATGCGATCAGATAGCTGTCGCGGTCGATGTCGAAGATCTTGCAGATCAGCAGGTGCAGCGCCATCGACCCGAAAATGACGAACAGGAAATAGCCGCCCAAGGCCCAGTCCATCTGGGTGAAAATGCGGGTGTCCAGCATCGTTGCCGAGGCAAAGCAGAATACAAGGATCAGATACATCCCCAGGTGAAAGCCAGTGCGGACACGGTGCAAGGGCGGCACCATCGACCCGATCAGCCCCAGCGTGGTCAGCGTCAGGATGGTGACCGTGCCGGATGCGGCGGGCGAAAATAGCCGCCCCAAGGCCACCCCGACACCCACCGCCAGCACCGAGGCCGCCAGCACCAGCGCCGATCCGGGCCAGGTCTTCGGCTCCAGCAGGCGGCGCCAGGCATGGGCGGAATCGTCGGCCAGATGATCCATGTCGCTGTGGTCAATGTCGCTGGCCGCCGGGGCGGCGTCTTCGACCTGCGGATAGGGCCGCAGGACAAGCCCTGCCAGCCGCTGCCCCGCCAGCACGATCACCGCCATGTAGATCGTGGAGAACACGATGTCATAGGTGATCATCGTCAGGAAAAGATCCTGATCCGCGCCCAATGCGGTCTTGACCGCGCCCATGTTCACGCCCGACCCGGTATAGGCCCCGACGGCCATGCCCGCGACCTGCCAGAGGTCGGCAATGGTGCCGCGAAAGATCAGCGCGCCGATCAGGCTGGCCGCGACCACCGCGACGAAGGCGGCGATGATCGCCGTCAGCGCACCCTTGGCATCGCGCAAGGCGCGGCGGATGTTGGCGGCAAAGATGATCATCGGCAGCGCCAGGGCGACGCTGACCTCGGCCACGCTTTGCTGAATCGCGGCCAGCGGGCGCAGGTCGAACAGGATCGCCGCGACAAAGCCGGCCAGAAAGGTCAGCGGCACCACGCCGATCCGGTCGGCCAGCCGGACATTCTGCGCCAGCAGGATCACCGCAAGCGGCATCAGGGCAAAGATCAGGATCATCATGACGGGCCCTTTGCGGGATCAGGCGGGGAAAGCCTCGCCGAACAGATCGGCGGTGCGGCGGTTCAGGAACTTGCCGGTCGGGTCCAGACGGCGGCGCAAGGCCAGGAAATCGCCAAAGCGCGGATAAAGATCGGCCAGATCGCGCGCCCCCAGCGAATGCAGCTTGCCCCAATGCGGGCGGCCGCCATGGGCGCGCATCATCGGCTCGATCTGGTCGAACAGCACGTCATAGGGTTCGTCCTGCGCGCAATGCACGGCGATGGAACAGCGCGGGCCATCGTTGAACGGGCTAAGCCAGGCGTCATCGGCACCGGTAAAGCGCACCTCCATCGGGAAGAAGCTGGCCGGGTCGGATTCGACGATGGCGATAGCCTGACGCAGCGCATCGGTCGCTGTCGCCTCGGGGAGGTGGTATTCCATCTCGTTCATGCGGGTGACGCGGGCGGTGGACAGCAGTTTCCACGACAGGTCGGTTTCATTCTCGACCAGCCCGTCGGGGAAGTTCTGGGCCAGCACATAGGCCTCGAACGCCTTGCGCCGCGCCCAGGGTCACCAGCCCAGCACATCGCGCAGGGTGCGGAAGGTGGCGATGAAATCCTCATCCCGGCTGGGGGCGCGACCGGCAACCGGGCCGTCATGCAGATCATGGGTGATGACCGCCGCATAGCCGGTGTGGGGCAGAACGTAGAACTCGTGATAATGGTGGCTGCGGGCCTGATCGTGCATCGTCTCGATCGCCTGTTCGGTGGGGATCAGGAACATCTTGCGGGTCAGGGCAAAGCGGTCGACCAGTTCGACGTCAAAGCGCGTCATCACGCCAAGCGCCCCCATCGAGACGCGGCCCGCATCGAACAGATCGGGGTCCGAGGCGCGGGTGACGTCATGGGTGCTGCCGTCCGGCGTGATCAGGCGAAAGCCGGTGATGCGGCCGTGCAGGGCGGTCAGGTCGCGGCCGGTGCCATGGGTGGCGGTGGCGTAAGACCCGGCCAGCGTCTGCACGTCGATGTCGGGCAGGTTGGGGAAGGCCAGCCCCGCCTCATCAGCCAGCATCGCGGCCTGGCGCAGACGGGTGCCCGCGCCAAAGCGGGCGATGCGGGTGGCGGGGTCGGCCTCGATCAGGCCCGAGAGGCGGCTGACATCGACCATCATGTCGTCGGTCGGCACCAGGTCGATGAAGGCGTGGCCGCTGCCCATCGGCCGCACCCGGCCCGTGGCAGTGGCGATGCGGGCGGCCAGGTCGGCTTCGGTTTGTGCCGAAAAGATCTCCGACGGCGCGGCGTGGTGCAGGCCCGACCAGTTGCGCCACAGCCGCCGCCCCTCGGGCGCGGCGGGGGGGCGGGGGGAGAAGCCGGGGCGGGCGTGGTCGGTGGCCAGCCAGCGGGCCTGCATCACCGCGGGCACGGCCAGCACCGCGGCGGTGCCGCCCAGCAGGGCCTGGCGTCGGGTCAGCTTCATGATGCGTCCCCCTGGCCCGACATGAAGTCGATCAGCGCCATCAGTTCGGCCTCGGTGCAGTCGGGGCACAGGCCCATGGCGGGCATGTTGCCAAAGCCGTCGCGGGCCGAGGCGACCAGCCCGTCGATGCCGCGTTCCGCGATCCGGGGTTTCCAGCCGGCGACATGCCCGGTCAGCGGGGCCATGGCGTCGGGGAGTGCGTGGCAGGTCACGCAGGACCGGTCATAGATCGCGGCAAGGGCCGGGTTGTCCGGGCGCAAGGTGCTGGCACGGGCGATGTCGTCGGGGCCGGGCGGGGGCGCGGTGCCCGGCACGGCCATCAGGCGCCACAGGCCAAGGGCGGCCAGCACGGCCAGGGCAAGCGGGATCAGGCGGCGCATCAGGCATCCCCCAGGGTTGGATCGTCGGTCAGATAGGCGGACAGATAGCGGTCAAGCACCGCATGCAATTCGGCCAGATGCGCCTGTTCGGCCTCGGGCGAGGGCGCGCGCAGCACCAGTTCTTCCAGCGACAGGGCGATCTGCACGGTGGTGGCCGCGACCACCCCGGCATCGGCGCCGTGAAAGCCGTCCTGCCCGGCCTGCCAGCGGGCCGCTAGGAACGCCAGGATGTCGCTGTTGTAATCGTCATCCAGCCCCTGCGGGCCGCGCCGCGCGGCGATCAGCGTCAGCAGCGGGCGATAAAACGGGTGGTCGCGCAGAAAGCCGATCAGCAGCTCGACCACCGCCGCCAACCGGTCGCGCCAGCCGCCCGGCCCGTCGACGGCGCGTTCCAGCCCGTCGCGCAGATCGGCTGCGGCGCGCAGGTAAAGCTCATCGACAAGATCGTCCAGCGTCGGGAAATAGCGATAGATCGAGCTGACCGGCACATCGGCCTGCGCGGCGATCAGCGTGGCCGACAGCTGGCTGGGCGGGTGCCGGGTCAGCACCTGGACGGCGCCGTCCAGGATCTGCTGGACGCGCAACCGCGCACGCGCCTGTTTCGGCGCAGGGCGGCCAAGCAGCGCCCCGATTGCCGGATCATCCATCGCCGCCCTCCCCTGCGCGACGGGGCCGGATCGGCCCGCAGCGTCAGATTAGCGCGGCGATGGCGGGCGTCACGAAAAAACGGAATAAGTTTCCGTTTTTTCGTGGCCGTGACGTTACGTCACACGCACCGGGCTACTTGGTGACCGGGCCGATGGACCAGAACATTGTCTCGCCCGAGTGGTCGTCAACGCCGTCATTGTCGGTCACGACCCAGCCCTCACCTGCGGCGTCGATGGCGAAGCCCTCGACCTTGTCCAGCACATAGCCGCCGGTTGCCTTCAGATCGGGGATCAGGTCGCGCAGCAGCGTCTTGGAGACGACCGGCAGCGGTTCGCCGGGCTTCGCGGGGGTGACGGCGGCCAGATCGACGGTGTAGATCGCCTTCAGCTTCGCCAGATCGCCCACCAGATTGTCGCGCTCGATCACATAGGCGGTGCCGCCCGCGATCTGGATTTCCGACAGCCCGATCCAGCCGTCGCCCTTGGGTTCCAGCGGATAGGCGATGGCGGTCCAGGCGTCGTCCTTGGCGGATGTGTCAAAGCGCATCAGCTTGACATGACCCTTGGCGTCGTCAGCCCATTCGCGCTGCACGGCCATCCACAGCATGTCGCCGTCGCGCGCGATCCCCTCCAGCCCGAAGCGGGTTTCGCCCTTCAGCCACTCGGCGGGCAGGCCGATCTCGGCCTTGATCTCGCCCTTGGCGTTGACGTTCAGGATGCCATGCGGGAACAGCTTGGCGCTGTTGCCCTCGGTCGCCAGCCAGAAGCCGCCCTTGCCATCGGTGGTGATGCCTTCCAGATCCAGCTTTTGCGCGGGCTGGCCGTTGCGGGTGACGGTCATCGCACCGGTGATGCGCGCCGGTTTTGCGGTGGCGTCGATGGTCAGGATCTGCGGGTTCATGTCATAGGCGCTGTCGGTCACGGCATAAAGCAGGCCGGGCTTTTCAGGATCGGCCGTCAGCCCCGACAGCGCACCCCAGGTGATGCCCTGATCCGCGATCAGATGCGGATAGGTGGGCGCGCCGTCCTGACGTTCATAGACCATGACATGCGCCCGCGCCGCGCCGTCTGCGCCAAGATCGGTTTCATTGGCGGTCACGAACAAGTTGCGCGACGGGATCGCCACCAGCCCTTCTGGCCCGATGCCCGAGGGCAGCAGTTGCAGCAGTTCCGGCGCCGCCGGGTCTGTCACGTCATAGACCCCCACGACCGATCCGCGCTCGGATGCCACAAACAGCAAGGGCTGGTCGCCGAACCGGGCGAAGGCCAGGCCCTCGGGCTCCACACCCTTGGATTTGCTGCGCTTTTCGGGATAGTGGCCGATTGCGGTGATGGCTGCCTCGAAGCTGTTGCCAGAGTCGTAAACCACGCTGCCGTCCTTGGCCCAGATGGTGAAGCCGCGCGATCCGCCCTTCCAGTCGCCTTCATTGGCGGTGGCGAAATGGCTGTCGTCGATCCATTTCACCGCATCGGGTTCGCGCGCGCGGCCCGGTTGATCGCCGGTCGGATCGACGCGGCCATCGGTTTTCGTATCGATGCCGGTCAGATCGACGCTGCCCGCGCTGAAATGCGACGCGACCGCGCCATCGGCCTCGATCACGACGATATGGTTGTTTTCCTGAAGCGTGACGACGATTTCGCCCAGGCCGTTGATGTCCAGAAACTCGGGCTCGGGGTCGTCACCGGCGATCTCGGCCAGGCCGGTCATGGCGATGACCTGTTTGGCGGCGCAATCGACGGCACCATCCTTGACGGGCAGTTTCACTACGAAACCGGCGGGCATCTGCGGCAGGTCGCCGTCATTCACCTCTTCGTCGCGCTCATTCTCGATGGCGACCGCGATGAAGCTGCCGTCCGGGGCACGGGCCACGCTGTCGGGCTGGCCGCCCAGATCGCAACTGTCGGTGACGGTCTTGCGCGTGATGTCGACGGTGCGCAGCGCGCCCGAGGGTTCGGTGAAGGATGCCGAGGTGTTCACCCCTACAAAGGCGGTGCCGCCGATGACGACCGTGGTCGTCGGCTCGCCGTCCATGGAGATATTGCCCAGCGGCTTCGGGGCGCGGGCGTCGGTCAGATCGACCAGACCGATCGCGCCCAGGGGGCTGTCGGAATAGATCGCGGTCAGGCCGTCTTCGGTGACGGCGATGATCTCGGCCGAGGTTGGCCGGCTGCGATCCTCACCATCGGCCATGTTGGCGGTGGTGGGGAAGCTGGCGACACGGTTGAAGCTGGTCTCGGCCAGAGTCGGGGCGGCGGCGATCAGGGCCAGGGCAGAGGTCAGGATGGGCAGGCGCATGGGGGTGTCCTTGTAGAGTGGCTGCGCCTGATCTGCGCGGCCTGTGTAACATCCGCATGTCAGGCCCGTCGGCTGATCGCGCGCTTGTGTAGGGCAGGGGCTGGACCTGCGCGGCGGTCTTGGTTAGCGGGGCGGCATGAGGATGCTGCGGACCCTTCTGGTGGCGCTGGCGATGCTGGCCCTGGCCCTTCCCCTTTGGGATGGGCGGGCTGTGGCCGCCAGTGGCGAGGCCCAGGTCGCGGTCGCGCTGACCGACGCCCCGCCACAGGCCGAGGCGGGGGGACATGTCGAACCGGCGGGTGCCTGTCTGACCGGTGCGCCCTGCGGCCCCGATCTGGCGCCGCCGCCGCCCGATCTGCATCTGCCGCCGCCCCCCGGCCCCGGACAACCGCGCGCCGAGGGGCGCAGCTTTGCGCCAAAGGCGCTGACATCGACGCCGCGCAGGCCGCCCCGGCTGATCTGAACGCCCCCCGTTCAGAACCATCAGCCAAAGGACAAAACCATGATGAACCGTCGCTTTTTCGTCGCCGCCGGGGCGGTGGCTGGCCTGTCGGCCTGTGCCCCAGCGATCCCCAAGCCCCCGCCCGAGCCGCCGCGCCCGGTCTGGCCGCCGCTGCCTGCCTTTTACGGCGCGATTTACGATGAGCCTTACCCGATCCCCGCCGTGCCCGAGGGCATCGTCGATCCGCGCCTGTGGCGGCAGAGCGTCGACAACCCCTATCCCGGCGATCCGGTCGGCAGCATCGTCGTCGATCCCGGCCAGGGCTATCTGTATCTGCTGGAAAGCCGCGACCGGGCGCTGCGCTATGGCGTCGGCACGGGGCGGCAGGCGTTCTCGTGGTCGGGTGTGGCGCGGATGCAGTTCAAGCGGAAATGGCCGGTCTGGCGGCCGACCGCGAACATGATCGCGCGCGACCCCTCGCTTGAGCCTTATTCGGTTGCCAATGGCGGGATGCGCCCCGGTCCGCCCAATCCGCTGGGGTCGCGGGCGCTGTATCTGTTCCAGAACGGCGTCGATACCTATTACCGCATCCACGGCGGGTGCGAGCCGCAATTCCTGGGCAAGGCGGTGTCGGCGGGCTGTATCCGCATGTTGGATCAGGACGCGATCGACCTGTATGACCGGGTGGGACACGGCGTGAATGTGCGCGTGCTGTGGGCCGACCAACTGGACGAGGCCCCTTAAGGGGCTGCCGGGCCGGGGTGACCCGGCCCGCCGTCTGTCATCCGACGATGTTCTGCTCCGGGCCGTAAGGATATTTGGTGATATCCTCGGCCCCGTCCTCGGTGATCACCAGAATGTCGTGTTCGCGGTAGCCACCGGCACCGGGCTGCCCTTCGGGGATGGTCAGCATCGGTTCCATGCTGATGACCATGCCGGGTTCCAGCACGGTGTCGATATCCTCGCGCAGTTCCAGCCCGGCCTCGCGGCCATAGTAATGCGACAGCACGCCAAAGCTGTGGCCGTAACCGAAGGTGCGGTATTGCAGCAGTTGGCGTTCGGCCAGGAACTCGTTGATCTTCGCCGTCACCTCGGCGCAGGACACGCCGGGTTTCAGCAGGCTCATGCCGTATTCGTGGGTATCAATGTTGGCCTGCCAGATCTTCATGCTGGCCGGGTCGCATTCGCGCACGAACATGGTGCGTTCCAGCGCGGTGTAATAGCCCGAGATCATCGGGAAGGTGTTCAGCGACAGGATGTCACCGACCGCCAGCTTGCGCGCGGTCACCGGATTATGCGCGCCGTCGGTGTTCAGCCCCGACTGGAACCAGACCCAAGTGTCGCGGTATTCGGCATCGGGAAAGCGGCGGGCGATCTCGGCCTCCATCGCGTCACGGCCTGCCATGGCGACGTCGATTTCCCGCGCGCCCACCTTGATCGCGTCATGGATGGCAAAGCCGCCCACATCCGCCGTGGCGGCCCCGGCGCGGATCAGCTCGATCTCGGCGTCCGATTTCAGCATCCGCTGCTGCATCGTGGCCAGCGATATGTCGACCCCGCGCTTGGGTTGCAGGAAGTGGTTCAGCTTTTCCGACTGCACCAGCGTCAGGTGGTCGGCCTCACAGCCCACGACCTTGCCGGTGCCTGCCACGCTGGCGACCGCGCGCCAGAAATTGTCGCGCTGCCAGTCTGTATAGGTGATGTTATCGCCATGGCAGCGCCGCCAGGGTTGGCCCGCGTCGATGCCCGCACTGATCGTTACGCTGTCGTTATGGGTCACGACCAGCCCGTAAGGGCGGCCAAAGCTGCAATACAGAAAGCCCGAGTAATAGGCGATATTGTGCATCGAGGTCAGCACGCAGACATCGACGCCATGCACCTCCATCGCCTCGCGCAGGCCGGCCAGGCGGGCCTCGTATTCATCGGCGGAAAACGGCAGCGGGGCCTTGGTGCCGTTGTGGAAACGATACATGTCGGGGCGGTTCATTCTTCCCTCCGGTCCGCGCGCGGGACCAAGATGATCCCGGCGTTCAGGACGTTGAAGGGGCGGCGGCTGCCGGGGCGACGCCATCGCCCGGTGCCACGATGCCAAAGCCGGATCGGGCGCGCAAGGGCTAGCGGAATAGCGCCAGAACCCAGGGCGCGATCAGCGCGGTCAGCGCCGCGTTCAGCCCCATGGCGATGCCCGCAAAGGCCCCGGCGGTGGGGTTCACCTGAAACGCCCGCGCGGTGCCGATGCCATGCGCGGCAACGCCCACGGCAAAGCCCCGCGCCCGCCAGTCGCGCAGGCCGGTGGCATTCAGCAGGGGCGTGGCGATGATCGCGCCGAAAATCCCGGTCAGCAGCACCAGCACCGCCGTCAGCGTCGGCTGGCCGCCCAGCTTTTCGGCAATGCCGATGGCGACCGGCGCGGTGGTCGATTTCGGCGCCAGGGCGACCAGCAGTTGATCGGGTGCGTCCATCGCCCAGGCGATCCCCAGGGCCGCGACCATCGCGGTCAGCGACCCGGCCAGCAGGCCCACCAGCATCGGCAGCGCGGCGCGATGCACGGCGGGCAGGTTGCGATACAGCGCCACCCCCAGCGAAACGGTGGCCGGACCCAGCAGGAAATGCACGAATTGCGCGCCCTGAAAGTAGTCGGCATAGGGCGTGCCGGTGGCCGTCAGCAGCGCGCCCAGCAGGATCACCGCCACCAGCACCGGGTTGACCCAGGGCCTTCGCCCGGATCGGCGGAACGCCAGATCGCCCAGCCAATAGGCCGCCAGCGTCGCCGTCAGCCAGACCAGCGGTTCGCGCGCAAGGTAGGACCAGATCAGCGCCGCGTCAGTCATCGCGCGACCCCATCAGCCGCGCGGTCAGCGCAAAGGCCCAGGCCCCGACGACGATCGCCAGCGCGGTCGAAACCGTCAGCGCCAGCACCACCGCCAGCCCCTGATCGCGCAGCAGCGTCAGATGCGCGATCACGCCAACCCCCGCAGGCACGAACAGCAGGCTGAGATGGCCCAGCAGCGCATCGGCCATCGGCGCCACCACCGCCAGCAGCCGGGGCAGCGCGATCAGCGCCGCAACCAGGGCGATCATGCCCAGAACCGGGCCGGGCAGGGGCAGCGACAGGGCGCGGGCCGCCACCTCGCCCACAAGCTGAAAGGTCAGAAGGATCACGGCACCGGGAACGATGTTGCTGGACATATGGGCTGGCCTTGGCTGTTGTGGGCACAGATTGCGGCGCAGGCCTCGCGGCGTCCAGCCCCACATATCTTGTGGATAACCGCCGCCCAGCCCCCAGATGCGGGCCGGGCCGGTTGACTCGGGCGCTTTGGGGGCCAAGGATCACCCGTCAGGAATCGAAAGGCCCCCGTTTGCGCATCAACCGGCTTCGGCTGAACGGCTTCAAAAGTTTCGTCGACCCCACGGATCTGGTCATCCGTGAGGGGCTGACCGGCGTGGTCGGCCCCAATGGCTGCGGCAAGTCGAACCTGCTGGAGGCGTTGCGTTGGGTGATGGGCGAAAGCCGCCCCACCGCGATGCGCGGATCGGGGATGGAGGATGTGATCTTCGCAGGCGCCGCCACGCGGCCCGCGCGGCACACCGCCGAAGTCACGATGTTCATCGACAATGCCGACCGGCTGGCCCCGGCGGGTTTCAACGACAGCGACACGCTGGAAATCCTGCGCAAGATCACGCGCGAGGCCGGGTCGGCCTATAAGGTCAACGGCAAGGACGTGCGGGCGCGCGATGTGCAGATGCTGTTCGCGGATGCCTCGACCGGGGCGCACAGCCCGGCACTGGTGCGGCAGGGGCAGATCAGCGAATTGATCAACGCCAAGCCGCAGAACCGCCGCCGCATTCTTGAGGAAGCAGCGGGGATCAGCGGCCTGTATCAGCGCCGGCATGAGGCGGAACTGAAGCTGTCGGGGGCGGAACAGAACCTGGCGCGGGTCGATGACGTGATCGACCAGTTGGCCAGCCAGTTGCAGACGCTGGCGCGGCAGGCCCGTCAGGCCGCGCGCTACCGCGAGATTGGCGAAGATCTGCGCCGGTTCGAGGCGCTGTTGGCGCTGCGCCGCTGGATGGATGCCGATGCCGCCCGCGCCGAGGCCGAGGCCGCGCTTGCCGACCGCACCCGCGCCGCCGCGCAGGCCGAATCCGCCGCCCGTCAGGCCGCCCGCGCCCGCGAGGAGGCCGAGGGCGCGCTGCCGCCGCTGCGTGAGGAGGAGGCCATCGCCGGGGCCATCCTGCAACGCCTTGGCGTGGCCCGCGAAACGCTGGAGGCCGACGCCACCCGCGCGGTCGAGGCGATCCGCACGCTGGCGGCGCGCGTCGATCAACTGGGCCGCGATATCGACCGTGAAACCGGCCTGACCCGCGACGCGGGTGAGGTGATCGCGCGTCTGGAATGGGAACAGGGCCAGTTGGAAAAGGCCGGTCTGGGCCATGACGACCGCCTGTCCGCCGCGCAGGAGGCGGCGACCGAGGCGGGGGCGGCGCTGTCCGAGGCCGAGGAAGTGCTGTCGGCCCTGACCGAGGACGCGGCGCGGCTGTCGGCGCGCTATCAATCCGCCGAACGGTTGCGCGGCGATCAGCAAAAGCTGCTGGACCGCGCCGAGGCCGACCGCGCCCGCGCCGCCGAGGCCGTCGCCGCGCAGGAGACCGCCGTGGCCGCCGCGCGCGCCGCCCTTGCCGATGCCGAGGCCGCCGAGGTCGAGGCGCAGGACCAGGCCGATGCCGCCGATGAGGCGCTGACCGCCGCCGAGGCACGCCGCGCCGATCTGCAAGCCCGCGAATCCGCTGCCCGCGCCACCCGCGCCGAGGCCGAGGGCGAGGCTGGCGCCCTGCGCGCCGAAGTCGATGCCCTGGCCCGTCTGGTGGCCCGCGAATCCATGGCCGGGCGTCAGCTTCTGGACAGTTTGACGGTCGATCGCGGCTATGAGGCCGCCTTGGGCGCGGCGCTGGCCGATGATCTTCGCCAGCCCGAGGTGGCGGGCAATGGCGGGGGCTCCGGCTGGGCGCTGCTGCCTGGCTATGACGACCCGCTGCCGCTGCCGCCGGGCGTTGTGGCGCTGTCCGATCATGTGCGCGCGCACCCCCTTTTGGCACGCAGGCTGTCGCAGATCGGGCTGGTGGCCGACCCGGCCGAGGGCGCGGCGCGGCAGGCCGAGTTGCGCCCCGGTCAGCGGCTGGTGACGCAGGGCGGCGATCTGTGGCGGTGGGATGGCTTGCGCGCGGCCTCGGGCGATGTGCCGTCGGCTGCGGCGCTGCGGCTGACCCAGTTGAACCGACTGGTCGAACTGAAGCGCGATCTTGAGGATGTGGCGGCGCGCGCGGCGGGGGCGGCGGCGGCCCATGACGCGCTGCACCGCGACCTGGCCGAGGCCGGCCGCGACGATCAGGCCGCGCGCGAGGCGCGCCGTGCCGCCGACCGCAACCTGGCCGAGGCGCAGCGCGCTGCCAGCCGTGCAGGCTCCGAGGCCGAACAGGCCGCCAGCCGTCTGGAAACCGCGCGTCTGGCCGTTCAGCGCCATGATGCCGACGCCATGTCCTCCCGTCAGGGCCTGCGCGAGGCCGAAGCCGCGCTGTCCGATCTGCCCGATCTGGACGCCCTGCGCGGCCGGGTCGAGGATGGCAAGCAGGCGGTCGAGGGCGCGCGCATCGCCATGATGTCGCGCCGCGCGGCCGCGGATGAGATCCGCCGCGACGGCGACGCCCGCACCCGTCGCCGGCAAGAGGTCGTCAAGGAACTGTCCGGCTGGCGGCACCGTCTGGACACCGCCGGAACCCGCGTGGCGGAACTTGAGGCGCGCAAGGCCGACACCGAGGACGCCCTTGCCGAGGCCCGCGACAAGCCTGCCGAACATGACATCCAGCGCGAGGAACTGGCCCGCCAGATCGCCACAGCCGAAGCCCGCCGCGCCACCGCCGCTGATGCCCTTGCCGCTGCCGAAACCGCGCTGCGCCGCGCCGCCGAGGCCGAGCGCGAGGCCGAACGTGCCGCCGGTGCCACCCGCGAGGATCGCGCCCGTGCCGAGGCCCGCGCCGACGCCACGCGCGAGGCTTTGGCCGCCGCGCTGCACCGCATGGACGAAGACCTTGAGGCCACGCCCGAGGCGCTGATCGCCCAGCTTGACCTGCCCCGCGACGGTCTGGCCGGTGCGGTCGCCCCCGCCGATGCGCTGGACATCGACGTCCAGCGCCTTCGCCGTCAGCGCGAATCCCTCGGTGCCGTCAACCTGCGGGCCGAGGAAGACGCCCGCGAGGTGCAAGAGGAACATGACCGTCTGGCCACCGACAAGGCCGACCTTGAGGAAGCGATCCGCAAGCTGCGCGCCGGGATCGCCGGCCTGAACCGCGAGGGGCGCGAACGGCTGCTGACCGCCTTTGAACAGGTGAACGAGAACTTCCGCTTCCTGTTCACCCATCTGTTCGGCGGCGGCGAGGCGCGGCTGGTGCTGGTCGAATCCGACGATCCGCTGGAGGCCGGTCTGGAAATCATGTGCCAGCCGCCGGGCAAGAAGCTGTCCACCCTGTCGCTTTTGTCGGGGGGTGAGCAGACGCTGACCGCGCTGGCGCTGATCTTCGGCGTGTTCCTGACCAACCCCGCCCCGATCTGCGTGCTGGATGAGGTCGACGCGCCGCTGGACGATGCCAACGTCACCCGCTTTTGCGACCTGCTGGACGAAATGACCCGCCGCACCGACACCCGTTTCCTGATCATCACCCACCACGCGGTGACCATGGCGCGGATGGACCGGCTGTTCGGCGTGACCATGGCCGAACAGGGCGTCAGCCAGTTGGTCAGCGTGGATCTGAAGAAAGCTGAGGCACTGGTGGCATGACCCGGACCGAGATCGCCCTGTTCACCCTTGCCGTCGCCGCCGCCATCGGCGGGGCGCTGCTGGGCTGGCCCTGGGTGCATTGGATCGGCAAGCCTGCGGCGACCGCGATCCTGCTGGCGGCGGTCGCCCGGCGCGGGCAGGGGCGCTATGGCCGGGCGATCGCCTTTGGGCTGGCGGCCTCGCTGCTGGGGGATGTGGCGCTGATGCTGCCGCAGGATCTGTTCCTGCCGGGGCTGGCGGCGTTCTTCGTGGCGCATCTGGCCTATCTGCGGGCGTTTTCGCTGGGCATCGGGCCGTCGCGCGACCTGCCGGTGCTGGCCTGTTTTGCGGCCTTGGTGCTGATCGTGATCGTGCTGTTGTGGCCCGGCCTGCCTGCTGCGATGCGCGCCCCGGTGATCGCCTATGCGGCGGTGCTGGGGGCGATGGCGGCGCAGGCCGTCAGCCGTGTGCGCATCACGCGCGACCCCGCCGACGGGCTGGCGGCCTTCGGCGCGGTGCTGTTCACCGCATCCGACATCCTGCTGGCGGTGAACCGGTTTCTGGACCCGCTGCCCGCCTCGGCGCTGTGGGTGCTGGGCCTTTACTTCGCCGCCCAGGTGCTGATCGCGCAATCGGCACTGCGCGCACCGGTGGCGCTGACCGCCCGGCTGCGCTAGACTGATCCCGACACAAACCGGAGGACCACCATGCTTCGCCTGCTGCCCGCCCTTGCCTTGCTGGCGCAACCTGTCCAGGCCCAGGTGGTCGGTGACCCGGCCGTGGTCAAGGCGCTGATGACCGACTTTGGGCTGGTCGTCGAACAGGATGTCGATGGCGCGGGCGACCCCCGGCTGTCGTCGCGGATCGAGGGCACGCGCTTTGACGTGCTGTTTTACGATTGCGACACCGGCACCTGCCAGTCGATCCAGTTCACGGCGGCCTTCGACATGACCGAGCCGATGGATGTGGCGGTGATCAACGCCTGGAACCGCGACATGCGCTTTGGCAAGGCCTATCTGGACGATGAGGGCGACCCCTTCGTCGAGATGGACGTGAATGTCGATGCCGACGGCGTAGGCCGCAAGAACTTTGACGATACGCTGGATATCTGGCGCACGGTGCTGGGGCAGTTCCGCAATCATATTGGCTGGTAAAAGGATCACGACATGAGCATTTCAGAACGCCTTGCCGCGCGCGGCATCACCTTGCCCGCCGCCCCCGCACCGGCGGCCAATTACGTTCCCTTCGTGCGCAGCGGCGCGATGCTGTTCGTGTCGGGCCAGATCTCGGCAGGGCCGGACGGGCTGATCACGGGTCGTCTGGGCGATGGCGTCAGCGTCGAACAGGGCGCCGCGGCGGCGCGGGCCTGCGGGCTGTCGCTGATCGCCCAGGCCCAGGCGGCGCTTGGCGATCTGGACCGCGTGGTGCGGGTGGTCAAGCTGACCGGCTTTGTCAATTCGACCCCCGATTTCACCGACCAGCCCGAGGTCATCAACGGCTGTTCCGACCTGATGGTCGAGGTTTTCGGCGAGGCCGGCCGCCACGCCCGCGCCGCTGTCAGCGCGGCGTCACTGCCGCGCGGTGTCGCGGTCGAGATCGAGGCGATCTTCGAGGTCCGCGACTGATGCGCGCCCCCCTGCCCAAGGCCCTGCGCGACCTGCCGGTCGCGCATCGCGCGCTGCACGACCCAGCGGCGGGCAGGGTGGAAAACAGCCCCGCCGCTATCGCCGCCGCCATTGCGGCGGGCTATGCGATCGAGATCGACCTGCAACCGGCCGCCGATGGCACGCCGATGGTCTTTCACGATTACGACCTGGGGCGGCTGACCGGACAGCCCGGCCCGATCCGGGGCCGCAGCGTGGCCGAACTGACCAACACCCGGCTGACCGGCAGCTCCGACACGATCCCGACGCTGGCGCAGGTGCTGGATCAGGTCGCGGGCCGCGTTCCCCTGCTGATCGAGATCAAGGACCAGCACGGCCAGATGGGCGCCGACACAGGCGGCTTCGAGGCCCGCGTCGCCAAGGTGCTGGCCGGTTACGACGGTCCGGTGGCGGTGATGTCCTTCAACCCGCATTCGGTCGCCCATTTCGCCGCCGCCTGCCCGGACCTGCCGGTCGGGCTGACCACCGGCAGCTACGACCCCGAGGATTACGCGCCGCTTTCCCCTGCGGTCTGCAACCACCTGCGCGAGATCCCGGATTTCGACCCGGACCTGCACAGCTTCATCTCGCATGAGGCCGGCGACCTTGCCCGCCCGCGCGTGTCCCAGATCAAGGCCAGCGGTGCCGCGATCCTGTGCTGGACCATCCGCAGCCCAAAGGCCGAGGCCGAGGCCCGCCGGATCGCCGACAATATCACCTTTGAAGGTTACGCCGCGCCGCTTTGACCCTTCTTTCTTGTGAAAATACGCACGGGGGTGGGGGGGGAGGCAGCCCCCGCCGCGAAAAACGGACACCCACCCGACCCACGCCACTTCTGACACCCAACCCCCCGACCTGGATGCCTTCTCCCTCCCCAAA
>NZ_JBHFHM010000018.1:0-32832 GCF_041927815.1 Paracoccus zhouxuedongae
AAGGTCTTCCTCTCCGCCGTCGCACTCGCCGCAACCGTCATGTTCTGGCTATGAAACGAGAACGAGTCCTGACCCTACGGCGTAGGCGGCAGGTTGCATTTTCCCTAGTTTAGCTTTTGGAAAAGAAACCCCCTACGTGCATGAGAATCTATCGCTGTTCGTTACGGTAGTTCAAGACATCCTGAGCGACGATCCCGACTTGGAGGAATTAAAATTTGAAATCTTAGACTTTAGCGCCCCAAGGGGCAGCAACATTCGGTCGATTTCTGTAATTGACGCAAGTGAAATCCCGCGGGTGAGCCCGCAGCGGAAAAATGAAATGCTGCAGATATTTGCAGATGGCTTTATCCTGGCAAAAGAAACGCTTGGAGCCAGGCCGCGCGCGGGAAAGGATGCTGAGAAGGATGAAGATCGTACAGCCGGGGGGCTACAGCCGGATCTTTTCCTTTAACTATCCATCTTCAACGCCTGAATGAACGCCGTCTGCGGGATTTCAACCTTCCCGAACTGCCGCATCTTCTTTTTCCCCGCCTTCTGCTTTTCCAGCAGCTTCTTTTTCCGCGTGGCATCGCCGCCATAACACTTGGCGGTCACGTCCTTGCGCATCGCGCTGAGCGTTTCGCGCGCGATCACGCGGCCGCCGATGGCCGCCTGGATCGGGATCTTGAACATGTGGCGGGGGATCAGGTCTTTCAGTTTCTCGACCATCGCCCGGCCCCGCGATTCCGCGCGGTCGCGGTGGACCATGATTGACAGGGCGTCGACGGGTTCGTCATTCACCAGGATCGACATCTTGACCAGGAAATCCTCGCGGTATTCGGCCAATTGGTAATCGAAACTGGCATAGCCCTTGGTCACGGATTTCAGCCGGTCGTAGAAATCGAACACCACTTCGGCCAGCGGCAGATCGTAAACCGCCATCGCGCGCGAGCCGGCATAGGTCAGATCCTGCTGAATGCCGCGGCGATCCTGGCAGAGCTTCAGCACGTCGCCCAGATATTCATCGGGCACCATGATCGTGGCCTTGATGCGCGGCTCTTCGATATGGTCGACATAGGTCAGATCGGGCATATCGGCGGGATTGTGCAATTCGCGCACCTCGCCGTCTTTCATATGCAGGCGGAACACCACGCTGGGGGCGGTGGTGATCAGGTCCAGATCGTATTCGCGTTCCAGCCGGTCGCGCACGACCTCGAGGTGCAAAAGCCCGAGGAATCCCATGCGGAAACCAAAGCCAAGCGCGGCCGAGGTCTCCATCTCGTAGCTGAAACTGGCGTCGTTCAGGGCCAGTTTCTCGATCGCGTCACGCAGCGCCTCGAAATCGTTGGCATCGACCGGGAACAGGCCGCAGAACACCACGGGTTGCGCGGGTTTGAAGCCGGGCAGCGGGCGGTCAGTTCCCTTTTTCTCATGCGTGATGGTGTCGCCCACGCGGGTGTCGCGGACCTGCTTGATGGAGGCGGTGAAGACGCCGATCTCGCCCGGGCCGAGTTCGGCGATGTCGACCATCTGCGGCTTCAGCACCGCCAGCTTGTCGATGCCGTAGATGGCGCCGGTCTGCATCATCTTGATGCGGTCGCCCTTGCGGATCACGCCGTCCATGACGCGGATCATCACGACCACGCCCAGATAGGGGTCATACCAGCTATCGACCAGCATCGCCTTGAGGGGCGCGTCGCGGTCGCCCTTGGGGGCGGGCAGACGGGCCACGATCGCCTCAAGCACGTCGGGGATGCCGAGGCCGGATTTCGCGGAAATCGGGATCGCGTCGCTGGCGTCCAGGCCGATCACATCCTCGATCTGTTCCTTGACGCGATCGGGTTCGGCCGCGGGCAGGTCGATCTTGTTCAGGACCGGCACGATCTCATGACCCGCGTCGATGGCCTGATAGACGTTCGCAAGGGTCTGCGCCTCGACCCCCTGGCTGGCATCGACGACGAGCAGGCTGCCTTCGACCGCGCGCATCGACCGGCTGACCTCATAGGCGAAGTCGACATGGCCGGGCGTGTCGATCAGGTTCAGCACATAGGTCTGGCCGTCCTTGGCCGGATATTCGATCCGCACCGTGTTGGCCTTGATGGTGATGCCGCGCTCGCGCTCGATCTCCATACTGTCCAGAAGCTGCGCCTTCATGTCGCGCTCGGCCACCGTTCCGGTCATCTGGATGAGCCGGTCGGCGAGGGTGGATTTGCCGTGGTCGATATGGGCCACGATCGAGAAATTGCGGATGCGGTCAAGCTGGGTCATGGCCTGCCTATACAGGCGCAATCGACGCCGGGAAAGGGGTGTCGGTGGCCCATCAACGGGCGGCGCCAAGGGCGCGGGCGCGGCGGCCTGCCCGCACCTCGCGCCACATCGCAAAGCCACCGGCGGCGGCGATGATCGTGGCGCCCGCAAGGGTCCAGAGATCGGGGCGTTCGCCAAAGACCAGCACCGCGATGATCAGCGCAAAGATCAGCCGGGAATAGCGGAAGGGCGCGATCACCGCCGCGTCACCGATGCGGGTGGCGCTGACCAAGGCGGCGTAACCGGTGACGCCGAAGCCGATCAGCCCCAGGAACAGGCCCATGTCCAGCGCCGACATCGCCTGAAGCGGCGTGCCAAAGCCCCAGGCCACGACCAGACCCGCTGGCACCAGGGCGCCCCAGGCCAGCGTCGACATCTGATCCGAGGCGATGCGGCGCGGCACCCGGCGCGTGACCACATCGCGCACCGCCAGCCCGATCACCGACAGCACCGCCCACAGCGAATTGACGTCGAACCCCGCCAACCCCGGCTTGATGATCATCATCACCCCGACGAGCCCCGCCGCCACCGCCAGCCACCGCCTCCAGCCGATGCTTTCGCCCAGCACGAGCGCAGCCAGAACCACGATCACCAGCGGCAGCGCCTGAATGATTGCCGCGGCCGAGCTGAGCGCGGTGGTGGCCACCGCGGTGACAAAGCCCAGGGTGCCGACCACCTCGGCGAGGGTGCGGGTGATGACCAATGGATGCGCCAGATCGCGGGTGATCAATCGCCCGCCCGCCCGGCGCAAGAGCAGCCAGAACGTCACGCAGCCCATCGCCCCCGAAACCGCCAGGATCTGCCCCACCGACAACCGGGTGGACAGAAACTTGACGAACATGTCCTCGACGGCGAAAAACGCCATGGCGAGCAGCATCAGACCGGCGGCGCGACTGTTGTCCATGATTCCTCCGGGGGATGGCCAGGCACAGGCTGGCGAAGCGCGCCCAAACTGTAAAGGCAGGTGCATGATGAAGCTGACAATCCCCGACATGAGTTGTGGCCACTGCCGTGCGGTGGTGGAACGTGTGGTCGCCGCCCAGGGCGGTCAGGCCGTCGTCGATCTGGACAGTCGCAGCGTGGCCGTGACCGGGGTTGCCGATTCGGCTGCACTGCTGGCGGCACTGAAGGCCGAAGGCTATGAGGCGAGCGTCGCGGCCTAGCCCGGCATCGCTGATCTTGTGGTTGACAGGCTTGTGAACGGCAAGGGGTAGTAGTTAAGACACCCTCCGAAGATCACGCGCCTTGTCGTTGAAAGAAAACGATTTTCCGGGTAACATCCCCGGCATCGTTCGGTAAGGCCGGGGTTACATCGGCCGGACAACGTATCGAGTGGGTTCCAATTTTTCGATGGGGGGCTGGCGTCAAAAGGCGCGGCCAAGGCGAAACGATAAGGAGAATCCGATGAAGCACATGCTTCTGGCGGCGGCGATTGTCGCGACCACGGCCACCGCGGGCGTTGCCGGGCCGATCAGCAATGCCTGCATGAAGGCGGGGCGCACCGGCAATGCGGCGCTGTGCCAATGCATCCAGCAGGCCGCCGATCTTACGTTGTCGCGCGCCGATCAGCGCCTGGCCGCCAGCTTTTTCCGCGATGCGGATCGGGCGCAAAAGGTGCGGGCATCGAAACGCGATAACGACAGCGCCTTCTGGGGCCGCTACCGCAACTTTACCAACACCGCCGAGGCTTATTGCCAGTAAGCTACCGCCTTGGACGACTGATCGACCACGTGGCCCTGCGCGTGGTCGATCTTGAGGCCAGCCGCGCCTTTTATCGCGCAGTGCTGGGCGCGCTTGGCCACGGTGAGGCGCTTGAGGGCGACAGCCACCAATTCTGGCTGGATGAGCTTTACGTCGATGCCTCGCCCGGCCCGGTGTCGCGGGTGCATCTGGCATTCCAGGCCGCCACCCGCGCGCAGGTCGATGCCTTTCATGCGGCGGGGCTGGCGGCCGGCGGGCGCGACAATGGCGCGCCGGGACTGCGCGCCTATCATGATTGCTATTACGCCGCCTTCCTGCTGGACCCTGACGGCAACAATGTCGAGGCGGTCTGCGACGCCCCGACCCGCCGCTCGGCCCCGGTGATCGAGGTCGAGCGGCTGACCAACTGAGCGTGCCATGCCCCTTCCCCCGCACCCCCGCATCGTCATCCTGACCGGCGCCGGCATTTCCGCCGAAAGCGGCTTGCCCACCTTTCGCGACGCGGGCGGTCTGTGGGAGGGCCACCGGATCGAGGATGTCGCAACGCCCGAGGCCTTTGCCCGCGACCCGGCGACCGTGCATCGGTTCTACAACCTGCGCCGCGCGGCCTTGGCCAACGCGCAGCCCAACCCCGCCCATCACGCGCTGGCACGGCTGGAACAGGCCCTGCCCGGCCAGGTGCTGATCGTCACCCAGAATGTCGATAACCTGCATGAACGCGCCGGGTCGCGCGCGCTGATCCACATGCACGGCCAGTTGACGCGTGCCCTGTGTGCGGCCTGCGACCACCGCTGGGACGCGCCCGCGTTGATGGACCACGCCGACCCCTGCCCCGCCTGCGGCGCGCCCGCGACACGCCCCGATATCGTCTGGTTCGGCGAGATGCCCTATCAGATGGAAGCGATCTGGACGGCGCTGCGCGGCTGCGAGCTGTTCGCGGCCATCGGCACCTCAGGTCAGGTCTATCCGGCGGCCGCCTTTGGGCAGGACGCCGCGAGCGCCGGGGCGCACACGGTCGAGATGAACCTGGCGCCTTCCGCGATCAGCCGCGATTTCGATCAGATCATCAGCGGCCCGGCCAGCCAGACCGTCCCCGACTGGGTCAACAGCCTGATCTAGCTGCGAAAATCGAAAAAGCCGGGGCCGCCACGTTCCAGCAAGCGCTGGGCCAGTTCGATGCCGATCTCGGCCCCGTCGCGGGCGTCGCCATCCAGGATGTCGCCAATGGCCTCGGACCCGTCGGGCCGCAGGATCTGCCCGCGCAGACGCAGCAGGTTGTCGTCCAGCGTCGCCAGCCCGGCGATCGGCGTCTCGCATGAGCCGTCAAGCTCGCGCAGGAAGGCACGCTCGGCCGCTAGCCGCAGGCCGGTTTCGTAGTCATGGATCGCGGCCAGCATCTCGGCCGCGCGATCGTCGGCCTCGCGCCTTTCGATGCCGATGGCGCCCTGGGCCACGGCAGGCAGCATGTCATCCACATCGATCGCGCCGCGCGCCACACCGCTGCGCCCCAGCCGGTTCAGCCCGGCCATCGCCAGAAACGTCGCAGCCGCCACGCCATCTTCCAGCTTTTTCAGCCGGGTCTGGACGTTGCCGCGAAACTCGACCAGCACCAGATCGGGGCGGCGATGCGCCAGTTGCGCGCGCCGCCGCAGGCTGGAGGATCCGACAACCGTGCCCGGCGGCAGGTCCGCCAGGCTGGCGTAATCAAGGCTGACAAAAGCGTCGCGCACATCCTCACGCGGGAGGTAGCAATCCAGCAGCAGGCCGTCGGGTTGCAGGACGGGCATGTCCTTCATCGAATGCACGGCGATATCGATATCACCGGCCAGCAGCGCATCCTCGATCTCGCGCGTGAACAGGCCCTTGCCGCCAATCTCTTTCAACGGGCGGTCCAGCACGCGGTCACCGGTCGTCTTGATGACGACGATCTGAAAGGCGGCCTCGGGCAGGCCAAAGGCGGCCATCAGCCGGTCGCGGGTTTCATGCGCCTGGGCAAGCGCCAGCGGGCTGCCGCGGGTGCCGATCTTCAGCGGGGCGTCGGGGTTGGGCATCTGCATCATGCGCTTTCGATAGCTTGGGGGCGGCGGGCGTGCAAGCCGCCAGAGCAAGGGGGTGACGCCGACAGCACGTGGGTTTCGACGTTTGATCGGCGGTGCCAGGGCTTATCCCAACGCGAGAACGGGGCCGCACCGCAGGGTTCGGCTGCATCGTGGGGTTTAACGGCCCACGGACCTGACCACGGCATTTCGGCGCATCGGGGGCCGTGCGATGGCATTTGATCGGCTCCGCCAATTCATTCGCCCTGGCGACAACCGGGCCGCATTGCAGGGTTCGGCAGGATTGCAGAGGCGTCACGCGCCACGGACCTGACCATGGCCGTTCGGCGCATCAGGGGCCGTGCGATGGTAATTGATCAGACCGCCAAATCATTCGCCCTGGCGACAACCGGGCCGCGCCGCATCGTTCGGCTGCATTGCGGCGGTGTCACGGCCCACGGGCCTGACTATGGCATTTCGGCGCATCAGGGGCCGTGCGATGGCATTTGATCGGCCCGCCAAATCATTTGCCATAGCGAGAACCAGGCGGCACCGCAGGGTTCGGTTGCGCTACGGAGGGCTTGGCCTCGGTCGTCAGGTCCACCTGCCGGAACGCGGAGGATCCGACTTTTCAAGCGCCGTGCAATGGCCCCTGATCGGCCCCGAAGCCTGCACCACAAGGTTCTGCCGCACTGCTACGGGCTTCGCCATGCTCGCCATGTCCATCGGTCGCGCCCCATAAGATCGACGGATTGAGCCCTGCGATGGCGAACTGGTCGCAGCTGTCGGGCCAGCTTCAGCTCAAAGCCCCCTGATGGGCCACACAAATCCATTGCCTGCCTGCGGTCGCGATCGCCCCCCAGTGCACCACCATGGGTCGGTTCGTCGCGCCGCTAAGACGCAGGATCAGCCTTCGCGCGCTTGACTTCCCCGCCCATGCCGCGATGAAAGGCAGCAAGGAGATCGCCATGACCCACGCCCCGACCAAGACCATCCTGCGCGCCCTTGCCGGCGAAACCCAACGCGTACCGCCGATCTGGATGATGCGGCAGGCCGGGCGCTATCTGCCGGAGTATCGCGCCACGCGCGCGCAGGCGGGCGACTTTCTGTCGCTGTGCTATACGCCCGATCTTGCGGCCGAGGTCACGCTGCAACCGATCCGTCGCTATGGGTTCGACGCCGCCATCCTGTTTGCCGACATCCTGCTGGTGCCGCAGGCCCTTGGGCTTGACCTGTGGTTCGTCACCGGCGAGGGGCCGCGGCTGTCGACGGTGACCACAGCGGCCGAGGTCGCGGCGCTGAAGCCGACCGAGGCGATCCACGACAGGCTGTCGCCCGTCTATGAAACCGTGCGTATCCTGTCGCGCGAATTGCCGCGCGACACCACGCTGATCGGCTTTGCGGGCGCGCCCTGGACCGTGGCGACCTATATGGTCGCCGGGCGTGGCACCAAGGATCAGGCGCCCGCGCATCAGATGATCGCCGCCGACCGCGCGGCTTTTGCCACGCTGATCGACCGGATTTCAGATGCGACCATCGCCTATCTGTCCGCCCAGATCGAGGCCGGGGCCGAGGTCGTCAAGCTGTTCGACAGCTGGGCCGGCAGCCTGAAGGGCCGCGATTTCGACGACTTCGCCCTTGCCCCGGCGCGCCGCATCATCTCCGCGCTGAAGGCCCGCCATCCTGGCATCCCGGTCATCGCCTTCCCACGCGAGGCGGGCGATCGCTATATCGGCTTTGCGCAGGCAACCGGCGCCGATTGCACCGCGCTGGACAATTCGGTCAGCGCCGAATGGGCGGCGCGCCATGTCCAGCACAGCGGCCCCGGCGGCTGCGTGCAGGGCAACATGGCGCCCGGCCATATGGTGACCGGCGGCCAGCCGCTGATCGACGAAACCCGCCGCATCTGCCGGGCTTTCGCCAGTGGCCCGCATATCTTCAACCTGGGCCACGGCATCACGCCCGATGCCGACCCCGATCATGTCGCGCTGATGATTGAAACGGTGCGCGATCCTGCGCGCTGGTCGGATGGGATGTGATCGCGCCTTTCATCTTTGGGGTGGCCGTGGGCAAGCGGCCCTGCCCCGTCAGATAGGCCGATTCGCATGAAGAAAGCCTGAACGTGCTTCGGCTGCGGGTCACGCTGACACAGGCAGCCTTGCCAGCAACGCGTGGCGGCACGCGGGCCGGGCCGTCGATCGCATCGGCACCTTGGCTGCAACGCAGGTCTGGTTGCTGTGTTGATGCCGACTTTGGGGCGGCATCAACATGCCGATTTCCCAGCGTAGCCCCGATCCGCGCCGCCCCTGCCCGCACCCTCATCGGGGTCGGCTTGGCCTGCACCATCGTCGGCCCCTGTCTGGCGACACCAGCGCCCGGCGCGGACAAACGCAGGCGTCACGGTGCCGGGCCACGCCCCGCGCCAAAGGCCAGCCCCGCCACCACGGGCAGCATCGAGGCAACCAGCAGTCCCGCCATCATCAGGTTGAACAGCCGCAAGCGCCACGGCGTCTGCAACAAACGGCGCACCCCCTGTCCCAGTCCGACCCATACCGCCACCGACGGCAGGTTGATCAGCACGAACACCAAGGCCACGACCCAGGCTCCACCAACGCCGGGCGCATAGGCGGTCAGCGCGCCAAGCGCCATCGCCCAGGCCTTCGGATTGACCCATTGAAAGGCGCAGGCGGCCAAGAAGCCAAGTGGCCGGCCCGCGCGGGTGCCGCCCTCGGGTGCGGCGGCATGGGCGATCCTCCAGGCCAGCCACAAGATATAGACGACCGAAAGCACCGCCATCGCCTGCCCCAGCGACGGCGCGCGCTGGAACAGACGCTCCACCCCCAGCCCCAGCAGCGCCACCATCAGCCCAAAGCCCAGGCTGACCCCCAGCAAATGCGGGAGGCTGCGCCGCATCCCGAAATTGGCGCCCGAGGCCATCAGCATCATGTTGTTCGGGCCGGGTGTGATCGAGGTGACAAAGGCAAAGCCGATCAGGGCGGGGATCATGGTCATGGCGCATCTCCTGCTGCGCAATGAATGCCCGAAATGCACCGCAATTTTTCGCCTTTATCTGCGATCATCCCGCATCTAGAATCAATTCATGAGTGAGATTGACCCAAAATCCGAAGAAATCTTGCGCATCCTTAGATCGAACGGGCGCATCCCGAATCTGGAACTGGCGCAACGGGTGTCGCTGTCACCCTCGGCCTGCCTGCGCCGGGTGCAGGACCTGGAAAAGCGCGGCATCATCACCGGTTACGCCGCGCGCGTCAGCCCGCAGGCGCAAGGCATCGGCTTCATCGCCTATGTCGCCGTCGGCCTGTCGCGCCATTCCAATGACGCGCAACTGGCGTTCGAGCGCGCCTGCCGCGCCAGCCCGCAGGTGCGTGAATGCCACAACATCACCGGCACGGTCGAATATCTGATCCGCGTCGAATGCCGCGACCTGGCCGCCTACAAGCAATTCCACAGCGATGTGCTGGGCGCGTTCCCCTGGATCGCTACCATCACCACCCATGTCGTGATGGGCAGCCCCAAGGACGACCGCGCCTGAGGCCGCTTTCTTCTTGGCCCGAATATCCCCGCCGGAGGCAGCGCCGAAACGGCGCTAGACCCACTTGGCAAGCGGCGGCAGGCTCATCAGCACGGCATCGGCATTATGCCCGGTTTCCAGCCCGAACTTGGTGCCCCGGTCATAGACAAGGTTATATTCTGCATAAAGGCCACGATGGACCAGTTGCGCATCCTTGTCGGCCTCTGACCAAGGCATGTCGCGGCGCCGTTCCGTGACCGGCACAAAGGCCGGCAGAAAGGCGCGGCCGACATCCTGGGTAAAGGCGAAATCCGCCGCCCAGTCGCCGGTGTTCAGATCGTCATAGAAGATGCCGCCCACACCCCGCGCCCGGCCCCGGTGCGGCACGAAGAAGTAACGGTCGGCCCAGTCCTTGAAGCGCGGATAGTAATCCGCATCATGCGCTTCACACGCCTTGCGAAGTTCGCCGTGAAAGTGGCTGGTATCATTTTCATATTCGATGCAGGGGTTCAGGTCGGCACCACCCCCGAACCACCAGGCATGCGGCGTCCAGAACATCCGGGTGTTCATGTGAACGGCCGGGGTATGGGGGTTCTGCATATGCGCCACAAGGCTGATGCCGCTGGCCCAGAAGCGCGGATCCTGATCCATGCCCGGCACGCCGCGCGCCGCCATCGCCGCCTGCGCGCGCGCGCCCAGAACGCCATGCACGGTCGAAATATTGACCCCCACCTTTTCAAACAGCCGCCCGCCGCGCATCACGCTCATGATGCCGCCGCCGCCATCGTTTTCACGAGTGGTCGGCGTCACCTCGAACCGGCCGGGCGACAGATCGGCAAAGGGGCCGCTGGTCTGGCTGTCCTCCAGCGCCTCGAAGGCGGCGACGATCTGGTCGCGCAGATCGCGGAACCAGGCGCTTGCGTGGGCCTTTTCGTCATCCATGGCGGTCGGTGTCATCGGGGGCTCCTTAGCTTTGCCGCGCCTTAGCATTCGGGGCGCGAAACGTGAATGGACTTGTGTCCCGTGCGGCGGTATCGCCGGAACAGTGTATTTGGGGGTTTGCCATGCGCCTTATTGCCACGATCCGCCTGCCCGTCACCGCCGCGATCATCGCACCGCTGCTGCTGGCCGCCTGTGCCACGCCGCGCGAACAATGCATCAACCGCAGCACGCGCGAATTGCGCAACGTCTCGGAACTGCTGGCCGAGGTCGATGGCAATCTGGCGCGCGGCTACGCCTGGGAGGAATACCAGGTCGAGCGCACCCGCTGGCGTCGCTGCGACCGCATCGCCCGCGACGACAAGGGGCAGACGGTCGTGGTGCCCGACATGTGCCTGGACGATTACACCGACACGGTGCGCCGCCGCGTCGCCATCGACCCGGCGCTGGAACAGCGCAAGGCGACCGGCCTTCGCGCCAAGCAGGCCGAACTGACCCGCAAGGCCCGCGCCCAGGTGCAGGCCTGCAAGGCCGCCTACCCCGAGGAATAGCAGCTAAAGCGCGGGCAGCCCGGCAGGATCGATCAGGCTGCGCCCGCCATCGACCGTCAGGATCTGGCCGGTGACAAATCCCGCCCCCGGCCCGACCAGAAAGCCCACGACCGAGGCCAGCTCGCGCCCGCCGCCGATCCGGCGCTGCGGCGTCGCGGCGATCAGCCGGTCGCGCAGGTCGGGGTCGGCCTTGCTGACCGCTTGCAGGGCGGTGCTGTTGACGCAGCCCATGGCCACGCCATTCACTCGGATGCGATGCGGCGCAAGCGCGACCGCCAGACCGCGGGTCGCCTGTTCCTGCGCCGCCTGCGCCACCGAATAGGCCAGCAGGTCGGGCGCGGCAAAGCGCGCAGCCAAGGTCGACAGATGCACGATGGCACCGATGCTTCGGGCGGGGTCGGCATCGCCCCCTGCCGCCTCGTCCTGCTCGATCATGCGCTGCGCCACCATCTGCGACAGCCGCAGCCCCGCGCCGACATTGACCCGTAGCATCCGCATCAGCAGGTCGTCATCGGGGTTCAGCGGCGGCGCGGCCTGGGCCTGGCCATGGGCGGTCACCAGAATGTCGATGCGGTCGAACTGATCGATCGTGGCCGAGATAAGGTTGGCCATGTCCAGCCGCTCGGCCACATCGCCGGCAAAACTGCGTAGATCGGCCCCCTCGCGCAGGCCGTCGATGGCCTGGGTCAGCGCGGCCTCATGGCGGTCGGTCAGCATGACGCGCGCACCGGCCCCGGCCAGATGCCGGGCGATGGCAAGGCCCGGCCCTTGGGCCGCGCCGGTGACGATGGCGACTTTTCCCGCCAGTTCCTGCATGATCGCCCCCTTAGCGCAGCCGCCGACGGGCAGGTGTCCGGGTGCCACCACGCGGGCGGCTGTCAGGCTTTGCGGCGCGGATCACCTTGAAGGCGCCGTCGCCGCCGATCTCGTCAACCTCGCGGAAGGCGGCGGTCAGGGCGGATTCATAGGGAAGATGCCGGTTCGCCACCAGATACAGCGCCCCCGACAGCGACAGCATCCGCGCCGCCGCCGCGATGAAGGCCAGCCCAAGCGAGGGGTCCGCCGCACGCCCCTGATGGAAGGGCGGGTTCATCAGGATCGCGCCATAACGCGCCTCAGGTTCAAAGCGCGTGGCATCGGCCCAGTGAAAGCGCGCGCGCGGATCGGTAATGTTGCGGCGCGCGCAATCCAGCGCGATGGCGTCGGCCTCGATCAGGTCGATGGTGTCGATCCCGGGCCGCGTCAGCGCCTGCGCCGAGAGCCACCCCCAGCCGGCCCCCAGATCAGCCACCCGCCCCGGCAGCTTGGGCGGCAGCGCCGCCGCCAGCAGGGCCGAGCCGCGATCAACGCCATCGGCGGAAAAGACGCCTGGCCGCGTGACAAAGCCGGGCGCGGGATGCAGGTCAGCGGCCGCCCAGTCGGCGGGCAGGCCCGGACCGGCGACGAGGCGCGCGATCTTGCCATGCGCCTTGGCGATCGGATCGCCGACCGCCAGCCCCAGATCGCGCAGATCGCGCAGCATGGTATCGACCCCATCGGTCTTGGCGCCATCCACCCAGACCGGCCCGCCCGGCACCACACGCGCCATCGCCTCGACCAGGCGCGCGCGACCTGCATCACGGGCGCGCGGCAGCAGGACAAAGGCCCCGGCGTAATCGCCCTCGGGCTGCGCCGCGACCGGCAGACCGCGGGCAACAAAGGCGTCGTGATCGGGGCGGAACGGCGCGATCATGTGCAACGACCCCGGCACCTGCGGCAGTTCGGTCGCCGCATCGGCGCCGATCACCGCGATCCGACCGTCGGGAATGCCTTCGTCAGCCGCCAGCACCAGCCGCGGATTGGCGCGCGTTGTCATCGCCGCTTACTCCTTTTCCATGGTGCATTGCAGCGGATGGCTTTGTCGCCTCGCCAGATCCATCACCTGCGTGACCTTGGTTTCCGCGATCTCATGCGTATAGACCCCGACCACGGCCAGGCCCTTCTTGTGGACGGTCAGCATGATCTCGATCGCACTGGCATGGTCCATCTGGAAGAACCGCTCAAGCACATGCACCACGAACTCCATCGGGGTGTAATCGTCGTTCAGAAGCAACACCTTATACAGTGGCGGGCGCTGCGTCTTGGGGCGCGTCTTCAGCGCCAGGGCGGGGTCGCCATCGGGCTTTCCATCGCCAGGCTCACCCGTGGCCAGCCAGCGCAGGCCAGGCATCGCGCTGTCGCGGCGGATCGGGGTCTGGGTCATGGCATCGGTCACGGGCGGCCTCGTGTGAACTTTGGCGCAATATAGGCGGATTGGACGCGGGGAAAAGCCCCGCAGGGGCGCGGGGTCGGCAAAGCCCCGCCAGTTGTGATCGGAAAGCGGGAAAATCGCGGGAATTGGCGGTTTTATATCGAATCACGTCATGGTAAAAACGGTTCATTAAACAATCCCTGTCAAAGAACGAACAGGGACCATGGGCAGAAGAGGGCTAGGCAGTGAGCGCAAGGATCACCGGAATCCGCAAGGATGTGGCTTGGCACGTCGGCATGATGGTGCTGATGGCCGTCATGATCGTCGCCGCGCCGCTGGCCGCGATGGCTGCGCCCTTCGCCGCCTTCGTCATGGACGCCCGTTCCGGGAAAGAGGTGTACGCGACCAATGCCGATGCGAAGCTGCACCCGGCGTCGCTGACCAAGATGATGACGCTGTATATCGCGTTCGAGGCGATCGAGCGCGGTCAGGTTTCGCTGGACAGCAAGTTCCTGGTCTCATCGAATGCCGCGAACCAGCCGCCGTCGCGGCTGGGGCTGAAGCCCGGTCAACGGATCGAGCTGCGCTATCTGATCCGCGCGGCCGCGGTGAAATCGGCCAATGACGCCGCCACCGTGATTGCCGAGGGGATCTCGGGTTCGGTGCCCGAGTTCTCAAACCGCATGAACCGCACGGCACGGGCCCTGGGGATGCGCAATTCGCATTTCATGAACCCGCATGGCCTGACCACCGATGGTCATTATTCCAGCGCGCGCGACATGACGATCCTGGGGCGGCGGCTGTTCTATGATTTCCCGCAATACTACTCGATCTTCTCGCGCCGGACGGCGGATGCGGGGGTGGCGCGGGTGTCCTCGACGAACACGCGGTTTCTGGACAATTACGAAGGCGCGGACGGGATCAAGACCGGCTACACCCGCGCCGCCGGCTTCAACCTGACCGCCTCGGCGCAGCGTGGCAGCAAGCGGGTCGTGGCCACCGTGCTGGGCGGCCAATCGACCAATCAGCGCAATGAGGTGATGGGTCAGTTGCTTGATGCGGGCTTTGGCCGCGCGCCGATGCGCGCCGATGTGAACCGCCCCGCCCCGCCCGCCTATCTGGCCGAAGAGGCCGCGCCCGTCGCCACGCCGCGCGCCCAACGGGTCGTGGTTGCGCCCAAGGCGCCGGTCGCGCAGCCCCAGGTCAGCGCAACCGCCCCCGCCCCGCGTCCGACGCCGGGCGCGGTTGCGCAAACCGCGCTGCCGACGACGGCGGCTGCGGCCCCCACCCAGGTTGCGCGCACCAGCCCGCGCCCGACAGCCCGCCCCGCGATCGACCGCGCCGTTGCCGCCGCCATTGCCGAGGCGGAAGCTGCCCCGGTGGTTGCCGCAGCCGACATTGCCGCCGCCGTGGCGCAGGCCTCGACCGCGGCACTGCCTGCGCGCAGCGCCGCCTCTGGCGCCAGCAGCCCGCGCCCGGTCGCCAAGCCCGGCAACCGCAAGGTCGCAGCCGCCCCCCCGCCCGAGGATGAGGGAGAGGGCGACCGCACCCCGGCAGATGCAGTGCCGACGACCCCCGCCCGCAAGGCTGGCGATACCGTCATCCTTGCCTCGGCCAGTCCCGCCGCGCCCGCCCCCAATCCGCAGCGCGAAACCGTCGCGCGCAGCGGTGGCGGCAGCGGCAATTGGTCGGTGTCGCTGGGGCTGTTCACCTCGAAAGCGGGCGCCGAGAAGGCGCTGTTGCAGACCGCTTTGGCCGAGGCTGGAACCCTGCAAAACGCCCGCCGCGATATCCGCGACACGGCGCGCGGGTTTGAGGGGCGCTTCCACCGTCTTAGCCGCGATGACGCCTGGCTGACCTGCAAACGGCTTGAGGCCCGCAGCGCCGAATGCAGGGTCATCAGCCCCTGATTCGGACGTGTTCGTAAAGCGTCCGGCGGCTGTTGCTGATTGCCCGGCCCGTTTGCCGAGTGGGACGGACCAACGCCAATGCGGCGGCCGACGTCCCTTGGGGCGGGCAGATCCGCCGCGTCGGATGTGATCGGGCTGGTTGCGAAGGCACTTTAGTCAACAGTCACTGATGAAGCCGGGGCAGGTCCTGCCCCAACCATGGCATGACCCGGCATCGCAGCGCATCGACACCACCCAACGCGCGCGATGGTTGGCGACGCCCGCCCAACCGTCAGATCGCGGTCAGCCGCCGCCCGCCCAGCGCCTGCACAGCTTCCGCCTGCACATTTGGTCGCTTCCACCATGATCCCGGCCGTGGCCGCGCTGAAGCAGAGATGCCCCCTGGGGTCGATCCGCATCAGTGACCGCCGCCGTCGGCTCCCAACGCCGCGCCACGCCGCAAGCGCAGTTCCCCCGCAATGAACCATTACCGCAGTTTTGTCGGTGCGCCCGGCGATATGCGCCCGTGGCAGCAGCCGCTCGGACCAGGCAGCCCTTGACCGGCGCGCGCCGAATTGCCCGTGCTCCAGGGAATCCCGCTTATTCCAGCATAGGCTTCATAGAAGCCATGCCATTCAAAGCGCTAGTTACGGCTCCAGATGGATGCTCATCGGCGGATTGACCAACGTCAGCAGATCCACTCAGCGCCCTGCGCCGTTGCAAATGATGGCTCGTATCACGGGGACCGGAGGCCACCCTCGGTCCCTGCGGCGTCGGGGACATTCCTGCGCAGCGGATCGACAGCCCAAGGACATCATACCAAGCCACGCATCTCCGCGCGGTCGGGTCGCCTGACTCTGCCTCAATCGGAAAAGGGTCAGCCCACCGGGCGCAGATAGCTGACCTTGGCGCCGACCGCCTGATCGGTCTCGGTGACGCAGGCGGTGTCGCGCAGGGCCTCGACCAGCTGCGGGTGCCAGCCGCGGCTGACCACGCGCAGGCTGCGCGCCAGCCGCAGGTCGCCGACAACCTGGCTGCGAAACGCGACAAGATCACCGCCCTGCGGCACGTCTTCGGATGTGTTCGCCGACAACGCGGCATAGGCCAGACGTTTCTGATCCTCGCACCAGATCACCGCAACGCCGCGGTCAGCGTTGCTCCACAGGATGATGCCGGTCTCGGGGCGATCAGGTGAGGTCATGGATGGGTCCGGGTCTAGATCGTTTTCAACACAAGCATAACGAGCAGACCGCCACGCGACAATCATCTTTCGCCCAAAAGTCTGTGCATTCCTGCACAGCTTACATGCGCTGCACTTACCCTTTGCGGACCTGCTCAGGCGGCCCAAACCCCTTTCCGCAGCACGCCGCAGCGCGTAAGCAGGGACATATTGCCCGGATCTGCCATGCCCAGCCTGCCCATTCCCGTCGCCACCGTCCTGCTGCTGATCGCCTCGAATGTCTTCATGACCTTCGCCTGGTATGGCCATCTGAAGTTCAAATCCGCGCCGTTGATCGCGGTCATTCTGATCAGCTGGGGCATCGCGCTGTTTGAATATGTCTTGCAGGTGCCGGCGAACCGCATCGGCCACGGCCATTTCAGCGCCGCGCAACTCAAGACCATTCAAGAGGTCATCACCCTGACCGTCTTCGCGCTGTTTTCGTGGCTCTACCTGGGCGAGCGCATCACCTGGCAGCATGGCGTGGGCTTTGCGCTGATCGCCGCCGGGGCCTGGTTCATCTTTCAGGAGTGGTCATGACGCAGCCCATTCGCCAGCCCCGCATCATCACCCTGGTCCTGATGGCCGGGCTTTCGGCGCTCAGCATGAACATCTTCCTGCCCTCGCTGGCGGGGATGGCGGCCGAATTCGGGGTCGATTACCGGGTGATGCAACTGTCCGTCTCGGCCTATCTGGGGGTTGGCGCGGTGCTGCAATTGCTGATCGGGCCGATCTCGGACCGCTTCGGGCGGCGGCCCGTGACGATGGCCGCGATTGCGCTGTTCCTGCTGGCGACACTTGGCACACTGGTCGCGCCCAATGCGACGGTCTTTCTGATCTGTCGCATGGCGCAGGCTATCGTCGTCACCGCCATCGTGCTGTCGCGCGCCGTCGTCCGCGATCTGGTCGAGGGGCCGCGCGCCGCCAGCATGATCGGCTATGTCACCATGGGCATGTCGGTGGTGCCGATGATCGGCCCGCTGATCGGCGGCGCACTGGATCAGGCCTTTGGCTGGCGCGCCAGCTTTGCCTTTCTGGGCCTGTGCGGGCTGGCGGTGCTGGCCCTGGTCTGGGCCGACCTGTCCGAGACCGCCCGCCCCGCCCCCGGCGGCTTTGCCGCGCAGCGCCGCGCCTGGCCGCGGCTGCTGGCCAGCCACCGCTTCTGGGGCTATTGCGCCGCCGCGACCACCAGTTCAGGGGCATTTTTCGCCTATCTGGGCGGCGCGGCCTTCATCGGATCCGAGGTCTATCACCTGACGCCCGCGCAACTGGGCGGCTGGTTCGCCGCGCCCGCGCTTGGCTATGCGGCGGGCAATTTTCTGGCCGGGCGGCTATCCGTGCGGCTGGGGATCGACCGCATGATCCGGCTGGGGGCGGGCGTCGGCGTGCTGGCCCTGGGCGTTGCCCTGGCGCTGATGCTGGCCGGACTGCATCATCCGGTGATCTTTTTCGGGGCCGTCGGGGCGCTTGGCATCTCGAACGGGTTGGTGCTGCCGAATGCCAATGCCGGGATGATGTCGGTGCGCCCCGAACTGGCGGCCTCGGCCTCGGGCCTTGGCGGGGCGCTGAACATCGGCGGCGGCGCGGCGCTGTCGGCACTCGCGGGCGCGGCGCTGACCCCGGCCACCGGGGCCGAGGTGCTGCTGGGCGTCATGCTGGCCTCGTGTTCGGCAACGCTGCTGGCGCTTGCATGGGTCGCGGCACGCAACCGCCGTGCGCAGGACGACGACTGACGCCGGTTTGACAGCGCATCTTTGCAAAGGCATCCTGCGCGAAATTGCAAAGGGGGCGCCGATGGCCATGCAAAAAATCTATGCCGGGGCCAAGCTGCGCGAGACCCGCCAACGCCTTGGCCTGACGCAAAAGGTCTTTGCCGACCGGCTGGGCGTCTCGCTTCCCTATCTCAACCAGATGGAAAACAACCACCGCCCGGTCAGCGCCGGGGTGGTGCTGAAGCTGGCGGGCGAGTTCGCGCTGGACGTGACCGCCCTGGCCGAGGATGACGCCGAGCGCCTGGTCAGCGACATGCGCGAGGCCCTGGCCGATCCGGTGCTGGCGGCCGATGCCGCAGGCAGCCCGCCGCTGGCCGATCTGCGTCTGGCCGCGACCAACGCGCCGTCGCTGGCGCGGGCGTTCCTGTCGCTGCACCGCGCCTATCGGCAGGTGCATGAACGGTTGGCCTCGATGGATGAATCGCTGGGTCGCGACGGCAGCCGCCCCGCAGACAGCCCGTGGGAGGAAGTGCGCGACTTTTTCCACTATTGCGACAATTACATCGACGCCGTGGATCGCGCGGCTGAACGCGCCGCTGCCCCCGATGGCCGCAGGCTTGATCCGGTGGCGCGCGCGACCGACCTGTTGGCGCAGGCCGGGCTGACCGTCGCCCAGGCCGAGACCGACACGTTGCGGGCCATCGACGGGCGGCGCCTGGTGCTGTCATCAGCCGCCGATGCCGCCACCCGCGCCTTTCAGATGTGGCATCAGGTG
The DNA here is from genome assembly GCF_041927815.1 of Paracoccus zhouxuedongae. NCBI lineage: Bacteria > Pseudomonadati > Pseudomonadota > Alphaproteobacteria > Rhodobacterales > Paracoccaceae > Paracoccus > Paracoccus zhouxuedongae. The sequence goes on from NZ_JBHFHM010000018.1 coordinate 18,871, forward strand.
GCGATCAGTCTGCATGACGACCTGATCGAGGCGACGCTGGACCTGGCGCGGTTCCGCACCGATACCGCGCGCGGCATCGCCAAGATCGGCCTTGCAAATTATTTCGCCGGGGCGGCGCTGCTGCCCTATCGCAGCTTCTGCACAGCCGCGCAGCACAGCCGTCACGATCTGGAACGGCTGGCGAGGGCCTTTGGGGCCTCGGTCGAACAGGTCGCGCACCGGCTGTCCACGCTGCAACGCCCCGGCGCCAAGGGCGTGCCATTTTTCTTCGTGCGCGTCGATCAGGCCGGCACGATCACCAAGCGCCATTCCGCCACCCGGCTGCAATTCGCGCGCTATGGCGGGGCCTGCCCCTTGTGGAACGTGCATCAGGCCTTTGAAACACCTGGCCGCTTCCTGCGGCAACTGGCCGAAACCCCGGACGGCGTGCGCTATCTGTGCCTGGCGCGCGATGTGTCCAAGCCCGGCGGCAGCTTTGCCGCGCCGGTGCGCCGCTATGCCATCGGCCTTGGCTGCGAAATCGCCCATGCGCGGCAACTGGTCTATGCCGATGATCTGGATCTGGACAATCCGCTGGCCTATCAGCCGATCGGCATTTCCTGCCGGATTTGCGAACGCGCCGATTGTCATCAGCGCAGCGTGCCACCGCTGGAACGCCGCCTGACCATCCGCCCCGACCGGCGCGGCGTGCTGCCCTATGAGGTGGGCTAGGCCAGCGCCACCCAGACCAGCCGCAGCGAGACGATCAGCAAGGCCCAGGTGATCAGCCGGTAAAACATCGCCTGCGGGATGATCCGCACCAGCCGCATGCCCACCCAGACCGACAGCGCGGCAGGCAGCAGCAGCATCACCGACATCCGCAGATTGGCGGCGCTCAGCTGCCCAAGCGCGGCATAGGGGCCAAGTTTCGCCGCGTTCAGCAGCGCGAAATAGACGGTGGTCGTGCCCGCATAAGCCACCACCGGCAGCCGCAGCGGCTGAACATAGATCTGCCAGGGCGGCGCGCCGGCATGGCTGACAAAGCTGGTAAAGCCTGCCACCACGCCCCAGATCGTCGCGGGGCCAGCCTGCGCCTGTCCGGGTTGCGCGCCCAAAGGCGGGCGGATCAGCGCATTCAGCGCAAAGACCAGGCCGATGCCGCCGACGACGCCCGCCACCGCCGCATCGCTGACACGGCTGGCCAAGGCCCAGCCGATGCCGACCCCCGCCAGCGTGCCGGGCATCGCCAGCCCCAGCACCCGCCAGCGCACGTCGCGCCGCCAGACGATCAGCCCGAACAGATCGGACACGACATAGACCGGCAACAGGATCCCCGCCGCCTGCACCGGCGACATTACCAGCGACAGGATCGGCACCGCGATCATGCTGACCATCGACAGCCCGCCCTTGGCCAGCCCCACCGCAACCGCCGCCAGCACCGCCAGCGCCCATCCCGCGACAGAAAGTTCCAAAATCGCCCCCCGGATAGCGCAAACAACCTGCGACTTTCGGCGCAGACCTTGCGCGGACAGTGCCAATCCCCTAACCGGACGGCAACCACCCATGCACAATCGGAGGATTCCATGGCCAGACCGAAAATCGCCCTGATCGGCGCCGGACAGATCGGCGGCACCCTTGCCCACCTGACCGCGATGAAGGAACTGGGCGATGTCGTGATGTTCGACATTGCCGAGGGCATTCCGCAGGGCAAGGCGCTTGATATCGCTGAATCCGGCCCGTCCGAAGGCTTCGACGCCCGCATGAAGGGCACCAACGACTACGCCGACATCGCGGGCGCCGATGTCTGCATCGTCACCGCCGGTGTGCCGCGCAAGCCGGGCATGTCGCGCGACGACCTGCTGGGCATCAACCTGAAGGTCATGAAATCGGTCGGCGAAGGCATCAAGGCCCATGCCCCGAACGCCTTCGTCATCTGCATCACCAACCCGCTGGATGCGATGGTCTGGGCGCTGCAACAGTTCAGCGGCCTGCCCGCCGAAAAGGTCGTCGGCATGGCCGGGGTGCTGGACAGCGCCCGCTTCCGCCACTTCCTCTCGCTCGAGTTCGACGTCTCGATGAAGGACGTCACCGCCTTCGTGCTGGGCGGCCATGGCGACACGATGGTGCCGCTGACCCGTTACTCGACCGTCGCGGGCATCCCGCTGCCGGATCTGGTCAAGATGGGCTGGACAACCCAGGACAAGCTGGACGCCATCGTCCAGCGCACCCGCGATGGCGGCGCCGAGATCGTCGGCCTGCTGAAGACCGGTTCGGCCTTCTACGCCCCCGCGACCAGTGCGATCGAGATGGCCGAAGCCTATCTGAAGGATCAAAAGCGCGTGTTGCCCTGCGCCGCCTGGGTCGATGGCGCCTATGGGCTGAAGGGCATGTATGTCGGCGTTCCGACCGTGATCGGCGCGAAGGGCATCGAAAAGGTCATCGACATCACGCTGAACAAGGACGAACAGGCGATGTTCGACAAATCGGTGGATGCGGTCAAAGGTCTGGTCGAGGCCTGCAAAGGCATCGACCCCAGCCTCGCCTGAGGTCTGGCCAGCTTGCACCTGAACCCGGGGCGCGCCATGATCGGCGCGCCCTTTTTCATTCCAGAGGTCATCATGAAAATCCGTTTGCTGGCCGCTTTGGCCCTGACCGCCGCGCCGCTGCTGGCGCAGCCGCTGGCCGCCGCCGACACCACCGATGTGTCCGCCCTGATCCGCGACAACGGCCTGATTGCGGCGCGCGACATGCTGGCGGCGCTGGAGGATCCCAGCCCGGAACAGCAGATGGGCCTGGCCGCGACCAGCTTTCTGGCCGGGATCGAGGGGGCCTATCAGGCGCGGTGGCGCATCGGGGCCACCGGCATGATCGCGCCGCTGCCCGCGCTGTCGACCGAGCTACCCACCAATGCCGATCCGCAGCCGCTGACCGACCGCTATCTGAACGACCTGGCCGAAAACCTGGCCTCCGCGATGGAGGCGACGCGCGACCATATTCCCGCCGAGGTTCCAGCGGATGCGGGTCTAGTGCTGCGGCTGGCCGATCTGTGGATCGACATCGACGCCAACGGCCAACGCGGCCCGGCCGAGGGGCTGGTGGCGATGGTCTCGGACACACTCGGGCTTGGCGGCATCCGCTGGGACGATCAAGGCAACGAACTGCCCCCCATCGACCTGGCCGGGGCCGAGGTGCGCTTTGATGCCGCCGATCTGCACTGGCTGCGCGCCTACAGCCACCTGATCGCCGCCGGGGCCGAGGGCGTGCTGGCCTTTGACCCCGCCCCCGAAATCGCCCGCATGATCGCCCTGCGTCAGGGACTGGCCGCGCAATGGCAGACCTCCGCCCAAGCCGGGGGTGAGCCGGGCATGGGCGCGATGATGGCGATGGAATACGGCGGTATGGCCGACATGATCGCGGCCACGCTGGCCACCCTGCGCCATCAGCCGGACCCCGCGCGCGTCGGCAAGACCGTCACCCATCTGCGCAACATGATCGCCGCCAACCGCGACTTCTGGACAGCGGTCGCGCTGGAAACCGACAATGACCGCGAATGGATCCCGAATGACCGCCAGCAGGCCGCGCTTGGCTTTTCGCTGCCCGCAGGCACCGGCGAGGCCTGGCTGAACGTCCTGGCCGATGGCGAAAAGCTGCTGGATGGCAAGCTGCTGATCCCGTTCTGGCGGTTCGCGCCGGGCCACGGGATCGATCTGTCATCCTGGCTGGCCGACCCCGCGCCGGTCGATGTGATCGGCTGGCTGCAAGGCACCGAGGCCCTGCCCCATGCCAAGGCAGGCCAACTGATCAATGCCGACAGCCTGCGCCAGTTCGAGGCGCTGGTGGGCGGAAATGCCGGGCTTTACATGGTGTTGCTGAACTGATCGGGCCGATACGCGCCGCCGCGCAATAGAAAAGCCCCCGCGCCGCACGCGCGGGGGCCTTGTTTCGTGGACGGTCCGATCAGACGAACAGGAAGTCGCCCGAATCCACCGTGCCATGGTCGACATTCAGCAGCGTGACCCGGACATCGCCGAAGCTCAGCACCGTATTCGCGCCCGACTGGCTGATCGCCACCTGCGAGAAACTGCTGGCGCCGCTGTCGATCACGATCTTGTCGGTGTTGACCTGGAAATCCTGGATGACATCACTGCCGTGGCCCGCACGGAAGATGAACTGATCCGCCCCGGCGCCGCCGATCATCACGTCAATGCCGACACCGCCCAGCAGCTGATCGTCGCCCAGCCCGCCCGACAGCAGGTCCGAACCGGCTGCCCCGGCCAGGCTGTCATTGCCGGCATTGCCGTAAAGCAGGTTGGACAGGTCATTGCCGACCACCCGGTCCGACCCCGATCCGCCGATGACGTTCTCGACATCGGTGATCTGGTCAAGGCCGTGGCCGGTGGTCTGCGCGCGCGTCAGGCTAAGCGCGACGCGCACCGCCGACGGGCCGTTGAACACCACCGTGTCATTGCCCAGGCCGCCGCGGATCACGTCATTGCCCGCCCCGCCGGTCAGCACGTCATTGCCCGCGCCGCCGTCCAGAACGTCATTGCCATTGGCGCCGATCAGTTGATCCGCCCCGGCCATCCCGAACAGCTGGTCGTTACCGCCGCCGCCGGTCAGCACATTGGCCTGGCCATTGCCGGTGATCACGTCGGCCCCGGCCCCGCCGGTGACGTTCTCGATGTTCAGCACCGTGTCGACACCGTAGCTGCCGGTGCTTTGCGCCCCGGTCGTGCCCAGGTTCACCCGCGCCGCTCCGGCCCCACTGAACACAAGCGTGTCGATGCCCGCGCCGCCATCCAGCAGGTCATTGCCCAGGCCGCCGTCAACCACATCATTGCCCGCACCGGCGCGCACCGTGTCATTGCCGCCCCCGGTCTGCACCACATTGGCCAGGCCGTTGCCGGTCACGCTGTCATTGCCGATCCCGGTGGTGACATTCTCGATCCCGGTCAGCAGGTCGTTGCCATAGCCGGTCTGCTGACGCCCGGTCAGGTTCAGGTCAACCTTGGCGGCGCGCGGAAAGGCAAAGGTCGCGGTGTCGATGCCGTCGCCGCCCATCATCACGTCGTCGCCCAGCGCACCCACCAGATAGTCATTGCCGGCGCCGCCGTTCAGCGTGTCATTGCCGCTGACGCCATAAAGCAGGTCATTGCCCGCGCCGCCGTCCAGACGGTCGTCGCCCGCACCGCCATAGAGCGTATCATTCAGCGCGGTGCCGATCAGCGTGTCATTGCCCGCCGTGCCGATCACCGGCATCGCCTTGGGCAGGGTGCTGCCCGACGCGGCACTGGCGGCCGCGAACACCGGGCTAAGGCTCAGGCCCTCGGCCAAGACCTTGTTCAGATCCAGAAGCGAGGCATAGGCGCCGCTTCTGGTCAGAAAAGACCCGGCCGCGGTAGAATTGGCAATGGTGGACATAACGGTAGACCTCAAGGAAAAAAACCCGTGCGCAGTATGTTAGCCTTGCAGATCGCGTGAATATGCCATGCTGGGTCAGCGGCCCTTGCGACGATAAAAGTCGGGTCGCACGGGTCGGAACGGACCGCCGCGCAACCCTGCATTGCAACCGTTTCCGCTTTGGTCCGGCGGCGCGCATCGCGGGCAGACAGCGGGCGGCTGCGATGTTAGAATCAGCGCCGCCACGTCGATGCCCGCCCGTTTGCGCCAACAGCGGGGCCTGACGGAACGATTTTTGTGATCACACTTTTCCGACGCGTGATCACATTCACATCTTTTCGGCCGTTTTCCGCCTTTCGTCGTGTATTTCCCTTTGTTCGGGGCCGCCGATGTGGCAATCACCAGCCAAACCCAAACCCTTTCAGACGTGGGACGGTGCCATGAACATCCATGAATATCAGGCCAAGGCTTTGCTGCGCGACTACGGCGTTCCGGTTTCCGATGGCCGGATCGTGCTGAAGGCCGATGAGGCCAAGCGCGCGGCCGGCGAACTGGATGGCCCGCTGTGGGTCGTCAAGGCCCAGATCCACGCTGGTGGCCGTGGCAAGGGCAAGTTCAAAGAGGCCGAGGCCGGTGAAAAGGGCGGCGTCCGTCTGGCCAAGTCGGTCGAAGAGGCCGACGAGCTGGCCCGTCAGATGCTGGGCCGCACGCTGGTGACCCACCAGACCGGCCCGGCCGGCAAGCAGGTCAACCGCATCTATATCGAAGACGGCAGCGACATCTCGCGCGAGCTTTATCTTGCGCTGCTGGTCGACCGCCAGACCTCGCGCGTCAGCTTCGTCGTCTCGACCGAAGGCGGCATGGATATCGAGGAAGTCGCGGCCAACACCCCCGAAAAGATCGTCAGCTTCAGCGTCGACCCGGCCTCGGGTCTGTCGGACTGGCACGGCCGCCGCGTCGCCTTCGCCCTTGGGCTTGAGGGCGCGCAGGTCAAGCAATGCGTGAAGCTGATCAAGGATCTCTATCGCCTGTTCATCGACAAGGACATGGAGATGCTGGAGATCAACCCGCTGATCGTGACCACCGATGGCAACCTCAAGGCGCTGGACGCCAAGATGGGCTTCGACGGCAACGCCATCTACCGCCACGCCGACATCGCCGCCCTGCGCGACGAGACCGAGGAAGACCCCAAGGAACTGGCGGCGTCGAAGTTCGACCTGAACTATATCGCGCTGGACGGTGAAATCGGCTGCATGGTCAACGGCGCCGGTCTGGCCATGGCCACGATGGACATCATCAAGCTGTATGGTGCGGAACCCGCGAACTTCCTGGACGTCGGCGGCGGCGCGACCAAGGAAAAGGTGACCGAGGCGTTCAAGATCATCACCAGCGACCCGAACGTGAAGGGCATCCTGGTCAACATCTTCGGCGGCATCATGCGCTGCGACATCATCGCCGAGGGCATCATCGCCGCGGTGAAGGAAGTCGGGCTGAAGGTTCCGCTGGTCGTCCGGCTTGAGGGCACCAACGTCGAAAAAGGCAAGGACATCATCGCCAATTCCGGCCTGAACGTGATCGCGGGCGACAACCTGTCGGACGCGGCGCAGAAGATCGTCAAGGCGGTGAAGGGGTGATGCGGGCCGCGGCTCTTGCATTGGCGCTGGTGGAGCTGCCTGCCGTGGCGCAGGCCGCCGATGCCAGTCTGTTGCAGCGCGCCGCCGATTTCGCGGCGATCTGTCAAAAGCACCTGCCCGATGTGAAAGCCGCGCGTGCCGCCTTCAAAACGGCGGGCTATCGCTATGAACAATCCGAACAGCGCCTGCACTATTACTCCGCAGATGGCTATCGGGTGGTTGCGGCGATTTCCTCGACGGCGGCCGATCCGAAATGCGTGATCGGCGTGTCCGGGATGACCCCGGCCGAGGCAGAATCCCTGCTGGCACCGATCATCGCTGCATCCAGGGCCAAGCCGGCTGATCCATCGGGCTATTTCAAGGCCGACAAGATCTGGAAAGGCACCTTCAACGGCGGGCCGATGGTGATGGGTGTCATCAACCATGTTGAGCTTGGCGTCTTGCGTGGGGCGGCCATCGTCGCCCGCGCTGGTGAATAGCCCCGAACCCGGAGACCGGACCATGAAATTCCCCCTCCTCACCGCTGCCGCCCTGGCCCTGACCGCCTGCGCGCCGGGCGTCGGCCTGAACCTGCCGGGCGGTGCGCCCGGTGCGATCCCGCCGGCGGGCAATGTCGCCACCGGCCCGGCGCTGGTCAGCCCGACCCGCGCCATCGGCCTGTTCGACAATGTCTGCGGTGCAAGCCTGCCGAAGTTCGCCAATGTCGCAGCGGCGGCCTCGGCCAATGGCGTCACCTCGCAGTCGGGCGGCGGCGTCGCCATCAGCCCGACCGAGGATGTCAGCTTCCAGGTCGTCAACGGCCCCGGCAACGGCACGTCCTGCGTGATGACCTTCAACACCACCGCCACCACGCTTGAGGTGTCGAACGCGCTGACCGCCGCTTATGGCGCGGTCCAGCAGACCCCCTTCGGGCCTGCCGCCAAATACCGGTCGCGCAACACGCTGGTGCTGATCGACCCCAATGTCACCGATCGCGGCTCGTCCCGCATCTTCCGTCTTTCGCTTCTGTCCGAACGTTAAGGAGCCACCATGGCCATTCTCGTCGATAAAAACACCAAGGTGATCTGCCAGGGCTTCACCGGCAGCCAGGGCACCTTCCATTCGGAACAGGCGATTGCCTATGGCACCCAGATGGTCGGCGGCGTGACGCCCGGCAAGGGCGGCACCCAGCACCTGAACCTGCCGGTGTTCGACAGCGTGCATGAAGCCCGCGCCAAGACCGGCGCCAACGCCAGCGCGATCTATGTGCCGCCGCCCTTTGCCGCCGACTCCATCCTTGAGGCGATCGACGCCGGGATCGAACTGATCGTCTGCATCACCGAAGGCATCCCGGTGCTGGACATGATGCGCGTCAAGCGCGCCCTGGCGGGCACCAAATCGCGCCTGATCGGGCCGAACTGCCCCGGCGTCATCACCCCCGACGAATGCAAGATCGGCATCATGCCCGGCCACATCCACAAGCGTGGCTCGGTCGGCGTCGTGTCGCGCTCGGGGACGCTGACCTATGAGGCGGTCAAGCAGACCTCGGACCTGGGCCTTGGCCAGTCGACCGCCGTCGGCATCGGCGGCGACCCGATCAAGGGCACCGAACATATCGACGTGCTGGAAATGTTCCTGAACGACCCGGAAACCACCAGCATCATCATGATCGGTGAGATCGGTGGCTCGGCCGAGGAAGAAGCCGCCGAGTTCCTGGCCGAACAAAAGAAAAAGGGCCGCTGGAAGCCGACCGCCGGTTTCATCGCGGGCCGCACCGCGCCGAAGGGCCGCCGCATGGGCCATGCCGGTGCCATCGTGGCCGGTGGCAAGGGCGATGCGGAATCCAAGATCGAGGCCATGAAAAAGGCCGGGATCGTCGTCGCCGACAGCCCCGCCCATCTGGGTGAGGCCGTGATGCAGGCCATCGACGCCGCCAAGTGATGCGTCAGCGGTCGGGGGCATCCGTCCCCGACCCGTCCTGTGGGGAGACAGGCATGACACCGCCCGCCCATCCGCCAGCCAGACCGAAGGCCCAGCCAGGGGCAGGCCTGCGGCGCGCGGCGCTGACCGCCACCACGCTGGCCGTTCTGGCAGGTTGCGGCGCGGCGCCCGGCGGGCGCGATCATCGTAACCCCAATGCCGACTGGCCCCAACTGACCGGCCTGCCGCCTCAGGCGGTCGCCGGCGTCAGCCAGACCGAACGCGGCGGTCTGGTGCTGGTCGAAACCGGCAGCGTCACCAACGCCCAGGCCGCCGCCGTCGCCACTCATCTGTGCGCCGCCTCGAACCGTCGGGCCGCCGCGCCGGGCGTGATGCAGCCCGTCGCTGGCCACCGCAAGATCCGCAAAATCGTCGTCACCTGTCAGCGCTGAGGCTCCGACAGTTTGCCCAAGAGGTCCAAGAATGAACGACCAGTCCCCGAATGCCGCTTTCCACGATTCCAGCTTTTTGCAGGGCCATAACGCCGATTATGTGGAACAGCTTTACGCCAGTTACGCCGCCGATCCGGCCTCGGTCGATGCGGCATGGGCGGATTTCTTTGCCAGCCTGGGCGATGCCGAAGGCGATGTGACGCGCGCCGCCAGCGGCCCGTCCTGGGCGCGCGCCGATTGGCCGCCGCAGACCGCCGATGACCTGACCGCCGCGCTGACCGGCGAATGGCCCGCCGCGCGTGAGGCGAAAGCCGCCGGTGACAAGATCACCGCCAAGGCCGCCGAGCAGGGCGTCAAGCTGTCGGACGATCAGGTGAAACGCGCCGTGCTGGACAGCATCCGCGCGATCATGATCATCCGCGCCTATCGCATCAACGGCCACCTGATCGCCGATCTGGACCCGCTGGGCCTGCGCGACGTCAAGCCCCACCCGGAACTGGACCCGGCCCATTACGGCTTTACCGATGCCGACATGGACCGCCCGATTTTCATCGACAATGTGCTGGGCCTGACCCATGCCTCGATGCGGCAGATCCTGGACATCGTGCGGCGCACCTATTGCGGCACCTTCGCGCTGCAATACATGCACATTTCCGACATGGAACAGGCCTCCTGGCTGAAGGCCCGGATCGAGGGGCTGGGCAAGGAAATCGCCTTTACCCGCGAAGGCCGCCGCGCCATCCTGAACAAGCTGGTCGAGGCCGAGGGCTTTGAAAAGTTCCTGCATGTCAAATACATGGGCACCAAGCGGTTCGGCCTTGACGGGGGCGAGGCGCTGATCCCCGCGATGGAGCAGATCATCAAGCGCGGCGGCGCGCTTGGGGTCAAGGACATCGTGATCGGGATGCCGCACCGCGGCCGCCTGTCGGTTCTGGCCAACGTCATGGGCAAGCCCTTCCGCGCCATCTTCCACGAGTTTCAGGGCGGCAGCTACAAGCCCGAGGATGTCGACGGTTCGGGCGATGTGAAGTATCACCTGGGCGCAAGTTCGGACCGCGCCTTTGACGGCAATTCCGTCCACCTGTCGCTGACCGCGAACCCCAGCCACCTCGAGGCGGTGAACCCGGTCGTGCTGGGCAAATGCCGCGCCAAGGGCGACCAGCTGGGCGACCGCGCGCCGCGCACCAGCGTGCTGCCGGTGCTGCTGCATGGCGATGCGGCCTTTGCCGGTCAGGGCGTCGTGGCCGAATGCTTCCAGCTTTCAGGGATCAAGGGCCACCGCACCGGCGGCACCATGCATATCGTGGTGAACAACCAGATCGGCTTTACCACCGCGCCGCATTTCAGCCGCACCAGCCCCTATCCCACCGATATCGCGCTGATGGTCGAGGCGCCGATCTTCCACGTCAATGGCGACGACCCCGAGGCCGTGGTCCATGCCGCCAAGGTCGCGACCGAGTTCCGCCAGAAATTCGCCAAGGATGTCGTGCTGGACATCTTCTGCTATCGCCGCTTCGGTCACAACGAAGGCGATGAGCCGATGTTCACCAACCCCGCGATGTACAAGACCATCAAGGGCCACAAGACGACGCTGCAACTTTACACCGAACGTCTGGTCAAGGACGGCCTGATCCCCGAGGGCGAGATCGAGGATATGAAGGCCGCCTTCCAGGCGCATCTGAACGAGGAGTTCGAGATCGGCAAGAACTTCAAGCCGAACAAGGCCGACTGGCTGGATGGCAAATGGTCGGGCCTGTCGACCGAGGGCGCCGAATATGACGCCGGCCGCACCGCCATCGCGCCCGAGACGATGGCCGAGATCGGCACCGTGCTGACCACCGTGCCGGACGGGTTCGACATCCACAAGACCGTCGCCCGCCAGCTTGACGCCAAGTCGCAGATGTTCGCCAGCGGTCAGGGCTTTGACTGGGCCACCGCCGAGGCCCTGGCCTTTGGCAGCCTGCTGACCGAAGGCCACCCGGTGCGCCTGGCCGGTCAGGACAGCACGCGCGGCACCTTCAGCCATCGCCATTCCGCCTTCATCGACCAGAACAGCGAGGAACGCTATTACCCGCTGAACCACATCCGTGCCGGTCAGGCCGCGTATGAGGTGATCGACTCGATGCTGTCGGAATATGCGGTCCTGGGCTTTGAATACGGCTATTCGCTGGCCGAACCGAACGCCCTGACGCTGTGGGAAGCCCAGTTCGGCGACTTCGCCAATGGCGCGCAGATCATGTTCGACCAGTTCATCAGCTCGGGCGAACGCAAATGGCTGCGGATGTCGGGCCTTGTCATGCTGCTGCCGCACGGGTTCGAGGGGCAAGGCCCCGAGCATTCCAGCGCCCGTCTGGAACGGTTCCTGCAAATGTGCGCCGAAGACAACTGGATCGTCGCCAACTGCACCACGCCGGCGAACTATTTCCACATCCTGCGCCGCCAGTTGAAGCGCGGCTTCCGCAAGCCCCTGGTGCTGATGACGCCGAAATCGCTGCTGCGTCACCCCAAGGCCGTGTCGACGGCGGATGAGTTCACCACCGGCTCGACCTTCCACCGGGTGTTGCAGGACGATGCCGAACGCGGCCGCGCGGGCCTGACCTTGGCCGCAGACGACCAGATCAAGCGCGTCGTCATTGCCTCGGGCAAGGTCTATTACGACCTTCTGGCCGAACGCGATGCGCGCGGCCTGAACGACGTCTATCTGCTGCGTCTGGAACAGTTCTACCCCTTCCCGCAACAGTCGCTGATCAAGGAACTGTCGCGCTTCAAGGGTGCCGAAATGGTCTGGTGCCAAGAGGAGCCGAAGAACCAGGGCGCCTGGTTCTTTGTCGAGCCGAACCTGGAATGGGTGCTGAACAAGATCGAGGCGACCCACCGCCGCCCGGTCTATGCCGGCCGCGCCGCATCTGCCTCGCCCGCGACGGGTCTGGCCAGCCGCCACAAGCACGAACAGGAAACCCTGGTCGATCAGGCGCTGACAAAGGGCTGGGGCCATGACTGAGGTCCGCGTCCCCACCCTGGGCGAAAGCGTCACCGAGGCCACGGTGGCGACCTGGTTCAAGAAACCGGGCGATGTCGTGGCGGTTGATGAAATGCTGTGCGAACTGGAAACCGACAAGGTGACGGTGGAAGTGCCGTCCCCTGCCGCCGGCATCCTTGGCCCGCTGGTCGCCGTCGAGGGCGCGACCGTCGGGCCGGATGCGCTGCTGGCGACGATTTCCGAACAAGATCAAGATCATCCGGGGACCAAGGCCAAGGCCGCCCCGCAGGAGGGAACAATGTCCAAGAATATCGACGTGATGGTGCCGACGCTGGGCGAGAGCGTGACCGAGGCGACCGTGGCCACCTGGTTCAAGAAGGTTGGCGATGCGGTGGCGCAGGATGAAATGCTGTGCGAACTGGAAACCGACAAGGTGTCGGTCGAGGTGCCCAGCCCCGCCGCCGGTGTTCTGGCCGAAATCCTGGCCCCCGAGGGCGCGACCGTCGACGCCAAGGCAAAGCTCGCGATCATCACCGAAGGCGCCGCCGGTGCCGCCCCCACCCCGGCCAAGGACACGCCCGCCGAAAAGGCCGAGGCCGTCGGCTCGCCCGGTGCCGGGCCGGAGCAGTTGACCCCGCGCAGCGATGTCGAGGATGCGCCTTCGGCGAAAAAGGCGATGGCCGAAAAGGGCATCGACCGTGACGCCGTGGCCGGATCGGGCCGCGATGGCCGGGTGATGAAGGAAGACGTGGCGAAAGCCGCCACTGCCCCCGCCCGCACCGCCAGCGCGCCGGAACCCGCGCAACTGCCGCGCAACGCCAGCGCCCCGACCGACGCCGCCCGCGAAGAGCGCGTCAAGATGACCCGCCTGCGCGCCACGATCGCCCGCCGCCTGAAAGACGCGCAGAACACCGCCGCGATGCTGACCACCTATAACGAGGTGGACATGAAAGGCATCATGGACCTGCGCAACGAATACAAGGATGCCTTTGAAAAGAAACACAAAGTCAAACTTGGCTTCATGTCCTTCTTCGTCAAGGCCTGCTGCCACGCGCTGAAGGAAGTACCCGAAGTCAATGCCGAGATCGACGGCGGCGATGTGGTCTATAAAAACTACGTCCACATGGGCGTGGCGGTCGGCACGCCTTCGGGTCTGGTCGTGCCGGTCGTGCGCGACGCCGACCAGAAATCCTTCGCCCAGATCGAGAAAGAGATCGCCGAACTGGGCCTGCGCGCCCGCGACGGCAAGCTGACCCTGCCGGAAATGCAGGGCGGCAGCTTCACCATCTCGAACGGCGGGGTCTATGGCTCGCTGATGTCCAGCCCGATCCTGAACCCGCCGCAATCGGGGATCCTGGGCATGCACAAGATCCAGGACCGCCCGGTGGTGGTCGGCGGCCAGATCGTGATCCGCCCGATGATGTATCTGGCGCTGAGCTATGACCACCGCATCGTCGACGGCAAGGGCGCCGTGACCTTCCTCGTGCGCGTGAAAGAAGCGCTGGAAGACCCGCGCCGTCTGCTGATGGATCTGTAAGCACCAAAGGGGGGGGGGGGGGGGGGGGGGGGGGGGGGGGGGGGGGGGGGGGGGGGGGGGGGGGGGGGGGGGGGGGGGGGG
>NZ_JBHFHM010000019.1:0-32770 GCF_041927815.1 Paracoccus zhouxuedongae
AGGTCTTCCTCTCCGCCGTCGCACTCGCCGCAACCGTCATGTTCTGGCTATGAAACGAGAACGAGTCCTGACCCTAGGACACGCCGTCGCGACGCGATGGGCCACGCCGAGACATTGGGCCGTGTATAAGTTGCGGGCGAGCGGACAGCCCACCACCAATCCCGTGCACCCCCTGTGCACAACCTGTGTACACATTGTGCACGCCCTGTGCCCCCACATTCCCGGCCAAATCAACGCCTTGCGCACCCCACGTTGCGCCGGTCCTCAAACCGCCGCGCGCACCCTACCAATCCGCGTGATCCTGCGCTAGGAACCCCTAAACCAACCGACAGGCGCGATCATGAAGTTCACCCTCTCCTGGCTGAAAGACCACCTCGACACCACGGCCACCGTCGATCAGATCGCCGAGGCGCTGACCGACCTGGGGCTTGAGGTCGAGGCGGTCAGCGACCCCGCCGCGCGGCTGACGCCCTTCACCCTGGCCAAGGTCATCCACGCCGAACAGCACCCCGATGCCGACCGTCTGCGCGTCTGCCGCGTGCTGACCGATGAGGGCGAAAAGCAGATCGTTTGCGGTGCCCCGAACGCCCGCGCAGGGATCACCGTGGTGCTGTGCAAGCCCGGCGATTACGTCCCTGGTATCGATACCACCTTGGGTGTCGGCAAGATCCGCGGCGTCGAATCCCACGGCATGATGGCCAGCGAGCGTGAGCTGGAGCTGTCCGGCGAACATAATGGAATCATTGAACTTCCCTCGGGTGAGGTGGGGCAGAAGTTTACCGATTGGCTGGCCGCGAACGCGCCCGAAAAGATCGACCCGGTGATCGAGATCAAGATCACCCCGAACCGGCCCGACGCGCTGGGCGTGCATGGCATCGCCCGCGATCTGGCGGCGCGGGGTCTCGGCACGCTGAAGCCGCTCAAGACCGCGGCGATCACCGGTGCCTTCCCATGCCCGATCGGCGTGACCATCGCACCGGATGCAGCCGCCAAGGCGCCGTTCTTTGCCGGTCGCGTGGTTCGTGGGGTGACGAACGGTCCCAGCCCCGACTGGCTGCAACAGCGGCTGCGCGCCATCGGCCTGCGCCCGATCAACGCGCTGGTCGACATCACCAACCTGTTCACCCATGACCTGAACCGCCCGCTGCATGTCTTTGACGCGGCCAAGGTGCATGGCAACCTGCATCTGCGCCTGTCCACGGCGGGCGAACAGGTCGTCGCGCTGGATGACAAGACCTATTCGATGCCCGCGGGTTCTGTCGTGATTTGCGACGATCAAGGCATTGAAAGCATTGCCGGAATTATGGGCGGCGCGGCCTCTGGGTCGTCCGGGGACACGACCGATGTGTTCATCGAGGCGGCCTTCTTCGACCCGATCAGCATCGCCGCCGCCGGTCGGGCACTGAAGATCAATTCCGACGCGCGCTATCGGTTTGAACGCGGGATCGACCCGGCCTTCACCCTGCAAGGCCTTGATCTGGCAACGCAAATGGTGATCGACCTGTGCGGCGGCACCCCGTCCGAGGTGGTCACGGCAGGCGCGATCCCCGATACCGCGCGCGCCTATCGCCTTGACCCCGCCCGCACCAAAAGCCTGGTCGGCATGGACATCCCCGAGGATGTTCAGCGCAAGACGCTGGAATCGCTGGGATTCCGCATGGACGGCGACATGGCGCATGTGCCCTCCTGGCGGCCCGATGTGCTGGGTGAGGCCGATCTGGTCGAGGAAATCGCCCGCATCGCCAGCCTGACGCGCCTGCAAGGCCAGCCGCTGCCGCGCCCGCGCGCCGGTGTGCCCGCGCCGATCCTGACGCCGATCCAGCGCCGCGAACGGACGGCGCGCCGGATGCTGGCCAGCCTCGGCTACAACGAATGCGTCACCTACAGCTTTATTGACGCCAAGGCCGCCGCACTGTTTGGCGGCGGTCAGGACGCCACCCGGATCGAGAACCCGATCAGCAGCGAGATGACGCATCTGCGCCCCGATCTGCTGCCCGGCCTGCTGGCCGCAGCCGCCCGCAACCAGGCGCGCGGATTTGCCGATCTGGCGCTGTTCGAGGTCGGCCCGGTGTTTTCCGGCGGTGAGCCGGGCGAACAGGCGCTGCATGTGACCGGCCTGCTGGTCGGCGCCGCCGCTGCGCGTGATCCGCATGGCAGCCGTCGCCCGGTCGATGTCTACGATGCCAAGGCCGATGCCGAGGCGGTGCTGGCGCAACTTGGCGCGCCCGCCAAGGTTCAGATCAGCCGCAAGGTGCCGGATTGGTTCCATCCCGGTCGCTCTGGCGTCATGGGGCTTGGCCCGAATGCCTTGTGCATCTTTGGCGAAGTTCACCCCCGCCTGCTGCGCGATCTGGATGTGAAAGGCCCGGCGGTCGCCTTTACGATTATCCCCGAGGCGATCCCCTTCCCGAAGGCGCGCAGCATCGCGCGCCCCGCGCTGGGAACATCGGACCTTCAGGCCGTTGAGCGCGACTTCGCCTTTATCGTCGATGCCCAGGTCGAGGCCCTGACGCTGGTCAATGCCGCTGCCGGGGCCGACAAGACGCTGATCGACGAGGTGCGGGTGTTTGACCAGTTCACTGGTCTGCCGGATGGCAAGAAGTCGATCGCCATCACCGCGCGTCTGCAACCGCGCCAAGCCACGCTGACCGACAAGGATATTGAGGCGGTGTCGGCAAAGATCGTGGACAAGGTTGCCAAGGCGACAGGCGGCGTGCTGCGCGGCTAGGTCGAGCGGGGGCTTTGCCCCCGCACCCCCAGCATATTTGGGCAAGAAAGAAGGGGCCGTCGGGTCAGCTTTCGTCGCGGAAATGTCGCGCGATGGCCTCGGGCAGGGGGAACTCGATCAGGGCACGGGCGCGGGCCATGGCTGACATCTTGCGCGCGGTGCGGTTGACGATGCGGTCGATGGCCTGGTCGTCCTGGGTGGACAGGAAATCGCCGGCATACCAGCGCAGGAAGGTGAAGCAGGCGACGTCTTCCAGCGCCTGCACCTGAGGGTCGCGCTTGATCCCCTCTTTCCGCAGCATCCGTTCGGTCTGGGCGATGGCATCGGCGCCGTAGCTCTGGGCGGCCATGATCTGTCCGGTGCGGGTGGCGTGGTGGCGGGCCTGGTCGCGGCGCCAGGTCAGGTAACCCTCGCGCCCCTCTGGGTAGCTGGCGCGGGGCAGCTTCCAGCGTTCGATATGCTGGGCGCGGCAGGCGATCTGCAACAGCTCATCGGCCTGCGGATAAAGCAGGGCCAGTTCATCCGACATGCGGCGGCCATACAGCAGGTCGGCATCGTCCGGGCCTTGGGCATTGGCGGCGTCTATGGCGGCCAGGGTGTCGGCAAGGCGCGGCGTCATCAGCGGCTCCAGGCGGTTGCGGGGTCTTCTTCCGCGAACAGGCGCAGGCGGTCGACGTCGTCGATTTCAGCCTGGTTCTGGCGCATGGTCACACCGTAATCGCGCAGCTTGGCAAAGGCGCGGGACAGGCTTTCGGGTTTCATCCCCAGGCGCCCGGCGATCAGCACCTTGTCATAGGGCAGGGTCACCTGGCAGGTGCCGCTGCTGCAATCGGACAGTTCCAGCAGGAACTCGGCCACGCGCTGCGCGCCGGTCTGGGCCTTCAGCGCCTCGACCTGGGCGACGAGGGCGTGCAGATGAACGAAGGTCGCGCCCAGGATTGACACCGCCAATTCGGGGTTTTCGCGGATGTGGCGCAGGACATCGTCGGCCTGGATGCGGATCAGTTCGCATTCTGTGACCGCCTCGGCCGAGACCGGATAGGTGTCGTGGCGGAAGGCCACGGCCTCGCCGAAGCTGCGGCCGCGGGTGAAGACGCCGACGACGGCCTCGGTGCCGCTGGGGGCCATGCGATACAGTTTGATCCAGCCCGAGGCGACGATATAGATCGCTTCGGCCCGTTCGCCTTGCAGAAAGACGGTTGCGCCCCGGTCGAAGCTGCGCAGATGGGCGTTGGCCAGAACCTGTGCGGTGACGTCATCGGGTGCGTTTGCCAGCAACAGCGATTTTCGGGCGATTTGAATATGTTCGGGCTTCATATGGCCTCCTGTCAGGGTGATGCCATATTTGCGCGGCGGCGACCAGATCAAGCGGCCGATTTGTCAGGGCGGCTGTGTTAACCTGTGCGTGACAGCATCCCCCCGGCGGATCTTTGGATGTCGCCGCGCAGTTCCAGTTCCAGCAGCGCGGGGCTGACCTGGGCCAGAGGCAGGGCGAGGTCGGCCAGAAGGTCATCCTCGGGCAGGGGGCTGGGACCAAGGCGATCAAGGATGCGTTGGTGCAGCCGCTGACCATCTTTGCCGCGCAGCCGGTCGACAAGATGCGACACGCCTTGCGCAGCAAGGGTCGAGGGCCGCGTGTGCAGGGCCGTCTGAACCCGTTCGCGCAGGCCGGGCTGGCTGTGGGGGTGCGGGCCGGAGGGGCATTGCGGTGCGGCCCTTGGTGCGGCTTCGCGGTGCGGGCGGTCGACACCAAGCGCGGCCAGCACATCCCCCGCTCCGCGCACCAGCGTGGCGCCGTCGCGGATCAGATCGTTCGCGCCGGCCGCGCGCGCATCAAAGGGGTGGCCGGGCACCGCCATCACCTCGCGCCCCTGATCGAGCGCGAGGCGGGCGGTGATCAGGCTGCCGGATTTATGCGCGGCCTCGACCACCACGACGGCGCGCGACAGACCGGCGATGATGCGGTTGCGCTGCGGGAAATGGCGGGCCTGGGGTTCGGCACCCATCGGACCTTCGGACAGGCGCAGTCCCTGTGCGGCGATCTGCGTTGCCAGATCGCCATTCTCGGCCGGATAGACGTGATCGACGCCGCCCGCCTGCACCGCGATGGTGCCGGTGTCCAGCGCCGCCTGATGCGCGGCGGTGTCGATGCCGCGCGCAAGCCCCGCCACAACGACCTGCCCCGCCGCGCCCAGTTCCGCCGCCAGATGCCGCGCCATGCGCAGCCCGAGGGACGAGGCATTGCGCGCCCCCACCAGTGCCACCATCGGCCGGTCAAGCAGGGTCACATCGCCCAAGGCCCACAGCACCGGCGGCGCATCGGCCAGATCCAGCAGCGCCGCGGGATAGCCCGGCAGGCCATGCACCAGAAGCCGCGCCCCGGCTTTTTGCCCCGCCTTCCATTCGGCGCGGGCAACGCCCATGGGGCAGGGTGTGTAATCGGTCATCCCCGATTGCGCGGCGACCTGCGGCAAAGCCGCAAGCGCCGTTGCCGGATCGCCATGTTCGGCCACCAGCCGCAACCAGGTCGCCGGGCCAACCCGGCGGGAACGGATGAGACGAAGCGCCGCCAGCGCGTCCTCTTCCTGGGGGTGTGGGGTGTTGGGGGTGTGGAAGGAAAACAACCCTGTTTTCATCGCAACCTCCGTCCCATCCGCAGCCCCTTCTTACGGGCGCAAGGTTAACGAAGGGTTTACGCCGTCCCGATTCGCCCCCGCTTTTTCGGGGGATCGCTAGAATGCTGGCGATTTTGCGGGGCGGTGCCGCGTCAGGTGGCCGATCCGCCGACCGTCAGCCCGCCGATCAGCAGGCTGGGCTGGCCGACGCCCACCGGCACCCACTGCCCCTGCTTGCCGCAATTGCCGATTCCCGGGTCCAGCGCCATGTCATCGGCAATCGCCCGGATCTGGCGCAGCGCGGTCGGGCCGTCGCCGATGATCGTCGCCCCTTTGACCGGCGCGCCAACGACGCCATTGCGGACGCGATAGGCCTCGGTGCAGGAGAACACGAACTTGCCCGATGTGATGTCGACCTGCCCGCCGCCGAAACCAACGGCATAGATGCCGTCCTTCAGCTCGGCCAGCACGGCATCACGGCTGGCCTGGCCACCCAGCATATAGGTGTTGGTCATGCGGGGCATCGGGATATGGGCATGGCTTTCGCGCCGACCATTGCCGGTGGGGGCGACGCCCATCAGCCGGGCGTTCTGGCGATCCTGCATGTAGCCGACCAGAATCCCGTCCTCGATCAGCACGTTGCGGGCAGAGGGCGTGCCTTCATCGTCGATGCTGATCGAGCCGCGACGGTCGGGCAGGGTGCCATCGTCCAGCACGGTGACGCCGGGCGCGGCGATGCGTTGGCCCATCAGTCCGGCAAAGGCCGATGTCTTCTTGCGGTTGAAGTCGCCCTCAAGCCCGTGGCCGATTGCCTCGTGCAGCAGGATGCCGGGCCAGCCCGCGCCCAGCACCACATCCATCACCCCCGCCGGGGCGGCTTCGGCGCGCAGGTTGACGGCGGCGATGCGGATCGCCTCGGCCACCAGACCCTGCCAATGGGCCGGTTCCATCAGCCCGGACAGGCCGTGACGGCCCCCGCCGCCGGTGCTGCCGGTCTCGCGCCGTCCGTCCTGTTCCAGTATGACCGAGACATTCAGCCGGGCCATGGGGCGGATATCGGTGTAAAGCCCGCCCTCGGGGCGCAGGATCACGACCTCCTGGTGGCTGGCGGCCAGGGTGGCGGACACCTGCACCACGCGCGGGTCCATGGCGCGGGCGGCGTCGTCGATTTCGCGCAACAGATCGACCTTGGTGGCGAAGGCGGCATCCAGGATCGGGTCGGATTCCGTATAAAGCCGGGTGTTGCTGCGCCGGGGCGGCGGTGCCATCACGCCGCCGCCATCCCCCACGGCCAGCCGCGCGGTGGCGGCGGCGCGGCGTAGCGCGGCTTCGGTGATCTCGGTCGAATGGGCGTAGCCGGCGGTGTCACCACGCACGGCGCGCAGGCCGAACCCCTCGGATGCGTCAAAGGATGCGGTGCGCAAACGGCCATCGTCGAACACCAGTGCCTCGGACCGCTGGCGTTCCAGAAACAGCTCTCCATCGTCGGCACCGGCCACCGCGTCGCGCAGCACCGTCAGCGCGGCGTCCTGATCCAGGTGGCTGTCGAAAGGGGCGAAACGATCATCGGCCATGGGCATCGGTCCCTGATTGATGGCGCCGGGCGACAGACGGTCATCCCTCGGTCGGGCGCTGCGCTTGTTTTGCTTGTCGGACACGCGCTTATATGCTTCAAAACCTGTGGGAGCAACGCTTGCAACCGGGGAAGGGACGCCCCGCACGCCAGCGCCCGCGGCAGGGAGAGCCGCTGAAGGGAGCCGAAAGAACATGACGATCAAGGTTTGGATCGCGCGGATGGGCGCGGCGATTGGGGCTGTTGCGGTCAGTGCGCCGATGCTGGCGGCCCAGCAGATGCAGGCCACGCAGGGGCTTGAGGTGGTGGGCCGTCCGCATGATCGCGGCATGGGCTTTCAGCCGCCGGGGTCGAACCTGGCCGTGGATCAGCAATGGCTGGATCACCTGCTGCTGTATATCATCGCCGCTGTCGTCATCCTGGTGGTGGCGCTGCTGGCCATCGTGATTCTGCGCTTCAACCGCCGTGCCTCGCCGCAGCCGGCGCGCTTTACCCACAACACGCCGCTGGAAATCGGCTGGACGCTGGTGCCGGTGCTGATCCTGGTCGTTGTCGGGTCGTTCTCGCTGCCGATCCTGTTCCGCCAGCAAGAGATTCCGGCGGGCGACGTGCATATCAAGGTCACCGGCTTCCAGTGGTATTGGGGCTACGAATACGAGGATGAGGGCATCGCCTTCGACGCCTTCATGCTGCCGCGCGACCAGTTGGCGGCCAATGGCTATGCGGATGACGAATATCTGCTGGCCACCGACAATGCGGTGGTGGTGCCGGTCGGCAAGGACATCGTGATGCATGTCACCGGGTCCGAGGTGATCCATTCCTGGACCATCCCCGCCTTTGCGGTGAAGCAGGACGCCGTGCCGGGCCGCACCGCGCAGCTGTGGTTCCGCCCCGAGCGTGAGGGCGTCTATTTCGGCCAGTGTTCGGAACTGTGCGGCAAGGATCACGCCTATATGCCGATCGTCGTCAAGGTGGTCAGCGAGCAGGCCTATCAGGCCTGGCTGGCCGAGGCGAAACAGCTTTACGCCGCCGCGACCCCGGCTGATGCCGCCGCGCCTGCGGTGCAACTGGCCTCGAACTGAACGGCTGGGGCTGTGGCCCCGACCGCCCACCTTCTGACCCGGATTCGCCATGACTGACGCGACCACCAATGTGACACTGGCCCAAGGGCAGACCGCCGATCCCGACTTTGGCGATTATGTCGCGCTGCTGAAGCCGCGGGTGATGTCGCTGGTGGTGTTCACGGCCTTTGTCGGGCTGGTGGTGGCGCCGGTGCCCGTGCATCCGTTTGTCGCCTTTTGCGCGATCCTGTTCATCGCCTTGGGCGGCGGGGCCTCGGGCGCGCTGAACATGTGGTATGACGCCGATATCGACCGGGTGATGCGTCGCACCCGCAGCCGCCCCATCCCCGCCGGTCGCGTGACCGAGGGCGAGGCTTTGGCCTTTGGCCTTGCCCTGTCGGGCATTGCCTGCGTGATGCTGGGGCTGGCGGCGAACTGGTTTGCCGCGGGCTTTCTGGCCTTCACGATCTTCTTCTATGTCATCGTCTATACGATGGGCCTGAAGCGGCGGACGCCGCAGAACATCGTCATCGGCGGCGCCGCCGGGGCCTTTCCTCCGATGATCGGCTGGGCGGTGGCCACCGGCGGCATCGCGCCGGAATCGGTGCTGATGTTCCTGCTGATCTTCCTGTGGACGCCGCCGCATTTCTGGGCGTTGGCGCTGTTCATGAAAGAGGATTACCACAAGGCCGGGGTGCCGATGCTGACCGTCACCCATGGCCGCCCCGCGACCCGCCGGCACATCCTGGCCTATACGCTGGTGCTGGCGCCCTTTGCGCTTGGCCTTGGGCTGACCTCCATCGGCGGCAGCGTCTATCTGGCCACCAGTCTGGTGCTGAACGCCTTGTTCATTCGCGGCGGCTGGCAGTTGATGCACCGGTCCGAGCCGATGGCCGAGGCCGATGGATATGCCGCCGAAAAGCGGTTCTTCCGCTTTTCACTGATCTATCTGGCGCTGCACTTTACGGCGCTGCTGGTTCAGGCCGGGCTGCGTTTCTGGGGGGGGATGTGATGCTGCGCGCCGAACACGACCTGCACCGCCGTCGCCGGGGGCGCAATCTGGGCCTGGGGCTGGTGCTGGCCGCCTTCGTGGCGCTGGTCTTTGGCCTCAGCATCGTCAAGATCCAGCGCGGCGACAGCCTTGAGGGGTTCGATCACCAGCCGCGCACCTCATTGCTGCCGCCCGATGCGCCCGCGCAACCGGTGGTGAAGCCATGACCACGGCGACCCCCGACAATGCCCGCATCGCCCGCCGCCTGATCGGCGTGGTCGTGCTGATGGGGGCGTTGGCCTGGGCGGCGGTGCCGTTCTATGACTGGTTCTGTCGCGTCACCGGCTATGCTGGCACGCCGAATGTGGCGGTGACCGGATCGGATACGATCCTGGACGAACAGGTCACGGTGCGCTTTGTCGCCAATGTCGCCGCCGGGATGCCCTGGCAGTTCCGCCCCAAGCAGACGACCATGACCCTGCGCATCGGTGAAACCGGACTGGCGTTCTATGAGGCCTACAACCCCACCGATGAACCCGTCGCCGGGACCGCGTCCTATAACGTGGCGCCCGATACCGTGGGCTATTACTTTTCAAAGATCGACTGCTTCTGCTTCCAGCAACAAGTGCTGGAACCGGGTGAGCGGGTTGAAATGCCGGTCAGCTTCTATGTCGATCCCGAGCTGGTGAACGACCGCGACTCTGGCCGCATCCGCAATATCACGCTGTCTTATACCTTCCACCGCACCGACCTACCCAAGGCCCAGGCCGCTTTGGCCGATGGGGCCGCCGTGCAGACCAACTGAAAGAACCGGGGACGACGACATGGCGCAGGCGAAAAACCACGATTATCACATTCTTCCGCCGTCGATCTGGCCGATGATGGGGGCGGTTGGCGCCTTTGTCATGCTGGGCGGGGCCGCGATGTGGATGAAGGGCATGACGCCCTATCCGTTCTTCATCGGCCTGCTGATGGTGCTGTTCGTGATGTATTCATGGTGGGCCGATGTCGTGCATGAGGGCGAGACGGGCGACCACACCCCGGTCGTGCGCATCGGCCTGCGCTATGGCATGGTGCTGTTCATCATGTCCGAGGTGATGTTCTTCGTCGCCTGGTTCTGGGCCTGGTTCAAACATGCGCTTTATCCGATGGGGCCGCAGTCGCCCGCCGTCGATGGCGTCTGGCCGCCCGAGGGCGTTGTGCCCTTTGACCCCTGGCACCTGCCGCTGATCAACACGCTGATCCTGCTGTTGTCGGGCGTCGCAGTGACCTGGGCGCATCACGCATTGGCCCATGACAATGACCGCAAGACCTTTATCAATGGCCTTGCCGTGGCGGTGGTGCTGGGCTTCTGCTTCACCCTGCTGCAGATCTATGAATACACCCATGCCCAGTTCGGCCTGGCCGGCAATGCCTATGGCGGGCCGTTCTTCATGGCGACCGGCTTTCACGGCCTGCATGTGGTGATCGGCACCATCTTCCTGGCGGTCTGCCTGTATCGCGGCATCAAGGGCCAGATGACCAAGGAACAGCACGTCGGATTCGAGGCCGCCGCCTGGTATTGGCACTTCGTCGATGTGGTGTGGTTGTTCCTGTTCGCCTCGATCTATATCTGGGGCCGGTAAGCCGCCCTTGCGATCACTGAAAGCGCGGGCCGCAATGCCCGCGCTTTTGTCATGAAGGGCCACCATGCGCCGCATCCTTGCCCCCCTGATCTTCGGCCTTGTTGGCTGTGCCATCCTGATGTCGCTGGGCTTCTGGCAGTTGCAGCGGCTGTCCTGGAAACAGGATATGCTGGCCCGGATCGAGGCGCGCATCCATGACGCCCCGATCGCCTTGCCCGCCACCGCCGGGCCAGAGGCGAAATACACGCCCGTCACAATGACCGGCACCACCGGCGATGAACTGCTGGTGCTGTCGGGCCAAAAGGGGATCGGCGCGGGATATGAGGTCATCACCGCCTTCACCACCGACGATGGCCGCCGCATCCTGCTGGATCGCGGCTTCTTTGCCGAACCGCAGGGCCAGCAGGGCTGGCAGGTCCGCCACCCGCCCAGCCGCCTTTCCGTGCTGGGCCACCTGCACTGGCCCGAGGAAACCGGCAGTTCCACCCCGCCGCCAGATGCCAAGCGCAACCTGTGGTTTGCCCGCGACGTGCCCGCCATGGCAGCCGCGCTGAACACCGAACCGGTGATGGTGGTCGCCGCCCGGATCGACGGCGACACCCAAGGCGTCACCCCGCAGCCGATCAGTATCGCCGGGATCCCGAATGACCATCTGGGCTATGCGATCCAGTGGTTCGCCATGGCTGCGGTCTGGGCGGGGATGACAGCGTTCCTCATCTGGCGTATCACCCGGCGGAACACGAAAGGGGCATAGATGCGCTATATCTCGACTCGGGGTCAGGCCCCGGTGCTGACCTTTGAACAGGCAATGCTGACCGGGCTGGCCCGCGACGGCGGCCTGTATGTGCCCGAAACCATCCCGGTGATGAGCAAGGGCGACATCGCCGCCCTGCACGGCCTGCCCTATGAGGACGTGGCCTTCCGCGTCATCCGCCCCTTTACCGGCGACAGTTTCAGCGATGACGAATTGCGCGGCGCCATCGCGGCGGCCTATGCGCCCTTCGGCCATGCCGCCCGTGCGCCGCTGGTGCAACTGACGCCCGGCCATTTCCTGTGCGAATTGTTCCACGGCCCGACACTGGCCTTCAAGGACTTCGCCATGCAACTGATCGGCCAGTTGTTCCAGATCGCGCTGAAGCGGTCGGGCCAGCGGATCACCATCGTCGGCGCCACCTCGGGCGACACCGGATCGGCGGCGATCGAGGCGTTCCGGGGGCTGGCCAATGTCGATGTGTTCATCCTGTTCCCGCATGGCCGGGTCAGCGATGTGCAGCGCCGCCAGATGACCACGCCCGATGACGCCAATGTCCACGCGCTTGCGCTGGATGGGGATTTCGACGATTGTCAGGCCCGGCTGAAGGATCTGTTCAACGACCACGCCTTCCGCGACGAGATCGGCCTGGCCGGGGTGAACAGCATCAACTTTGGCCGGGTGCTGGCGCAGATCGTCTATTATTTCACCAGTGCCGTGGCGCTTGGCGCGCCGCATCGCCCGGTGGGCTTTACCGTGCCGACCGGCAATTTCGGTGACATTTTCGCGGGTTGGATCGCGCGGCAGATGGGCCTTCCGATCGAGCGTCTGGTGATCGCCACCAACCAGAACGACATCCTGGACCGCACCTTGAAAACCGGTCGCTATCAGACCGAAGGGGTGACGCCTTCAATCAGCCCGTCGATGGATATTCAGGTCTCGTCGAACTTTGAACGCGCGCTGTTTTACGCCTATGGCGGCGACGGCGCGGCGGTGGCGCAGTTGATGGACGAACTGAAAACCACCGGCGGATTTGACGTGTCGCAGGGCGCGTTGCAGGGTCTGCGCGAAACCTATGTCTCGGGCCGCGCCTCCGAGGATGAGACCCGCGCCACAATCGCCGCGACCCACGCCGCGACTGGCGAACTGCTGTGCCCGCATTCCGCCGTGGGGGTCAAGGTTGCGGGCGACAACCATGTGCATGAGGTGCCGATGGTCACCCTGGCCACCGCCCATCCCGCCAAGTTCCCCGACGCCGTGCAGGCCGCATCCGGCATCCGCCCCGACCTGCCGCAGCGCATGGCCGACCTGTTCGACCGGCCCGAGCGCGTGACTCGCGTCGCCAATGACGTTACCGCGCTGGCCGCACTGATCCGCGACCGCCGCGCCAAGGAATCCGCATGACCCAAATCACCACGCTGCCCAACGGGCTGCGCATCGTTACGCAGAACATGGCGGGCCTCGCCTCGGCCAGCATCGGCATCTGGGTGGGGGCCGGCGGCCGGCACGAGACCGCCGCCCAGAATGGTATCGCGCATTTTCTGGAACACATGGCCTTTAAGGGCACGCCGACCCGCAGCGCCCTGCAAATCGCCGAGGCGATCGAGGATGTGGGCGGCTATATCAATGCCTATACCTCGCGCGAGGTGACGGCCTATTATGCCCGCGTGCTGGCCGGCGATGTGCCGCTGGCGCTTGAGGTGCTGGCCGACATCCTGCTGAACCCGCTGTTCGAGGACCGCGAGATCGAGATCGAGCGCGGCGTGATCCTTCAGGAAATCGGGCAGTCGCTGGATACGCCCGACGATGTGGTGTTCGACTGGCTGCAAGAGGCCGCCTTTCCCGATCAGGCCATGGGCCGCACCATCCTCGGCCCGGCGGAACGGGTGCAGGCCTTTGGTCGCGCCGATCTGGCGGGCTTTGTCGCTGACCATTACGGCCCCGGCAATCTGATCGTCGCCGCCGCCGGTGCCGTCGATCACGACCGCATAGTCCGTCAGGCCGAGGCGCTGTTCAGCCATCTGACCCCGCGCCCCGCCACGACGGTGCAGCCCGCTATCTGGCAGGGCCAGGAAAAGCGCGTCAGCAAGCGTCTGGAACAGGCCCATTGGGCACTGGCTTTTCAGGGGCCGGGCTACAAGGACGCCGATTTCTATGCCGCGCAGGTCTGGTCGATGGTGCTGGGCGGCGGCATGTCCTCGCGCCTGTTCCAGAAGGTGCGTGAGGAAAAGGGCCTGTGCTATTCGATCTTCGCGCAGTCGGGATTCTATCAGGATGCGGGCATGACGACGATCTATGCCGGCACCTCGGGCGCGGATCTACCGGAACTGACGCATCTGACGATTGATGAGATGAAGCGCGCCGCCGATGACCTGACCGAGGCCGAAGTGGCGCGGGCGCGGGCGCAGTTGAAGGCAGGGCTGCTGATGGGGCTGGAAAGCCCCTCGGCCCAGGCAGAGCGGCTGGCGCGGGTTCTGGCGATCTGGGACCGTATTCCGACCCTGGATGAGGTCGCGGCGCGCATCGACGGCGTCACGGCGCAATCCGTGCGCGATCACGGCGCGCGGATGCTGACCGCCGCGCGGCCCGCATTGGCGCTGTATGGCCCTGTCGGCAAGGCGCCGGGGCTGGACCGCATCGCACAAAGGCTGGCCGCCTGATGCTGTTCAAGCGGCGCGGCCTGCGGATCGAAACCGACCGCCTGACCCTGCGGCCCCCCGAACATGGCGATTTCAACGCCTGGTCGGCGCTGCGGGTGGAAAGCCGCGATTTTCTGACCAAATGGGATCCGCTGTGGGGCGCCGACCATCTGACGCGCAAATCCTTTGCCAACCGCGTCTATTGGGCCGATCGCGCCATCCGCCAGGGCACCGCGCTGCCGTTGTTCCTGATCCGGCGCGAGGACCGGCAATTCCTGGGCGCGATCACGCTGGACAATATCCGGCGCGGCCCCAATCAGGCGGGGACGATGGGCTATTGGGTCGGACAACCCTTTGCGCGCCAAGGCTTCATGCATGAGGCGATCGGCGCCGTCGTGCATTACGCCTTTACGACGCTGAACCTGTCGCGGATCGAGGCCGCCTGCCTGCCGGAAAATGCGCCCTCGCGTGGGGTGCTGGAAAAGACCGGCTTCAAATATGAAGGCGTGGCGCAGGCCTATCTGCAAATCGCCGGCCGCTGGCGTAATCATGTTCTTTACGCCAACCTTAGGTCAGACCGGCGTGGCCGGACCGACGTCGGTTAGGCGGCGGCGTTGCCCCCAAAGGTGAGTATTTAAGAACAGAAGAAGCGGCTTCTTCTGTTCCCAAATACGCCCGCGAGGGGCTAGATCTCGTCCAGCATCGACGACCCGCCCGAGACCGAGCATTCACCGGGATTGTCTTCCAGGTGCAGCGCCGCGATCTTGCCGTCTTCGACCAGCATCGCATAGCGCTTGGAACGGCCGATCAGGCCCGCGGGCGGCGCGGTGAAATCCATGCCGATGGCTTTGGTGAAGGCGCCTTCCGCATCCGCCAGGACCGTGATCCCGGCCTTGTCCGCGCCGGTGGACTTGGCCCAGGCATCGGTCACAAAGGGGTCGTTGACCGAGACACAGACCAGATCGACGCCCTTGGCCGCGTATTGATCGGCGGTTTCGATGAAGGACGGCATGTGCGATTTGGTGCAGGTCGGCGTGAAGGCGCCCGGCACGGCGAAGATAACGACGCGCTTGCCGCCGGTCAGGCTGGCCAGCTCGACCGCCTCGGGGCCGTTTTCGCCAAGTTTCAGCAGGGTGGCAGCGGGCAGTGTGTCGCCCTTGGCAATGGTCATCGCGGTCTCCCTTCGCGTTGCGTTGTCTTGGACAACAGATATAGGGTCGGGCGGGTTTCAGCGAAAGGCAGGATGGCGGGAATGACCGACAGGATCGTGATCGTGGGGGCGGGGCAGGCGGGGGCAGCCCTGGCGGCCAAGCTGCGGGCCCTGGGGTTTGCGGGCGAGGTGGTGATGATCGGCGCGGAACCCGTCGCCCCCTATCAGCGCCCGCCCCTGTCCAAGGCCTACCTGCTGGGGCAGATGGGGCTGGACCGGCTGACCCTGCGCGCGCCCGAATTCTGGGCCGATAGCCGGATCGACCTGCGGCTGGGTCAGCCGGTGACGGCGATTGATCCGGTCGCGCGCATGGTGCGGATCGGCGATGAGGCGCTGTCCTATGGCCAATTGGCGCTGACGACCGGGGCAAGTCCCCGGCGGCTGCCCGCAGCGATGGGTGGCGATCTGGGCAATGTCCTGTGCGTGCGCAGCCTGGCCGATGCCGATGCGATGAACCCATTGTTCGCGCCCGGCGCGCGGCTGGTGGTGATCGGTGGCGGCTATATCGGGCTGGAGGCCGCCGCCGTCGCCCGCAAGCGCGGAATGGATGTTACTCTGGTCGAGGCCGCCCCGCGCATCCTGGGCCGTGTCGCCAGTGCCGAGACTGCCGATCTGATCCGCGACTTGCACCTGTCCCACGGCGTGACCATTCATGAGGGCGTGGGCCTGGATCGGCTGCTGGGCGATCAGGTCGTGACCGGCGTGGCTTTGGCAGATGGCCGGGTGATTGACGCCGATGTGGTGGTGGTCGGCATCGGCGTTGCCCCCGATGTGGATTTGGCCGCGCAGGCAGGGCTGGGACTGGACAATGGCATTGCCGTCGACGCGCAGGGGCGCAGCAGCGATCCGGCGATCTGGGCGGCGGGGGATTGCGCGTCCTTCCCCTGGCTGACCGGGCGGCTGCGGCTGGAAAGTGTCGGCAATGCCATCGACATGGCCGAGCTGGTGGCGGCCAACATGCTGGGTGCGGGCCTCGATTACACGCCAAAGCCGTGGTTCTGGTCGGATCAGTTCGACGCCAAGTTGCAGATCGCCGGACTGGGCGCGGGCGCCGATCACTGGGTGGTGCGGCGGGGCGAGGGGGCCTCGGTCTGGGCCTATGCGGCGGGGCGGCTGGTCGCGGTCGAGGCGCTGAACGGCGCGCGCGCCTATATGGTCGGCAAGCGCCTGATCGAGGCGGGTCGCAGCCCCGATCCGGCGGCGGTTGCCGACACCTCGGTCGATCTGAAGGCGTTGCTGGCATGAGGATCATCGGCGGCGACTTTCGCGGCCTGAAGCTGGCCGAGGTGGGCGCGGGCGATCTGGGCGCGCATCTGCGTCCGACCACCGACCGGGTGCGGGAATCGATCTTCAACCTGCTGGTGAATGGCGGCCACGGCAATCCCATCCCCGGCGCGCGGGTGCTGGATCTGTTCGCCGGCACCGGCGCGCTTGGGCTGGAGGCGCTATCGCGCGGGGCGGCGCGGGTGGCCTTTGTCGATGACGGCACGGCGGCGCGGGCGCTGCTGCGCGCCAATATTGAAAAGATGCGCGCGATGGGGGTGACCGATGTCTGGCGGCGCGATGCGCGGCGGCTGGGTCCGTGCCGGGGTGCGGGCTATGACCTGATCTTCCTCGACCCGCCCTATGGCATGGGCCTGGGCGAGGCGGCGATGGCCAGTGCGCTGGACGGCGGCTGGATCGCCCCCGGCGCCATGGTGGTGTGGGAGGACAGCGTGGCCCCGATCGTGCCCGCGCCGCTGGTGCAGATCGACCAGCGTGCCTATGGCGATACGGTGATCACGTTGGCGCGGATGCCGGGCGGGGGCGCGGATTGAACCGGTGGGCGCCCCTCGCGGGATAGTTGGGCCAAGAAGAAAGGGCGGCCTCAGGCGGTGGCGGGGGGCCAGTAAAGTCCCTTGGGCGACAGTGTGAAGATTTCCACGCCATCCTCGGTCACGCCGACCGAATGTTCAAACTGCGCCGACAGCGATTTGTCGCGCGTCACCGCCGTCCAGTCGTCGGCCAGCACCTTGGTCTCGGGGCGGCCAAGGTTCACCATGGGTTCGATGGTGAAGAACATGCCGGGTTCCAGCACCGGGCCAAGGCCGGGGCGGCCATAGTGCAGCACGTTCGGGGGGGCGTGGAACACCCGGCCGAGGCCGTGACCGCAGAAATCGCGCACCACCGACATGCGGTTGGATTCGACATAGGACTGGATCGCCGCGCCGATGTCGCCAAAGGTGTTGCCGGGCTTCACCGCGTCGATGCCCCGCATCAGGCTTTCCAGCGTCACCTCGATCAAGCGTTCAGCCTTGCGCGGCAGCGATCCGGCCACATACATGCGCGAGGTGTCGCCATACCAGCCATCGACGATCACCGTCACGTCGATGTTCAGAATGTCGCCGTCTTTCAGCACCTTGTCGCCGGGAATGCCGTGGCAGACGACATGGTTCACGCTGATGCAGCTGGCGTGCTGATAGCCGCGATAGCCGATGGTCGCGCTGACCGCACCGGCCTGTTCGACGGCAGTGCGGATGAAATCGTCCAGCGCGCCGGTGGTGACGCCGGGGACGACCAGCGGGCCGACCTGATCCAGGATTTCGGCGGCCAGTCGTCCGGCCGCGCGCATCCCGGCGAAATCGGCGTCGGAATAGATGCGGATGCCGTCCTTGGTCTGGCCTGCGGTGATGGTCATCTTGGTCTCCTTTCGCATCAGATAACGCGGTTTTGCGCCCGCTTCCACCCTTCCGCGCGGGCTTTCTGCGGCCTATACCAAGGGCCAGAGGTGCCCCATGACCAACCCGACTGCCGCGATCCTGATTATCGGCGATGAAATCCTGACCGGCCGCACGCGTGAGGGGAACGCGCATTGGCTGGCGGGTGAGCTGGCGGCGCGTGGCTTTGATCTGCGCCAGATCCGGGTGGTGCCCGATGATCACGCGGTGATCGTGGCCGCGCTGCGGGAATTGTCTGCCGGGCATGACCATCTGTTCACCAGCGGCGGGATCGGGCCGACCCATGACGATATCACCGCCGATGCCGTGGCCGACGCCTTTGGCACCGGCATCGCGGTGCATGAGGATGCCCGCCGGGTGATGGCCGAACGCTATGCCGCCCGTGGGATGGAGTTCACCGAGAACCGCCTGCGGATGGCGCGCATTCCGCTGGGGGCCACGCTGATCGACAATCCGGTTTCCGCCGCGCCGGGGTTCAGCATCGGCAATACGCATGTGATGGCCGGGGTGCCCGACATCTTTCGCGCCATGGCCGAGGGGCTGCTGCCCAAGCTGCAAGGTGGCCGTCCGCTGGTCAGCGAGACCTTGCAGATGTGGCGCGCCGAAAGCGACGTGGCCGAGGATCTGGGCCGCGTCGCCGCCGCCTGGCCCGACCTGTCGATGGGCAGCTATCCCTTTGTGATCGATGGCCGGTTCGGCACCAATCTGGTGGTGCGCGGCACCGATCCGGGCCGCGTCGCCGCCGCGATGGTCGCGCTGCGCGCACAGGTCGGGGCATGAACCTGCGCGCCGCCATGGCCCTGGGCTGGCCGCCCGCATCCAGCCATCCGGTCGGCGGTTTCACCATTCAGGATGGCGCGGGCGGCGGCTCGCGCGTGTCGGCGGCGCTGTGGCGGGGCGGGGATTACGACATTGCCGCAGCCGAGGCTGCCATGCGCGACCTGGGGCAGGTGCCGCTGTTTGCCGTCGATCAGGACGCGGCGGCGCTGGATGCCGATCTGGCGGCGCGCGGCTATGGGGCCGTGGATGAAACGGTGATGCTGGCCGGGCCGGTGGCCGGGCTGACCGATCAGCCGCCGAAGCCGGTCAGCGCCTTTGTCGTCTGGCCGCCGCTGGCGATTCAGCGAGACCTTTGGGCGGCGGGCGGCATCGGGCCGGCGCGGCTGGCGGTGATGGACCGCGCTCAGGGGCCGCGCGCGGCGCTGCTGGGACGGGTGCAGGATCGGGCGGCGGGCGTCGGCTATGTTGCGGTGGCCGATGGCACTGCGTTTGTCCACGCGCTGCATGTGCTGCCCGACTTCCGCCGCCTTTGCGTGGCCCGCAACATGATGCGCGCTGCAGCCGCCTGGGCGCGCGACCAGGGCGCCGAGCAGATCGCCCTGGTCGTTCTGCGCAGCAATGCCGCCGCGATCGCACTGTATCAGGGCTTCGGCATGGCCGAGATCGGCGGCTATCATTACCGAAAGGCACGGGCATGACGCGGATTGCTGTGGCGCTGATGATGACGCTGCTGGCAGGCGCAGCGCAGGCCGAGGGCTGGCCGCTGCCCGGTCAGGCCGAGCCAAGCGCCGAGGTCAGCGGCAGCGGGCTGCGGCTGGCGACCGGACCATGGGGCGGGGCCTCGGTGCCGGGGCTGCGCGCCGATGGGGCGGCGCGCCACCGCGCCTGGCGGATCACCGGCGACGGCGGCCTTCCGCCTGCCGGTCTGATCGCGCCGATCCGCGATGCGCTGCGCGATCAGGGCTATGAAATCCTGTATGAATGTGCCGATCAGGATTGCGGCGGCTTTGATTTCCGCTTTGCCCTGCCGGTGATGGCCGAGCCGGGGATGCATGTCGATCTGGGCCGCTTTCGCTATCTGTCGGCGCGGGCGGGCGACCGGCTGGTGGCGGTCTGGGCCAGCCGCGCGCCGGAAGCGGGCTTCGTGCAGATTTCCGAAGGCAGCGGCCCGGCCTCGGTCATGGCGCTGCTGGGTGGGGTGCCGATGGCGCCCGTCTCGGTCATGCAGGATGAGGGTGAACCGGCTGCCGAAGTGCCAGCCGACCCACCAGCCGAGACGCCGAAGGCGGCGCCCGCTGCGGGTGACCTGTTCGCCACCGGCGCCCTGGTGCTGGCGGGCGTCGATTTCGCCCCGAACGCGCCCGACATCGCCGACCCCAAGGCCCCGGTGCTGGCGCAGCTTGCCGACTGGCTGCGCGCCGACCCGGGCCGCGCCCTGGTGCTGGTGGGACATACCGACGCCACCGGCTCGCTGGCGGCCAATATCGCCGTTTCGCAGCGCCGCGCCGAGGCGGTGCGCCGCCACCTGATCGAGGATCACGGCATCGCCCCCGACCGCATCACCGCCGAGGGCGCGGGCTGGCTGGCCCCGCGCGCGACCAACACGACCGAGGCTGGGCGCGCCGCCAACCGCCGGGTCGAGGCGCTGCCGCGCTGAGCCTTTCTGACGTCGCGGCGCAAGCCCACGCCGGGGGGTGACTTTACCCGCGCGTCAATCCACCATGCCGCACCGCCAGCCAAGGGAGGCCCGCATGACCCGTTACCCGCATCTTCTGTCGCCGCTTGATCTGGGCCATGTGACGCTGCCCAACCGGGTGCTGATGGGGTCGATGCATACCGGGCTTGAGGAACTGGGCGACTGGAACCGCGTGGCCGAGTTCTACGCCACCCGCGCCCGTGGCGGTGTCGCGCTGATGGTCACCGGCGGCATGGCGCCGAACCGCGAAGGCGGCGTGTTCCCCGGTGCGGCGGGGCTGTTCACGGCCCAAGACATCGCCAACCACAAGATCGTCACCGACCGCGTGCATGAGGCGGGGGGGCGCATCGCCATGCAGATCCTGCACGCCGGGCGCTATGCCTATGGGCCGGAATGCGTCTCGGCCAGTGCGATCAAATCGCCGATCTCGCCGTTCCCGCCCAGGGAGTTGGACGAGGACGGCATCGAAAAGCAGCTGACCGACATCACCACCGCCGCCGCCCGCGCCCGCGAGGCCGGCTATGACGGGGTCGAGGTGATGGGGTCCGAGGGCTATTTCATCAACCAGTTCCTTGTGCGTCACACCAACCACCGAACCGACCGCTGGGGCGGGTCGTATGAGAACCGGATGCGGCTGGCGGTCGAGGCCGTGCGGCGGGTGCGCGCGGCGGTCGGGCCGGATTTTATCGTCATCTACCGCATCAGCCTGATCGACCTGATCCCCAAAGGCTCGACCTGGGATGAGGTGGTGACGCTGGCCCGCGCCATCGAGGCGGCGGGCGCGACGATGCTGAACACCGGCATCGGCTGGCATGAGGCCCGCGTTCCGACCATCGCCACATCGGTGCCGCGCGCCGCTTTCACCTGGCTGACGGCGCGACTGCGCCCTGAGGTGCGCATTCCGGTCATCGCCTCGAACCGCATCAACACCCCGGACGTGGCCGAGGGGGTGCTGGCCGCGGGTCAGGCCGACATGGTGTCGATGGCCCGCCCGCTGCTGGCCGATCCCGACTTCGTCGCCAAGGCGGCGCGGGGCCGGGCGCGCCTGATCGCGCCCTGCATCGCCTGCAATCAGGCCTGCCTTGATCACACCTTCAGCGGCAAGACGGCGACCTGCCTGGTCAACCCCCGCGCGGCCTATGAGACCGAATTGGTGCTGACCGGGGTCGAGGACGCGCGCAAGATTGCCGTGGTCGGCGCGGGGCCTGCGGGGGTCTCGGCTGCGATCACGGCGGCGCAGCGCGGGCATATGGTGACGCTGTTCGAGGCCAGCGACGAAATCGGCGGCCAGTTGAAGATGGCGCGGCGGATTCCGGGCAAGGAGGAGTTCCACCTGCTGACCGACTGGTTCGCGGCAATGATCGATCAGACCGGGGTCGAGCTGCGCCTGAACACCGAAGCCACGCCCGAGGCGTTGCGCAATTTCGACGCGGTGGTGATCGCCACCGGCGTGCGCCCGCGCGATCCGGGCATCCCGGCGGATGCGGCGGCCGATGTCGTCGATTACGCCGAGGTGCTGGCCCATGACGCCCCGGTTGGCAAGCGCGTGGCGATCATCGGCGCGGGCGGGATCGGCTTTGATATGGCCGAATATCTGGGCCAGCCCGGCACCAGCCCGACGCTGGATCTGGACCGCTGGCGCGCGATCTGGGGGGTGGGCGATCCGGCCTCCAACCCCGGTGGCCTGGTCGATCCCCAGCCCGAACCGGCAGCGCGCGACATCGCGCTGTTGCAGCGCAAGGCCGAAAAGCCGGGCCGCCGTCTGGGCAAGACGACGGGCTGGATCCATCGCGCACAGTTGCAGCATATGGGTGTGCAGATGCAGGGCGGCATCGGCTATGATGCCATCACCCCGGCAGGGCTTGAGATGCACACGGCCGATGGGCCGGGCGTGGTCGAGGCCGATACCGTGGTTCTGTGCGCGGGGCAGGAAAGCGAACGCCGCCTGGCCGACCAACTGATTGCCGAGGGGCGCATCGTGCATGTGATCGGTGGTGCCGATGTCGCCGCCGAACTGGATGCGCAACGCGCCATCCGTCAGGGACTGGAGGTCGCGCTGACCTTGTGACCGCGCGCCCGCCGCCCCGTTGCCCCAAAAGGGCGTATTTGGACAAGAAAGAAGGGCTGCTTCTTTCTTGCCTTAAATACGCATCCGACGGCGGGGACAGGATCAGCGGGTAGGGATGGGGGTTTCGCCCGAATAGTCATAGAAGCCGCGCCCGGTCTTGCGACCCAGCCATCCGGCCTCGACATATTTCGTCAGCAGCGGGCAGGGGCGATACTTGGTATCGGCCAGCCCGTCATGCAGCACGTTCATGATCGCAAGGCAGGTGTCCAGCCCGATGAAGTCAGCCAGTTCCAGCGGCCCCATCGGGTGATTGGCCCCCAGCTTCAGCGACTGGTCGATCGAGGTGACGCTGCCCACGCCTTCATACAGCGTATAGACCGCCTCGTTGATCATCGGCATCAGGATGCGGTTGACGATGAAGGCCGGGAAGTCCTCGGAGCTGGCGCTTGTCTTGCCGATCTTTTCGACGACCTCGACCATGGCCTTGTAGGTGTCTTCATCGGTGGCGATGCCGCGGATCAATTCGACCAGTTGCATCACCGGCACCGGGTTCATGAAGTGCAGGCCCATGAACTTGCCGGGGCGGTCGGTGCGGCTGGCCAGACGGGTGATCGAGATCGATGAGGTGTTCGAGGTCAGGATCGTGGTCGGCTTCAGATGCGGGACCAGATCTTCAAAGATCGCCTGTTTGACCGATTCACGCTCGGTCGCGGCTTCGATCACCAGATCGGTCTGGCCCAGATCGGACAGTTTCGTGGTGCTGCTGATGCGGCCCATGGCGGCGTCGCGGGCGGCCTGGTCGATCCGGCCACGGCTGACCTGACGATCCAGGTTCTTGCCGATCAGCGCCATGGCCTTGTCGATGGCCGACTGGTCGATGTCATGCATCAGCACGTCATAACCGGCCAGTGCAAAGACATGGGCGATGCCATTGCCCATCTGGCCTGCCCCGATCACCCCAACCGACTGAATGCCCATCCTGGCCCCCTTGCGTTTTGCCCTGCGACCTTAGGCGAGGGGGCGCGCACGGGCAAGCGCGGCAAATGGAAACGCCCGGTCGCGGGACCGGGCGTTTCAGGCGGTTGCGGCTGTCTTACAGCTTGCCGGTCAGTTCCGGCACCAGCGTGAACAGGTCGCCCACCAGGCCGTAATCGGCGACCTGGAAGATCGGCGCTTCTTCGTCCTTGTTGATGGCGACGATGACTTTGCTGTCTTTCATCCCGGCAAGGTGCTGGATGGCGCCCGAGATGCCGACCGCGACGTAAAGCTCGGGTGCCACAACCTTGCCGGTCTGGCCCACCTGCCAGTCGTTCGGGGCATAGCCCGAATCGACCGCCGCGCGGGATGCGCCGACAGCGGCGCCCAGCTTGTCGGCCAGGTCGGTGATGATCTTGAAGTTCTCATCCGACCCGATGCCGCGCCCGCCCGAGACGACGCGCTTGGCCGAGGTCAGTTCGGGGCGGTCGCTGGCGGCCACCTTGTCCTCGACCCAGGACGACAGGCCCTTGTCGCCCGTGCCGGCAATGGTTTCGACGCTGGCCGAACCGCCCATGCCCACGGCATTGAAGCTGGCGGTGCGGACGGTGAAGACCTTGATCTTGTCGGCCGATTTCACGGTCTGGATGGCGTTGCCGGCATAGACGGGGCGCACGAAAGTGTCGGCATCGACGACCTCCATCACATCCGACATCACCATCACGTCCAAGAGCGCGGCGACACGCGGCAGGATGTTCTTGGCGGTGGCGACCGAGGGCGCGGCGATGTGGCTGTAGCCACCGGCCAGCGACACGATCAGATCGGCCACGGGTTCGGCCATCAGGTGACAATAGGCTTTGTCATCGGCGAACAGCACCTTGGCCACGCCGTCCAGTTTCGCGGCCTCGGCGGCGGCAGCCTCGCCGCCCGCACCGGCGACCAGCACATGCACATCGCCCAGGGCCTTGACGGCGCTGACGGCCTTGGCCACGGCGTCGGTGGCCAGTTGGCCGTTGTTCACATCGGCAAGCAGAAGAACGGCCATCAGATCACCCCCGCGTCTTTCAGTTTCGACACCAGCTCATCGACCGAGCCGACCTTGATCCCGGCCTTGCGGCCTTCGGGTTCCTTGGTGTTCACCACGGTCAGGCGCGGCGAAACATCGACGCCGTAATCGGCGGCGGTCTTTTCATCCAGCGGCTTTTTCTTGGCCTTCATGATGTTGGGCAGCGACGCATAGCGCGGCTCGTTCAGGCGCAGGTCGGCGGTGACGACGGCGGGCAGCTTGACGCTGATCGTTTGCAGGCCGCCGTCAACCTCGCGGGTGACCTTGGCGTTGTCGCCGTCGATGACCACTTCGCTGGCGAAGGTCGCCTGCGGCCAGCCCAGCAGCGCGGCCAGCATCTGACCGGTGGCATTCATGTCATTGTCGATCGCCTGCTTGCCGGCGATGACCAGACCCGGCTGTTCGGCGTCGATCACGGCCTTCAGCAGCTTGGCGACGGCCAGCGGCTCGATGTCGGTATTCACGTCATCGGCGGCGGTGATCAGGATGCCGCGGTCGGCCCCCATGGCCAGGGCGGTGCGGATGGTCTCGGCGGCCTGTTTCACGCCGATGGACACCACGACGATTTCATCCGCCGCACCCTTTTCCTTCAGCCGGATCGCCTCTTCCACGGCGATTTCGTCAAAGGGGTTCATCGACATCTTGACGTTCGCAAGATCGACACCCGATCCGTCCGCCTTGACGCGGGCCTTCACGTTATAGTCGATCACGCGCTTGACGGGCACCAGAACCTTCATGCGTGCATCTCCCTTGTTGCCCTTGCGGGCCGTTCAATCCTTCGGGTTTTTGTTAGCGGCTGCATCCCGGCTGCGACAGGCCAAAAACGCCACCTTTGGCGGATAGACGCCACGTTTGCGGCTGTTTTCGCTAACGGTTGGCGCCCGGCACCCACAGCACATCGGCCTGACCATCATCATTGGCGATGCGGGCGGCGACGAACAGCCAGTCCGACAGCCGGTTCAGATAGCGGATGGCGGCGGGGTTGGCGTCCTCGGCACCCGCCAGTGAGACGGCGGCGCGTTCGGCCAGGCGGGCGACGGTGCGGGCCAGATGCAGATGCGCGGCCAAGGCGGTGCCGCCCGGCAGGATGAAGCTGCGCAGCGGCGTCAGGCGGGCATTCATCGCGTCGATCTCGGCCTCAAGCCGGTCGACCTGGGCGTCAAGGATGCGCAGCACTGGATAGGGGGCCTCGGCATCGCGATCCATGCCGGGGCGCGACAGGTCGGCACCCAGGTCGAACAGGTCGTTCTGGATGCGCGACACCGCCGCCGCCATGTCGTCGGTGGCGTGCAGACGGGCCAGACCCAGGGTCGCGTTCAGCTCATCGACATGGCCATAGCTGGCCACCCGCAGGCTGTCCTTGGGAACGCGGGTGCCATCGGACAGCGCGGTTTCCCCCGCATCGCCGGTGCGGGTGTAGATGCGGTTCAGAACGACCATGGCTATCCCCTTGCGTAGGTCAGGAAGATCAGGATCAGCACCAGGGCGACCGCCTGCGCGATGATGCGCCAACGCATTAGCCGGTTGGCGTTGCGGCGGTTGAAATCGCCCCCCTGGGCAAAGCCGCCGATGCCGATGGCCAGCACGACCACGACGGCCAGCGTCGCGAGGGCGGCCACGATGAACAATGGATGATCGGTCATCTTCCGCCCCCTGCTGCGTCCCGCCATCCTAGCCCAAGCGCGCCGGGGCGCAAGGCAGGTTCAATAGCGCGCGATCAGCGCATCCAGCGCGCGGGTCGGCAGGATGCGGCGCAACCCGCCCATGATCCAGGTCGGCGTGGTGACGTAATAGCGGGCGCGCGGGCGGCGGCTTTCAAGGGCGTGAACCAGCCGGGCGGTGACGGCCTCGGGGCCAAGCTCGAACCGGTCCTTGCCCTCGGTCGCGGCATGCAGGCGCGGCACCAGTTCGGCGCGATACTGATCGGCACGGGGGCTGGCGGGCCAGTCGATCCAGCGGTCGAACTGCGCCCGCGCATTGCGCCGAAAGGCCGAGGTGATGGGGCCGGGCTCGATCAGGCTGATGTGGATATTGGCCGGGGCCATCTCGATCCGCAGCACGTCGCTGTAACCCTCCAGCGCGTATTTGCTGGCGACATAGGCGCCGCGCCAGGCCATGCCGACCAGCCCCAGAACCGAGGAACACATCACGATCCGCCCGCCGCCCTGCGCCCGCATCATCGGGATAACGGCGCGGGTCAGGGCGTGCAGCCCGATCAGGTTGGTGTCGAAGATATGGCGCATCGCCTCGGCCGGCACGTCCTCAAGCGCGCCGGGGATGGCGAAGGCCGCATTGTTGAACAGCGCATCCAGCCGACCCGCGCGGGCGCTGACCTGATCCAGCGCCGCGGCGATGCTGCCGGGGTCGGTGACGTCCAGCGGCAGCGCCTCAAGCCCCATGGCGGTCAGGCGGTCCACATCGGCGGGCTGGCGGGCGGTGGCAAAGACCCGCCAGCCGCGTGCCGTCATGTGTTGCGCTGCATCCAGCCCGATGCCGGATGAACAGCCGGTGATCAGCAGGGTCCGCGCGGTCACGGGGCGGTGGTCGACAGGAACTGGGCCGACAGATAGCCACGGGTGCGGCCATCGGCCAGGACGACCGGGAACCAGCCGGATTCCTCGGCCCCGGCCAGGGTGACGGCATCGCCCCGGCTGACCTTGCCGACGATGGCGTTGCGGGTCGACGGCCCGCCGCGCAGGTTGACCGAGGCCGCCGTGACAAAGCGGGTGTCGGCGCCGACCGCCGCATCCGCCTGCGGCGCGCTACCCGTCGCGGCCTGCTGTGCGTCCTTCCAGGCGAACTCGGGCGAGCGTTTCAGCCGGGGGCCGGGCATCATCATGCGCGTGTCGTCGCGTTCGTCGCTGACAACGGCGGGGGCTGCCGCGGCCTCGGGCGCTGCCTCGGGTTCCGGTTCAGGCTCGGTCGTGGTCTCGACCACCACCGGGCCAGGCTCGGTCACTGGGGTGACATAACCCGCCGCCTGGGCCGCGCCATCGGGCACATGCGCCCCCGCCAGCACCCAGACCACCCCCGCCAGGGTCAGCACTGACAGCACAGCCAACCGAATCATGATCGAAACCCCCTTGATCGCCCGCGCCGGGCTTAGCCGCCCCGGCCCGTGGTGTTGAGGGGGAAACACCGGCCGCGCCAACCGGTTCCGCGCCGCAATGCGCAAGGGGCTGGACCGGACCCGCGCGCCCGCTTACACCCGCGCCATGACCCAGACCGATGACGACCTGCCGCCCGCCGGTGATGCCACCAATATCGAAGCCCTGTCGCGCGCCATCGGCGACCGCTATCTGACCTATGCGCTGTCGACGATCATGCACCGGGCGCTGCCCGATGTGCGTGACGGGCTGAAGCCGGTGCATCGCCGCATCCTGTTCGCCATGCGCGAATTGAAGCTGTCCTCGACCGGTGGTTTCCGCAAGTCGGCCAAGATCTCGGGCGATGTGATGGGCAACTATCACCCGCATGGCGATGCGGCGATTTACGATGCGATGGCGCGCCTGGCGCAGGATTTCGCCATGCGTTACCCGCTGGTCGACGGTCAGGGGAACTTCGGCAATATCGACGGCGATAACCCCGCCGCCAGCCGCTATACCGAGGCGCGGATGGCCTCGCCCGCCGAAAGCCTGCTGGAGGGGCTGGCCGAGGATGCCGTCGATTTCCGCCCGAACTATGATGGCACCCTGGAAGAGCCGGTGGTGCTGCCCGCCGCCTTTCCGAACCTGTTGGCCAATGGCGCCAGCGGCATCGCCGTCGGCATGGCGACCAACATCCCGCCGCACAACCTGGACGAGCTGATCGCGGCCTGCCTGCGGCTGATCGAAGCCCCCGACCTGACGGATGAGGCGCTGATCGACCTGATCCCCGGCCCGGATTTTCCGACCGGCGGGGTGATCGTTGAACCGCGTGACCAGATCCTTGAGGCCTACCGGACCGGGCGCGGATCGTTCCGGCTGCGCGCCCGCTGGCAGATCGAGGATCTGGGCCGCGGCCAGTGGCAGATCGTCGTCAGCGAAATCCCCTATCAGGTGCAGAAATCGCGGCTGATCGAACGGCTGGCCGAGCTGATCCAGACCAAGAAAGTGCCGATCCTGGCCGATGTGCGCGACGAATCGACCGAGGATGTGCGCATCGTGCTGGAGCCGCGCGCCCGCACCGTGGAACCCGACCTGCTGATGGGGATGCTGTTCCGTAACTCGGATCTGGAAATCCGCTTCAGCCTGAACATGAACGTGCTGTTCGATGGCCGGGTGCCGCGCGTCGCCAGCCTGCGCGAGGTGCTGACCGCCTTTCTGGATCACCGCCGCGACGTGCTGCGCCGCCGCAGCGCGCACCGGCTGGACAAGATCGCCCACCGGCTTGAGGTCGTCAGCGGCTACATCATCGCCTATCTGAACCTCGACCGCGTGATCGAGATCATCCGGCACGAGGACGAACCCAAGCCCGTGCTGATGGCCGAGGATTGGGGCTCGGGCGCGCATCTGACCGAGGTTCAGGCCGAGGCGATCCTGAACATGCGCCTGCGCA
Source organism: Paracoccus zhouxuedongae (assembly GCF_041927815.1). Classification (NCBI taxonomy): domain Bacteria; kingdom Pseudomonadati; phylum Pseudomonadota; class Alphaproteobacteria; order Rhodobacterales; family Paracoccaceae; genus Paracoccus; species Paracoccus zhouxuedongae. Next base: position 29,032 of record NZ_JBHFHM010000019.1, read on the forward strand.
GCCTGCGCAAACTTGAGGAAATGCAGCTGATCGCCGAACGCGACGACCTGCTGGCCGAACAGGCGGGACTGAACGCGCTGCTGGCTGATACCGGCGCGCAATGGGCGCGGATCGCGGCGGATCTGAAGGACGTGCGCCGCGCCTTCGGCAAGGACGCCCCCGGCGGCGCGCGCCGCACCGGTTTTGCCGAGGCTGGCGCCATTGTCGAGGTCGCCCCCGAGGACATGATCGAACGCGAACCTGTCACCATCATCCTGTCGAACATGGGCTGGATCCGCGCGATGAAGGGCCATATCGCCGAGGGTGCAGAGGTCAAATACCGCGACGGCGACGCGCCGGGATTCATCCTGCCCGCCGAGACCACCGACAAGATCACCGTCTTTGCCAGCAATGGCCGAACTTATACGCTGTCGCCGGTGAACCTGCCCGGCGGCCGCGGCCTGGGCGAGCCGCTGCGGATGATGATCGACCTGCCGAACGAGGCCGAGGTCGTCGGGCTGATGATCTGGAAGCCGGCGGATCAATACCTGATCGCCTCGGACGCAGGCGATGGCTTTGTCGTCGGCTCGGACGATCTGCTGGCGCAGACCAAGACCGGCAAACAGGTGCTGAACCTGGCCGAGGGCGCGCGCGCCCGCATCCTGCGGCCACTGACCGGCGATCACATCGCGGTCGTGGGCGACAATCGCAAGCTGCTGGTTTTCCCGATCGCGGAATTGCCGGTCATGGCGCGCGGCAAGGGTGTGCGTTTGCAGAAATACAAGGACGGCGGCATGGCCGATGCGATCAGCTTTGCCCTGGCGGCGGGCCTGTCGTGGAAAGACCCCGCCGGCCGCACCCGAACCGAGACCGACCTGACCGAATGGCTGGGCAAACGCGCCAGCAGCGGCCGCATGGCCCCGCGCGGCTTCCCTCGCGACAACCGCTTCACCTGACCCACGGTCGCGCCGTTCGTATTTCAACAAGGAAGATTGGCATTCTTTCTTGCCCAAATACGCACGGCGCAGCGCCTGTCAGGGTCTTTCGGGCCGAGTGGCGCGGCTTAGCGCCGCCGCACCCATTTCCAGCCGGTCAGCATCGGGCGGATCAGATCCTCGCGCTTCCACAATTTGTAAAAGGCGATGATTGCGACATGCAGCGCGACGATGGCGAGCACCAGATTGGCGCCGGTATGGTGCCAGCCGCGCGCCGCCTTGCGGGTTGCGGCGCTGACCTCGGATGCCAGGGGGCCGACGTTGACGTAATCATCCGGGTCCATGATCAGGCCCGTCCACAGCTGATAGCCCAGGATGGCGACGATCAGAACCACCGCCCAGCCGCCCATCGGGTTGTGGCCGGGCCAATAGCTTGGTTCGCGCCGGAACATGTGGCGCGCATAGGACAGCACCGCGCCGGGGCCTTTCAGGAAATGCGTGAAGCGGGCGGGTGCGGGACCGACCAGCCCCCAGATCAGCCGCAGCACCAAAAGCGCGATGATCGCATAGGCGAACCAGAAATGCAGGGTCATGACGTTCGGGCCGAACTTGCCCAAGGCCCAGGTGATGATGACCAGCGATGCCAGAAGCCAGTGGAACCCGCGCAGCAGCGGATCCCACAGTTTCACATGCTCGACATCGGCGGGGCGGTTCGCCCCGTTTCCGTCGCGCGGGTCCATCATTCGGCCGCGCGGAAGCTGTCGTGGCATGCCTTGCAGGTGCCGCCCAGTTTCTGAACGACCGGGCCGACATTGCCCTGACCGCCCTTCACGGCCTCGGATGCGCCAGCGGCGGCGTTCTGGAAGTCGGCGAACTTGGCGCTGAAGCCGGCCATGTCGGTCCAGATTTCCGGCTTGGCGTCGGTATCGTCCATTTCACCCTTGGCGGTGCCGGGCATGAAATGCATGCCCACGGTGTATTTCGACAGCGCCTCGATATTGGCGCCCGCGGTGGCGGCGGCGGCTTCGTCATAGGCGATGTCGCCTTTGGCCATGCCAGCCAATTGGCCCATATTGGCGCCCAGCATCACGAAATAGCCCTGGCGGGCCTCGATCGCCAGCTCTTTGGGGTCTTCGTCGGCCATGGCGGCCAGCGGGGTCAGGCTGGCGATCGCCAGCACGGCGGCGGGAATGAAACGCATTGTGTTCTCCTATCGCAAAATGGGTGACGTTGCGAGTGTCGCATGGGTTGATCGTGCCGGGAATAGGGTTCCGTCGAGGTAACCGTCCAGATTGTCGCAACCGGGCGATCACGACTTTGCGACCCGAGGCTGCAATCTGCCAAGACGACCTGGCCGGAATGCAGAGGGCCGCGCGGTTGTCCGCGCGGCCCCTTTGGCCATGCCGCCCGGATCAGGCGTAAAGGCCCTGCACGCCCAGTTGGCCGTGGATGCCGTTCACCTCATCCCGGTCCAGACCCATGGCCTGCGCAAGCTGATGCAGATATTGCGCCTCGGCTTCGCTATCCAGGTCGATGGCCATCAGCGACATGGTATAGACCTGCGATTCCAGACCCTTAGGCACTTCGCGCGCCAGGCCCTGCACATCGACGGGCTGGGCCAGTTCACGCTGGATGAACTCACGCTCATCCGCGGAAATGTCGCCCAGATTGCCCATCAGCTTGTCCTTTTCGGCGGCGTCCAGCTTGCCGTCCGATTTGGCCGCTTGCAGCATGGCACGCAGCATCAGACCGGCGACGGCATTCTGTTCCGGGGTCGGGGCGACGTCGGGCTCATCCTGGTTGGTCAGTGCGGTGTTCAACACCTCGCCAAAGCTGCGGTCATTCTGCGGCTGCGCGCCCTGGTTGGCCATGTTGCCGCCCAGAAGTCCGCCCAGCAGGCCACCAAGGCCGCCCGCCGCTGCACCGCCTGCCGCGCCACCGCCGGTCAGCGCGCCCAGCAGATCACCGATGCCGCCGCCGCTTTGCGCGCTGCGGGCGTTGCCCGCCGCACCGCCGCCTGACAGCGCATCCAGAAGGCCGCCAAGGCCGCCCTGTTGGGCGCGGCTGCGGCTGGTCTGCGACTGGCCCAGCGAATCAAGGATGCTACCCAGGCCGCCCTGGGCGCGGCCACCACGGCTTGATCCGCCGCCAAGCGCGCCCGCCAGCAGATCCTGCAGGCCGCCGCCCGACTGGGAGCTGCGCCCGCTGCCGGCATTGCCGCCGACCGCATCCAGAATGCCGCCCAGCAGGCCGCCGCCGCTTTGGCCCTGGGTGCTGCGCGCCGCGCCGCCGCCCTGGGCCATCTTGCCGACGCCGCGCGCCACTGCGACACCAAGCGCCACCTTGGCAAGGGTTTTCATCAGGCTCATGTCTTCCTCCTGTCTGGCGGGCCGCCACGGGCCGACCGGGTTATGCGCCGACCCTAACCCCCGGGTGGGCGGCGATGCAGGGGGAAACGCGCGGCCCGCGCGCCAGTTCCGCAGCCCGACCGGCCGTATTCGCCATTCCGCCTTGATTTTTCCGGCCCGCGCCGATAGGCAGCCGCAGATGTTTGAATCGGGCCGTTCGCGGCCCCCCCATGACAGAGGCGCCCGACCCATGGCAAAGGCAAAATTTGAACGGACGAAACCGCACGTCAACATCGGGACCATTGGTCACGTTGACCACGGCAAGACGACGCTGACGGCTGCGATCACGAAGTATTTCGGCGAGTTCCGCGCCTATGACCAGATCGACGGCGCGCCGGAAGAGAAGGCGCGCGGGATCACGATCTCGACGGCGCATGTGGAATACGAAAGCGAGAACCGCCACTACGCGCACGTGGA
>NZ_JBHFHM010000020.1:0-31828 GCF_041927815.1 Paracoccus zhouxuedongae
CAAACACGACAAGCGCCGTTACAAACGACGCAACAGGATCGAGATCATGTTCGGGCGCCTGAAAGACTGGCGACGGGGCGCAACACGCTACGACCGATGCCCGAAGGTGTTCCTCTCCGCCGTCGCACTCGCCGCAACCGTCATGTTCTGGCTATGAAACGAGAACGAGTCCTGACCCTAGCTCGGCTTCATCGCGCGGCCTTGGCCCGCACAAAACGCGCGCCACGAATGCAGTTTCGAGAGGCTGCATCTCTGACTGGTTGTCTTTGTCGCTGAGCCGCAGCCCCACCGATGGTCCACAGCCCGGGGTGCAAGCCGAGCCGCCTCCCAAGCCTTCCCCGCCCAGCCGTTGACCCGATGGCACACCCCAAGACGAGCACCACAGCCCGACCAGCAGCCGCCGATGGATCGAGGTCCGCTCAGGCAGGTAGCCTGACGCTACCATTCCAAAGCGGCAATAGCCGAGGACCGCAGCCTTGACCGGTTGCGCGCACCACCAAGCCGATGGAGGCCCACGCCGTGCCGTCCTGTGAATGGCGGGCGCCCCAGTCCCGGATGGCTCGCCTTCATCGCGCGGCGGTGACCACACCCATCGCGCCCCGCACTGCCACCAAACCGGGTGCCACAGCCTCTGACCGCTCACCCGCCCAGCCGTGGCCCGTCCTGCGTCGTGGCGATCCACTGTGCTGGGTCTTGCCGCTCACCTGCGCAGCCGTAGCCCTCCCCCATCTCACGCCCCCAAGGCGAGGGCCGACCACCTTACCGGCGTGCCGATCACCCCACGCACAGCCTGACGCATGGCGCGCCGCGCGCTCGGTCGCCCTTCGGTATGCAAGGCGCCGGTCCTCATGAACCGGGCAGCCGCAGCCGTTTGTGCGCGCGATGCGACCGGCCCGCCGCTGCTGGCCCCTCATCAACGCGGCAGGCAAGCCACACGCATCGGCGCATCGCCCTTGGCAGCCTGCCCCGGACTGCGCTAGGCTGGCGGCGCATCTGCATGAGGTCGCCATGATCCGATATGAATATCGCGCCATCCCCGCCCCGGCGCGCGGCGACAAGTCGGGCGGGCATCGGTCCACGGCCGACCGCTTTGCCTTTGCCATCGAAACCGTGCTGAACCAGATGGGCCAGGACGGCTGGGATTATCTGCGCGCCGACACGCTGCCCTGCGAAGAACGCAGCGGCCTGACCGGGCGGCAGACGCAGTTTCACAACCTGCTGATCTTTCGACGCGCGCTGCCGGTGCCCGGCGATGTCGCGGCCGATGCCCACACCGATCGCCTGCCCGACGCCCTGGCGGTGCTGACCGCAGGCACGGCGACACAGCCCGACACGACGGCGCCGATCCAGCCGCCCCACCCGACCGAGCCGCCCAAGGGCCATGACTATGACCCTGACCGCCCTGTCCCTGCGGGTGAGCGGTTCTTTGATGCCGAGGACGCGCCCTTGCAGCTTGACCCGCAGAACCGCACCGATCAGCCCAAACCCTGATCAAAGGGCCACATCGGGCGCGGACGGTGGTGGTTGTCCAGCGCGGTCAGGTTCTGGCAGACCGCGCCATCGGTCAGCGCCATCACCGCGCGGCGCGGCAGGGCGTGCAGATCGGGCGACAGGTAGCCTGATTTCACCACCAGCAGATCGGCCCCGGCGACCTCCAGCCCAAGCGCCGCGAAATCGGCCGGGTCGTGAAACGGCCTGCGCCCCGCGCACAGCACCAGCCGGATCGCACCCAGCCGCGCCACGATCAGATCACCGACGGCCTGCCAGCCCTCGGGGCACAGGGTGACGCGCGGGCCGCCGCCGCCCAGATCGCCACCGACCGTGACCACGCGCGCACCCTGCGCAAGCGCTGCGCAGGCCTTGGGCGCGGCGATCCCCGCGATGATCGTCGGGCGCGACCAGCCGCGCGCGATCAGCGCCGCCAGCACATCGGCGCGGTCGCCGACGCCGCCCGCCGTCGGATTGTCGCCGCTGTCGGCCAGTGTGGCCGGGCCGGGATCGGCCGCCAGCCGGTCCAGCAGGATGTCCAGCGGCGCGGTTTCCATGTCGAAATCCAGCCGGTCGCGGGCAGCGCGGTAATCGCGCGCGATGGAATGCGCCACCGCCAGCCCGGCTTCCGGGTCTGTGCAAGTGACGACTGCGCAGGCCCCGGCACGCGGGCTGTCGGCCCAGGCATAGCCGATCATCAGGTTCGCATCGCAAATCCCCGGTTGTGCGTCATAGCCGGACAGCCCCGCATAAAGACTGCGGCAGGGTTCCACCCAGGTCGAGGACATCTCGCCCGGCACCAGGATCGGCACCGGCACGCGCACCACTTGGGGGCGCGGCCCACCCGACAGCGCCTGAATCAGCATCCGCGCGGCGCGGGCGCGGGTCTCGGCCTGATCGGTGTGGGGGGCGGTGCGAAAGGCGGCAAAGGCGTCGACCGCCCCGGTGATACGGTCGGTGATCTGCCCATGCAGATCCCAGGCCGAGCTGATGATCGCCCCCGGCCCGACCAGATCGCGGATCGCGGTGATCAGGTCACCCTCGGGGTCATCGACGCCCGGCACGAAATAGGCGCCGTGAAGGATCAGCAGCACCCCGTCCAGCGGCATCGCGGCGCGAAGCCCGTCCAGAAACGCAGCCTTTTGCGCGGCAAAGACCGCCGGATCGACCGGCCCGCCGGGCGTCGCGCGGTCGTGAAAGATCGGGATCGGGGTGATGCCATGGGCCGCGAAATCCACCCCCGCCATCGCCACCAGCGCATCGCCCGTGGTGCGGCGGAAGTCGCCCGCGCGCTGCCACAGCGGCGAATAGGATGAGGCCTCGGTATGGATGCCGCCAATCGCCACCCGCATCATCGCCCCCTTGCGCCGCTAACCCGGCAGCGCCGCCAGTCGCAAGTCGTCATCCAGCGCGATCACATCGGCCAGCGCGGTGCCCGGCCCGATCAGCAAGGGCGCCAGCCCCATCGCCTGACGCGGAATGTCGGTCGCCATGGCGATGCAGCGTTCCAGCGCCAGCCCGGTCATCCGGTGCAGCCGCGCAAGGCTCTCGACCATGTCGATATGCGCCCCGGCCAGCGAGCCTTCGGTGTTCACCAGCCGCCCGTCCTGCACGCTGATGTCCATGTCATACAGGCGGAACCGGTCCGGCCCACCGACCGTCGGCATCGCATCCGAGACAAGGAAGGTGCGGTCCGGGCGCGGCCGCGCGGCCAGGGTGATCGCCAGCATCTCGGGCGCGACATGGATGCCATCGGCGATGATGCCGCACCAGGCATCCGACAGGATCGCCGCCGCGATCATTCCCGGATCGCGCGATGTCATCTGCGGCATTGCGTTGAAAAGATGGGTGAACATGCGCACGCCGTCATTCATCGCCTGCCGGGCCTGCATTGCATTGGCCATCGAATGCCCCGCCGACAGAACGACGCCAAGGTGTGCTGCCTCGCGCAGCAGGGCGGGTTCGGCGCGTTCGGGGGCCAGCGTCAGCAGCACCGGCACACGGCCCGCGCGCAGGCGGCGCAGCACCGCCATGGTGCGATCGTCCAGCGGGCGGATGTGGCGCGCGTCATGGGTGCCGCGACGTTCGGGCGACAGATGCGGGCCTTCCAGATGGATGCCGGCGATGCCCGGCTGGCCATGCGCGGCCAAGGCGGCGTCAGCGGCGGCCTCCATCGCTTCGGCGGTGTCGGTGATCAGCGTGGGCAGGATCGCCACCGTGCCAAGGCGGCGATGGGCAGCGGCGATGGCGGCCATGGCCTCGGGCGTGGGGTCGCTGTTCAGCAGCACCCCGCCGCCGCCATTGACCTGAAGATCGGTGCAGCCCGGCATCAGGATCGACACATGGGCATCGGCAGTATCCGCGCCCAAGGGGCGCAGCGCGGTGATCGTGGTGCCGTCGGTCTCGACGGCCAGGCCGGGGTGCAGCGCCCCCCCGACAAACAGGCGTTCAGCAGAGATCAGCATGACGCCCGGTATAATAGGGTTCCAGCGCGCCCGCCACATGCGCCTGCAAGATTGCGCGCGATGGCGGCAGATCGGTCAACCGTGCGGCGCGCGCCAGCGTGGCGGGCGGCAGGTATTGCGACAAAAGCGCAGGTGGCAGCGCGGCGGCGTCGATCGCCGCGCACAGATCATCCACCGCGCGCGCCGCCTGCGGCCAGTAATAGCGGATGCGGTCGGCATAGCCGAAATGGCGCAGCCAGTGCAGGCTGGCCGCATCGCCATGGTAATGGCCGCGCCAAGGGGCGGGATCGGCCAGCATCAGGCCTTCCATCGTGTCCGACAGATGCGGCGTGCCATCCAGCCAGTGCCGGACATGCGACAGCGCATAGGCGGCCTCGCGCCAGGCAAAGGTCAGCGCCGGGCCGACCTTGAGGATGGCAAAGTTGCGCCGCGCCAGATCGGCATAGACGGCGGGCGTCTGGTAATCGGTCGAATGCGCCTCGAAGGCCAGATCGGGGTGATCGGCCAGCACGGGCGACAAAAGGTCGGGCTGGCCCTGGTCAAAGGCCAGCACGCTGGCCGGCGCGAACTCCAGCCCCGGCTGCACGACAAGGCCGCGCACCCGCGACCAGGCGGCATCGGCCCCCGCTGCGGCAAAGGCCGCGCGGTGGGCGGCCAGGGTGGCGGCGGCGGCATCGGGGGCGGTCGGGGTCACGCCCTCGCCATCGTGGCGGGCGCCGCCGGGCGGGGGGACTTCGGTGCCGATGATATAGCTCAGCCGGTTCGGATCGGGTGCCGCGGCCTCTGCCACCACGGCAAGGGTGGCGGCGCGCCCGGCGGCCAGATCGTCGCCCAGCTGCGCCGGTTCGCCCGCGCAGCCCTCGGAGCAATCCAGATGGATCTTGGTGAATCCGGCGCGGACGTAATCCGCGATCATCGCGCCCGCCAGATCCATCGCCCGCTCGGCTGGCTGATCGCGCCAGGCCTGCGGGCCCAGGTGATCGCCGCCAAAGATCACCGGCACATCGGCCAGCCCGTGCCGGTCGGCGATGTCGCGCACGAAGGCGATGAAATCCGCCGGGCGCATCCCGGTATAGCCGCCGAACTGGTTCACCTGGTTCGAGGTCGCCTCGATCAGCGCCGCCCCGCCATGGTCGCGCGCGGCGCGCAGGGCGGCGGCGATCACATCGGGATGGGCCGAACAGACCGAGGGGATCGCGGCCCCCCGTCCCGCCCGCAGCGCGCGGATGATCGTTGTGATCGGATCGGTCATGTCAGAACCCCTGCCCGCGCCATCAGCGCCGCCCCGCGCGCCCCGGAGCTGTCGCCATGGCGCGCGGCGACGATGCGCGGCAGCCGCGCCTGACCCATCCGCAGACGGCTCAGCGCCCGCGTGATCCGGTCGGGCAGGCCCGCGATATTCGACAACCCGCCGCCGATCACGATCACCGCCGGGTCCAGCATCAGTTGCGCGGCATAGGCGGCTTCACCCGCCAGATCGGCCCAGATCGCCATCACCCGTTCCGCCGCCACGTCGCCCGCGGCGGTGGCCGCTGCGACCTCGGCCGGGGCGGTGCGGGCCAGCCCCGCCCAGGCCGCGATCCGCGCAAGGCCGGTGCCCGAGATGTAATTCTCGATGCAGCCGCCGCGCCCGCAGCCGCAGTCCCAGATCGGCAGGCCGTGACGGGCCAACGCGCGGGCAGGCATCCCCAGATGGCCGATCTCGACCGCAAGGCCCGCATGGCGCGGCGGCAGCCCCCCGCCCAGAACCAGCCCCGCCCCGACCCCGGTGCCCAGGATCAGGCCCAGCACGCTGGCCGCGCCATCGCCCGCGCCGCCATGCGCCTCGGACCAGGCGAAGGCCATGCAATCATTGACCAATGGCAGCGCGCGACCCAAGGCCGCCGCCAGTGCCGCGCCGAAATCATGGCCGCTGGCCGGGATGTTCGAGGCGGTGGCGATACCGGTTTCCGGGTCGATCACCCCCGCCATCGACACCGCGACCGGCAGCGCCGGACCCTCCGCCTGCGCCTCAAGCCAGCGGACCTGCCCGGCCAGCGCCGTGATCAGCGCCGCAAAGCTGTCGCGCGGCGTCGGCACGCGGTGACAGGCCAGCGTGTGCATGTCGGCGTCGAAAAGCCGCGCCTCGATCTTGGTGCCGCCCAGGTCGATGGCGCCCGACAGGCCCGGCGTCATGGCACCCACCCATGGATGCGGACCCCGGCGACCACGCGGGTCAGGTTGCGCCCGGCAAAGGGATCGTCGACCGCCAGCCCCAGATCCTGCGACCAGCGATGCGCCAGCACCTGCGCGGGCAGCACATAAAGCGCCGCATCGGCGCTGCTGCCGGTCAGGTCAAAGGCGATGTCGGCCCCTGCCCCGCCAAGGGTCACAACCGCGATCCGCGGAAACTGGTGGCGAATTTCATCTGCCAGATCAATGTCATAGCGCGCAGTCTGCGGGTCGGGATGGATCATCACGAAGACCGATGTATGCGCGTCGACCCCCGCCTTGGGACCATGGCGGAAACCCAGGCTGCTGTCCCATTGCGTCATCGTCGCACCGGCCGTCAGCTCCAGCACCTTCAGCGCGCTTTCCCGCGCGATGCCGGTCAGCGCGCCCGAGCCAAGGAACACCGCGCGGTCGGGGCGCGGCGCGGGGCGGGTCCAGAGATCGGTCAGCAGGCGGGACGCACTGTCAGCCAGCCGGGGCAGCGCGCCCGCCACATCCAGACCGTCATCGAACACCGCCAGCGCCGCGATCAGCATGGACGTAAAGCTGGAGGTCATGGCGAAGCCGCGATCATGCGTCGCCTCAGGCAGGATCAGCGCGCGGGTCTGGCCCGGCCCGAGGCCCTCGCGGGTGGCCAGCGCGCTGGCCGGGTTGCAGGTGACATGCAGCCGGTCCAGATCGGGGCGGTGCCGGTCCAGCAGATCCAGCACCGCCACCGATTCCGAACTGTCGCCCGATCGCCCGAACTGCACCACCAGCGCCCGGCCGGGCCGGTGCAGCGCCAGCCCCGGACTGGCAACCAGATCGGTCGTCGGCAGCGCCGAAACCGGACGCCCCCCCGCGATGGCGCGCGCCACCACCTCGCCCACAAAGGCCGAACTGCCCGCCCCGGCCAGCCAGATCTGGCCGGGATCACGCGCCGCGATCCAGTCGCGGATCCCGGCAACCTGTTCGGGCAGGGTCTGCGCCATGTCCCGCCAGATCGCGGGCTGCTGCATGATCTCGGCGCGGGTGTGGGTCGGCTCGGTCATGGCGTGGCTCCTGTCGGGATGGGGTCGGCTATCACCAGGCGCACCCCGGCGGCCTCCAGCGCGGCGGTCATCTCGGCGCCGGGGGCGCGGTCGGTGACCAGCGCGGCGATGCGGCCCAGCCCGCAGATGCGGTGCAGCCGGGCGCGGCGAAACTTGGTGTGATCGGCGACCACCAGGACACGGGCGGCGGCACCGATCATGGCGCGGGTGATATGCGCCTCATCCTCGGCATAGGTGGATAGGCCGACCTCGGGGTCGATGCTGTCGGCGCCCATCACGAAACTGTCGAAGGCCATGCCCGCCAGGCTGGTCTCTACCAGGCGACCGGTCATTGAGGCGGTCTCGGGCCGGATCAGCCCGCCGGTCAGCATCACCCGGTGGCGCGCGCAGCGCATCGCATTCTGCGCCACCGTCAGCCCCGAGGTCATCACCGCCATCGGTCCCAGCCGGTCATCGCCCAGTTGTTCGGCCAGCATCTCGGCTGTCGATCCGTTGTCGATCAGCACCGCCCGATCCTGCATCAGCAGCGGTACCGTCGCCCGTGCGATGGCGCGCTTGGCCGCCTGATTGGCCAGCCGCCGGTCAGCGGCCAGAGGCGCAATCCCCGACCCCTGATCGGCCAGGGCCAGCGCCAGTTCGATGCGGAAATCGGCAAGGCCGGTATAACCGAAGCCCCGGCAAAAGCGGATCAGCGTGGGTTCCGATGTGCCCAGCCGGGCGCAGATTTCACGCGCGGTCATGCGGATGAAATCGGTCGGGCTGTCGATGACGAAGGCCGCGATCAGCCGCATCTTGGCGGGCAGATCCCGCCGCGCGGCCTGGATCGCCGCCCAAAGCGCTGCCCCGACAATCGGCTGTTGCGCCATCGCCTGTTGCGCCAGTGCCGTCTCCACCTTGCATGCCCCTTATCTTTGCAAAACCAAGCTGATCGCAGGTCATTTGTTTGTCAACCTAAAAGACAGATGCAAAAATATTGGCACAGGTAACATTTTTTGCTGGACAGCCGCGCGCCACACGGTGTTGCATGAACCAGACCGGGGGGAGGAAGACCCGATGCCTGCAAGCCTGCCGCGCGCCCGGGGCGTGCCTTTGGAAATCTGCGTCGACGATGCCGAAGGGCTGTCGGCCGCCCTGTCCGGCGGCGCGGACCAGATCGAGCTTTGCGCCGCGCTTGCCTTAGGCGGGCTGACGCCCTCGGCCGGGTTGGTGGCGCAGGCGGTGCGGCTTGGGCGGGCAGCGGGAGTGCCGATTTTCGCGATGATCCGCCCGCGTCCGGGCGATTTCTGCTATGACGCCGCCGATCTGGAGGTTGCCCATGGCGATCTGGCGGCGGCGCGGGCGGCAGGCGTCGATGGAGTCGTTCTGGGGGTGACGCAGGCCGATGGGCGGCTGGATGGGGCAGCCATTGCGGCCTTGCGCGATGCGGCGGGCGGCTTGCCGATGGTGCTGCACCGCGCCTTCGACCTGGCCCCCGAACCGTTCGAGGCGCTGGAACAGGCAATCGATCTGGGCTTTTGCCGCATCCTTACCTCGGGCGGGGCGGCGACGGCGGTGCAGGGGGCGGACCGTCTGGCGGCCCTGGTCGCCCAGTCGCGCGGGCGCATCCAGATCATGCCCGGCGGCGGGCTGGAGGTCGCGGGCGTGGCCCGGCTGATCGCCACCGGCGCCGATGTCCTCCACGGATCGGCGCGCCAGACCCGGCCCGAGGCGCAAGCGATGGGCAATCTGCGCATCGCAGCCGCCCGCCCCCGCACCTGCCGCGACACGGTGGCGGCGCTCCGGGCCGAAATCGACCGCGTGATCGCGGCGCAGGGGGACATAGCATGAAGGTTGGCATCATCGGTCTTGGCGCGCGGATCGCGGCGCTGCTGCCCCGGTTTCGCGATCATTGCGCGAATTTCGATCTGGTCGCGGTGGCCGACCCCGGCCCCGGCCATCAGGCCCGCCTGAGCGAGGCCGCGCCCGCCCATCACTATGACAACCCCGCCAACATGCTGGCCGCGCATCGCTTTGATCTGCTGATGATCGGCTCGCCCAACCGCTTTCATCTGGACCATCTGGCGCAGGCTCTGGCCAGCGACACGCCGCGCATCTTCTGCGAGAAGCCGGTGGTCGCCAGTCTGGACGAGACACTGGCCGCCGCCCGGCTGATTGCGGCCCATGACGGCATGGCGCGGATCGCGGTCGGCATGGTGCTGCGCTATTCGCCGCTTTATCGCGCTTTGCGGCAGGCCCAGGCCGATGGCCATCTGGGCGACATCATGTCGATCGAGGCCGCCGAACATATCGGCCCCTATCACGGCTCATTCTTCATGCGCGACTGGCGCCGCGACAGCGCAATGTCGGGCGGCTTCATGCTGGAAAAATGCTGCCACGATCTTGACCTTTATCAGGGCGTCGTGGGCGCGCGGGCGGCGCATGTCGCCAGTTTCGGCGGCCGCAAACGCTATGTGCCCGGCGCCCGGCCAACCGGGGATGCCGATTTCCTGTCGGTGATGGCCCCGCGCTGGGGCGGCACGGATGATGCCTTTTCCGGCGCGGGTGATCTGGTCGATTACCAGACCGCGCTGGTCAACTATGAAAACGGCGCGAACCTGGCCTTTCACACCAATCTGAATGTCCCCGATGAGTTCCGCCGTTTTGCGGTGATCGGCACCCGTGGCATGGCCGAGGGCGATTTCATCCGCAACACCTTCCGGCTGACCGATGCGGACAGCGGCGCGCGGCTGGCCGACAGCACGGCCATCGGATCCGGTCAGCAAAAGGGCCATTATGGCGCCGATGACGCGATGGTGGCCGATCTGTGCGCCCATTACGCCGGACGGCTGGACCAGCTTCCGCTGACCGTTACCGACGCGCTTGAGGCCGGGGTGACGGCGCTGGCGATGGATCAGGCCCGCGCCGCACGGCAGGTCGTCGATCTGGCGCCGTTCTGGGCGCGCTATGACGCGGCCCTTGGCCAGGGGGGCGCGGCATGAACGGGGCGCGGCGCGACTGGTTTCCCTATCTGCTGCTGGTCCCGGCGCTGTCGCTGTGCCTTGTGATCGTCGCCTGGCCCCTGTTCGAGACCTTTCGGCTGTCGCTGACCAATGCCTCGATGCGCCCGGCCGAGGATTACGTCCGACTGGACAATTACCGCAAACTGCTGGCGGGGGATTTCTGGCCGATCCTGTGGCGCACGCTGGCCTGGACGGCGCTGTCGGTCAGCCTGAAGATGATCCTGGGCACCATCGGCGCGGTGCTTCTGAACGCGATGGTGCCGGGGCGCGCGGCGTTCCGGGTGCTGGTGATGCCGCCCTGGATCGTGCCGATCGCCATCGGCGTGTTCATGTGGGCCTGGATCTACAACGGCCAGTTCGGGATGATTTCCGGCCTTGGCCAACGCTTTGGCCTGCTGGATGGCCCGTTCGAGTTTCTGGCCTATCGCAACTCGGCCTTCATCGCCACCATCGTCACGGATGTCTGGATCGGCACGCCGCTGGTGTCGCTTTACCTGCTGGCAGCGATGCAATCGATCTCGCCCGACCTGTATGAGGCCGCATGGACCGATGGCGCGGGGCGGTTCTACCGGTTTCGGCGCATTACCTTGCCGCTGATCCTGCCGGCCATGGCCACCATGGCGCTGCTCTCGACGATCTGGACGTTCAACAGTTTCGACATCATCTGGATCCTGACGCAGGGCGGGCCGCGCGGATCGACGACGACGATGATCATCGACACCTACAAGACCGCCATTTCCCGCTTTCGCTATGGCGAGGGCGCGGCGCGGGCGGTGATGATCCTGATGTTCCTGGCGGCCTTCAGCGCGGTCTATCTGACGCTGCTGCTGCGGCTGACGCGCAAGCATCGCGACACGGGGGGCCAGCCATGAGCGACCGCATGATCCACCGTTACCGGCTGCGCGAAAAGCTGGCGATCTACGCGGGCATGGCGCTGTTCCTGGTCTTTCTGCTGGCCCCCTTTGTCGAGGCCTTCATGGTCTCGCTGCGGCCCCTGCCCGAGATCTTCCGCATCCCCTATCGGTTCATCACCGACGACATGAGCTTTGACAATTATCGCCGGATCTGGACCAGCCAGCCGATGCTGTGGCGCTGGATCCTGAACAGCTTTGGCATCGCGGTCGGCGTCACGGCCCTGTCGATGGCCTGTTCGGTGCCCGCCGCCTATGCCTTTGCGCGCTTCCGCTTTCGGTTCCGCGACAGCCTGCTGGCGATGTTTCTGGGCGTGTCGATGGTCGGCGCGGCGGTGCTGATCATCCCGCTGTACAAGCTGATGCTGGCGCTTGGCCTGCTGAACACCTACGCGGCGCTGATCATTCCGGGCGCGGCCTTCACCGTGCCCACCGGCATCTTCCTGATGCGCAGCTATTTCCTGCGCATCCCGCGCGAGCTGGAGGAAGCCGCCTGGGTCGATGGTGCCAGCCGCCTTTACACCCTGCGCCGGGTGATCCTGCCGATCGCCACGCCGGGCATGGTGGTGGTGGCGATCACCACCTTCATCGCCGCCTATGCCCAGCAATTCCTGTTCGCGCTGACCTTCAATTCGCGCGGCGAGCTGAACCCGCTGCCGGTCGGGCTTTACCAGTTCTTCGGTCATCAGGAAGTTCGCTGGAACGAACTGATGGCCGCCAGCCTGGTCGGCATCCTGCCGGTCATGCTGATCTATGTCTTCCTGCAACGCTACATCGTCGCCGGGCTGACCGCCGGCGCGGTCAAGGAATGACACCGAACGGTCGCCAACAATGGGGAGTTGAAACGACATGACCATCCGCATGACCATCCTGGCCTCGACCGCACTGATCGCGCTGGCGGGGGCGGCACAGGCTGCCGAGGAGCTGCATATCATCAACTGCGGCGCCGATACCGAGGGACAGGCCCCCGTGCAGGCCGAACATATCAAGGAATGGGAGGCCGCGAATGCCGGCTATAGCGTTCGGGTCGAGTTCCTGCCCTGGGAGCAATGCCAGGAAAAAGCCCTGACGCTGGCCGCCGCGGGCACGCCGCCGGCTGCGGCCTATATGGGCAGCCGGGTGCTGAAGCAACTGGCCGCCGCCGAGCAGATCCTGCCGTTCCAGATGTCGGACGAGGAAATGGCCACCTATGAACCCTCGGTCATCGCCACCGCGCAGTTCGACGGCCAGGTCTGGGGCCTGCCGCGCGCGTTTTCGACCAAGGCGCTTTACTGGAACAAGGATCTGTTCGCCCAGGCCGGGCTGGACATGCCGAACGGCCCGACCACCTTTGACGAGTTGCTGACCGCCGCGCGCGCGATCACCGAAAAGACCGGGGCCAAGGGCTTTGGGATGCCCGCCGCCGACATGGACAACACCTTCCATGAGTTCCTGAACTTCCTCTATTCCAACGGCGGTCAGGTGGTCGATGCCGAGGGCAAGGTGGCCTTCGACAGCCCCAACAATGTCGAGACGCTGAAGTTCTATCAGGAGCTGGCGAAATACGCCCAGCCCGGCCCGATCGCCTATGATCGCGGCAAGCTGGAACCGCTGTTCAAAGAGGGTCAGGTGGCGATGTATACCTCGGGCGCCTGGGGCCGGACCAAGGCCGAGGGCGTGAACTTCGGCGTGGCCCCGATCCCCGCCGGGCCGCAGGGCCAGCATTCGACGCTGCTGATCACCGACAGCCTGGTGGTGTTCAAGGGCACCGGCAAGGAGGAGGCGACCACCAGCCTGGTCAAGTTCCTGACCGCGCCCGACCGTCAGGCGGCCTTCGACAAGGCCGGCGGCTGGACCCCGATCCGCCAGGGCGAGGGCGCGCAGGCGCTGATCGCGGAAGACCCGAACTGGAAGCCCTTCATCGAAGCCGTGCCCGCCGGTGGCCCCGAGCCGCTGATGCAGGATTACGTCGCCATGCAGGATGCCGCCATCGACGGGATCCAGGCGCTGATCGAGGGTGAGATCACCCCCGAGGAGGCCGCCAAGCAGATCCAGGACGGCCTGACCGCGCTGAACTGACACCCCAGGCGCGGGCCGGGATCGGCCCCGGCCCGCGCCATCACCCGCAGCGAAAGGACCATGATGGGACAGGTGCAACTGACCGGCGTCACCAAGGATTACGGCGCCGCCCGCGTCATCCACCCCACCGACCTGACGATCCCCGAAGGTGAGTTCGTGGTGTTCGTCGGCCCCTCGGGTTGCGGCAAATCCACCATGCTGCGCATGATCGCCGGGCTGGAAAGCATCTCGGCGGGCGAGATCCGCATCGACGGCAAACGGGTGAATGACCTGCCCCCGGTCGACCGCGGCATTGCCATGGTGTTCCAATCCTATGCGCTTTACCCGCATATGAGCGTCTTTGAAAACATTGCCTTTCCGCTGCGCGTCGCCCGTCTTCCGCAGGCCGAGGTGACCGCCCGCGTCCGGCGCGCGGCCGAGGTGCTGAAGCTGGAAAATCGCCTTGAGCATCGCCCCGGCGCGTTGTCGGGCGGCCAGCGTCAGCGCGTCGCCATCGGACGCGCCATCGTGCGCGAACCCGCCGTGTTCCTGTTCGATGAACCGCTGTCGAACCTTGATGCCGCGCTGCGCACCGAAATGCGGGTCGAGCTGTCGCGGCTGCATGGCCAGCTTGGCAACACGATGATCTATGTGACCCATGATCAGGTCGAGGCGATGACCATGGCCGACCGCATCGTGGTGCTGAACGCGGGCCGCGTGGCGCAGGTGGGCAGCCCGCTGGATCTGTATCACCGCCCGGCCAACCGCTTTGTCGCGGGTTTCATCGGCAATCCCAACATGAACTTCCTGCCCGCGACGGTCGTGCAGGCGGATCAGGATGGCGTGCGGGTGGCGCTGACGGGCGCGGGCGAACATCTGCTGCCGGTCGATCCGGGCGCGCTGCGCCCGGGCGATGCCGTCAGCCTGGGCATCCGCCCCGAGGATCTGCGCCCCGTCGATACCGGCGCGCTGCGGGCCATGCCCGAAGTGGTCGAACATCTGGGCGCCAGCACCGTGGTTCATGCCCGCGCCGAGGTTGGCGTCAGCCTCTGCCTGATCGCCGACGGCACGACCGCCATCCGACCGGGCGCGCCCGTGGCGCTGGAGTTCGATCCCGCCGATGCGCATCTGTTCGACGATCAGGGCCGCGCCCTGCCCCGCCGCCGGGTGCCGCAGATCCTGCCGCCCGGCGCGATCTAGCGGATCGCCGGGAAATAGCCCGCCGGTGAGAGCGGCACCCGATCCGCCGCCGCCCCCGCGCCCAGCAGCACCACCTGCGGGCCGGTCCAGCCTGTCGGGCGCGGCGCGCCCGCCAGCACCCGCGCCAGCAGATCGGCTGCCATCTGCCCCTGCGCCACCGGATCGTCAAAGGGCGCCGCCGCCACCTGCCCGCCCGCCAGCCCCCGGCGCACCGAATGGCTGACATAGCTCGCCGCCAGCAGCGGGCGCGGCTGGTCGGGATGGGCGGCCAGATAGCCCATCGCCGCCTCGATCGCGGGGGCGCTGCCGATCAGGATGTCGGGCGGCGGGCCTTCGGCAAAAACCCGCGCGACGGCGGCGAATTGCTGACGCAGCCCGGTATCGGCGGCATGGACCGCGACGATCTGCACCGCCGAGCCTGCCAGTCCGGCGCGCAATCCGCTTTCCAGCGGCGCGACCCAGCCGGATTCCGGCGGGCCCGAGATCAGCACCGCCCGCCGCACAGGTTGCCCCGCAGGCGCACCCCCCGCCAAAGCCCGCCCCAGCACCTGCCCCATCACCCGCCAATCCACGCCGATGGCACCGCTCAGCCCGCTGAAATGCAGCTCATTGACCAGCGCCACCACCGGCACCCGCGCCGCCGCCCGGTCCAGCGCGGCGATCAGGTCGGGGTGATCCGAACTGACCGCGCCGATCAGGATCGCCGCCGCGCCGCCCGATACGCAATCATCGATCTGCGCGATCTGTCGGTCGCGGGCGCGGTAGCCGCCGGCTTCGTGCAGGGTCAGATCCATCCCCAGATCGCGCGCGCGGCTTTCCAGGCCAAAGCCCACGCTCAGCCAGTATTCATCCTTGAAATGCGGCACCAGCACGCAGACCGGGGCGGCGGCAAGGCTGGTCGCGCCCGTCAGTGCCACGCCAAGTGACAGCGCGATTGCGCGGGCGATGCGGGCTGCGTAACAGGGGTTCATGCGCAACCTTCGTCTGGATTCGCGGCTTTATCTGTTGCTGGCGCTGTTGGCGGCGCTGGTGATGATCGTCGGCGGTCTGGCGGTCGGCGTCAATCACCTGCTGATCCGCGGCCATCAGGCGATGCTGAACGATGCGCTGCCCTTTGCCGAACGCAGCGGCGCGCTTGAGGCGGCATCCAGCCGCGCGGCGTGGGCGGCAACGGGGATCGAACATGCCGCCGATCCGGCGGGCCTGACGCGTGCCGCGGGCGACATGGCCGCGGCGCTGGATCAGCTTGAGGCCGCCTATGCCGGGCTGGCGGGCGCGGGCAGCGGCGCCGATTTCGCCGCCCTGCGCGCCGATCTGGCGGCGTTGACCCGGGCCGCACAGGACGACATCACCCAGACCGGCGCGCTTGACCGGGCCAGCCGTGATCTGGACCGGCCGCTGTCGGCGCTGGATGATCTGCTGGCCGCGCAGACCGAACTGGCGCGGGTGCGGTTGACGGCCGGGATCGCCGATCTTCACGCCGGCGCGATGCCCGATCCGCGCAGGGGCTTGGACGATCTGGCCGATGACGCGCTGTTCGCCTTTGAACGCACGATCGAAACCGCCCGCGCCGCCGAGGTGATGCGCCACAGCGCGCGGGCGGTGATGGCCGCCCCTGATGCCGCCGCCATCGACACCGCCCGCGCCCATTTCGCCGAGGCGCTGGACCAGGCAGTGATGCGTCTGGATTACCTGCCGACCGCCCCCGCGCGCGCCGAGGCCGGGGCAGCCCTGGCGGCGCTTGGCGCGGCGCTGAACGGTGACGGGCTGTTTCAGCACCGCCTTGACGGGCTGGCTGCGGGGGCCGTGCGCGACCGTGCGCTGGCGCGGCTGCGCGGCGATATCGCGCAGGTGCAGATCGCCGTGCGCGATGTGGAAATCGCCGCGCAGCAAGGCCAGTTGGCGCGGCTGGCGCAAGCGGCGCGGCAATCGCAGCGGCTGTTCTGGGGGATGCTGGCTGCCGTCGCGGCGGCGCTGGCGGCGGTGGTGGCGCTGGTGATCTATGCCCGCGCGCGGCTTGTCGCGCGGCTGGGCCATGTCGCCGCGCGGCTGGTCACAGTGGCCCAGGGCGATCTGGGCCAGCCACTGCCGATCAGCGGCGCCGATGCCATCGGCGGCATCGAACAGGCGCTGAACGCCCTGCGCCTGCGCGCCGCCGAGGCCCAGGCCCTGCGCGGGCAGCTTGAACAGGCGGTCGAGACCCGCACCCGCGAACTGGTGCAGGAGATGGCCGCGACCGAGGCCGCCCGCGCCCAGGCCGAGGCCGCCGCCCGCGACCAGGCGATCTTCACCGCCCGCATGAGCCATGAAATCCGCACGCCGCTGAACGGGCTGATCGGAATGCTGGCGCTGATCGAGCCCGCCTCGGAGGCCGAGGGCGAGCGGCTGCGGCTGGCGCGCGGCGCCGCCGATGATCTGTTGCAGATCGCCAACGACATCCTTGCCCTGACCGCGCCCGATGGTGCGTCCAGCCCCGCCCCGGTGCATTTCCGGCTGCGTGACCTGATCGCGCAGGTGCAGGCACCGATGGCCGCGCTTGCCGCGCAAAAGCGCCTGCATTTGGACGTCGACCTGGCCGACGGCGCGCCCGAAGTGGTGCAGGGCGATGCCGTCCGCATTCGTCAGGTGCTGACGAACCTCCTGTCGAATGCAGTGAAATATACCGATGCCGGGCGGGTCGCGCTGCTGGTCGATCACGCCCCCGGCCCGGACGGCCAGCCCGTCCTCAGCTTTGCGGTGACCGATACCGGCCGCGGCATGAACCCCGATCAGGCGGCGCGGGCATTCCAGGATTTCAGCCGCGCCGACTGGACGCGCCGCGCCGGGATCGAGGGCAGCGGCCTGGGTCTGGCCATCGCGCGCCGCCTGACCGAGGCGATGGGCGGCGCGCTGGATCTGCACACCGCGCCGGGCGTCGGCACCCGCGTCACCCTGACCGTGCCGCTGGCGATCGGTGATCCGGCCCGTATGTCTGCGCCGGATGACCCTGCCCCCACCGCCCGCCACGGCCTGCATGTGCTGGTGGTCGAGGATCACCCCGTCAACCGGCTGGTGGTGCGCGCCTTTCTGGATCGGCTGGGCTGCCGTGTGACCGAAGCCGAGGATGCGGCCGGCGCGCTGCGCGTCGATGCAACGGTCGATC
Source organism: Paracoccus zhouxuedongae (assembly GCF_041927815.1). Classification (NCBI taxonomy): domain Bacteria; kingdom Pseudomonadati; phylum Pseudomonadota; class Alphaproteobacteria; order Rhodobacterales; family Paracoccaceae; genus Paracoccus; species Paracoccus zhouxuedongae. The sequence goes on from NZ_JBHFHM010000020.1 coordinate 17,485, forward strand.
TGGCGTTGGTCGATCTGGACCTGCCGGACCGTCCCGGCCAGACGGTGATCGCGGATCTGCGCGCCCGCCAGCCGGATCTTCCGGTGGCGGCACTGACCGCGCATTCGCTGGCCGATGACGCGGCGACCCGCGCCCGTCTGGGCGTGGTCGCGGTGCTGCAAAAGCCGGTCTCGCCCCGCGCCCTGGCCGATCTGCTGGCCGGGCTGGCACCAGATGCGCCGGATGGCGTGGCCGCGACCTTGGCGCGCGACCGCGACCAGATCGGGACCGAGACGGTGGCGGCGCTGATCGCGGCCTTTCTGGACGATCTGCCCGGCGCGGTCGCGGCGATCCTGTCCGCCGAAGGCCAGGCCCGCGGGCGGGCCGCGCATCGGTTGAAGGGTGCTGCGTCGAACTTTGGCCTGTCCGATCTGTGCGACCATCTGGCGCGGATCGAGGCCGAACCGGCAGCGCTGGACGACACCGCCCTGCGCCAAAGCGCCGACACGACCCGCGCCGCCCTGCGGGCTGCCGCCCGGGGTCAGGGCATCGCGCTGCCCGATGAGGGGTCGGAAACCAGCCGATAGCCCGCGCCATGGATCGTCAGGATCAGCCCCGGCGCAACCGGATCATCGCCCAGCTTGCGCCGCAGCCGCCCGATCACCACGTCGATCACCCGCCCCGCCGCACGCTGCCCCTCGCGCCCGATCGCCTGCGCGATGCGGTCGCGCCCCAAGGTCAGCCCCGGATGATCGGCCAGCACCGCCAGCACGTCGTATTCCTGCCCGGTCAGGGTCACGACCTGAACCGGTGACACCAGCCTGCGGCGGATCCTGTCGAACCGCCACGGCCCGATCATGTCGACTGGCGCCGGACCCGCCGGGGCCTGACCGATATCGGCAATCCGCGCCAGCAGATTCTTGACCCGCGCCGCCAGTTCGCGCGGGTCAAAGGGCTTGGTGACGTAATCATCCGCCCCCATTTCCAGCCCGACGATCTTGTCGACCTGATCGCTGCGCGAGGTCAGCAGGATGATCCCCACCCGCGAATTGGCGCGCTGTTCGCGGGTGATCGTCAGCCCGTCCTTGCCATCCAGATTGATGTCGACCAGCAAAAGCTCGGGCGGGTCGTCGGCGATCACCGCCTCCATCGCGGTGGCGTCGCTGACTTCGGTCACGCGGTGGCCCTGCTGGCGCAGATAGGCGGCCAGCCGCATCCGCGTCACCCGGTCATCCTCGACGATCAGCAGATGGGCCTTGGTCATGGCGGTCTTTTACATCCTTTTACAGGATCGAACAGCAGAAGTTGGGACAAATCAACGCGCCAGATGCCGCAGGCAGCACAGACTGGCCGCAACACCAAAGACAGGAGATCCCGATGACCTTTGCATCCCCCACCCGCCGCGCCTTTCTGCAAGGCGGGCTGACCGCCGTCAGCCTGGGCACGCTGATGCGCGGCACCGCCCTGGCCGCGATCGACCCCAACAGCTTTTCGGGCCGCATCTTCAGCGCCAGCCATTATGGCCCGTTCGAGGCCGTGGTGCGCGACGGCCGTCTGGTCAACATCAACGCGATGATGGAACTGGATCAGCGCCCAACCGAAATGCTGATGTATGGGGTGCAGGATCGCGTCTATGACAAGACCCGCATCGCCGGGCCGATGGTGCGCAAATCCTATCTGGAGGGCTGGCAGACCGGCGACACCAAGCCCGAGCTGCGCGGCAAGGAGCCGTTCGTCCAGGTCGACTGGGATACCGCCTACAAGCTGGCGGCCAAGGCCATCGTCGATACCGCCGCCGAACATGGCAACAACGCCATCTTCAGTTCGTCCTATGGCGGCTGGAGCCACGCCGGCCTGATGCGCCCCAACGTGCTGCAAGGCCGCCTGTTCAACCTGATCGGCGGCTGCACCATCACCCAGGGCGACTGGTCGGCCGGTGCCAGCCAGATCAGCCTGCCGCGCGTCATCGGCGATATGGAGGTCTATTCCGCCCAGACCGCCTGGGAGGTGATCCGCGACAACACCGAGGTGTTCGTGCTGGTCGGCTGCGACCCGATCAAGAACAACCGCATCGAATATACCGTGGCCGATCACGGCATGTATGGCCCGTGGGAGCAGATCCGCGACAACGGCTGCAAGTTCATCAGCATCAACCCGCAAAAGACCGCCTCTGACATCTATCTGGATGCCGAATGGGTGCGGATCGTGCCCAATACCGATGTCGCGCTGTTCCTGGCCATGGCCCATCATGTGCTGGACAAGGGCCTGCAGGACGATGCCTATCTGGCGAAATACACCGTCGGGTCCGACAAATGGATCGCCTATGTCAAAGGCGATGACGGCACCCCCAAGACGCCCGACTGGGCCGCCGCGATCACCGGCATTCCCGCCGACAAGATCCGTGAACTGGCCGAGCTGATGGCGACCTCGCGCACCGAAATCGCCGGGGCCTGGTCGCTGCAACGCGCCCATCACGGCGAGATGACGCATTGGGCGATCATCAACTTTGCCGCGCTGATCGGCAAGATCGGCAAACCCGGCGAGGGCGTGGGCTTTTCCTGGCACTATGGCAATGGCGGGATGCCGCAATCAGGCAAGGGCACGCCGGCGGGCCTGAGCCAGGGCAAGAACCTGGTCAAGGACATCTGCCCGGCCTCGCGCATCACCGAAATGCTGGAAAACCCCGGCAAGACCTTTACCTATAACGGCATCGAGCGAACCTATCCGGCGATCCGCATGATCTACAACGCCGGCAACAACTTCATGTCGCACCAGCAGGATACCAACCGGCTGATCAAGGCGCTGGAAGGGGTCGAGACGATCATCAGCCAGGACGTCTGGTGGACCGCCGCGACCCGCTGGGCCGACATCGTGTTCGCCGCAACCTCGACGCTGGAACGCGACGACATGTCGGTGGGCGGCACCTATTCCAACGACCGCATCTATGCGATGAAAAAGGTGATCGAGCCGGTGGGCGATGCCAAATCGGATTTCGACATCTTCGCCGAACTGGCGGATTATCTGGGCGTGCAGACGGCCTTCCTTGAGGGCGAGCAATTCCCCGAATACATGGACATTCTGCGCTTTGCCTATGAAAAGACCGGCGCCGCCCAGGACGTGCCCTTCGACGAGTTCTGGGAGCGCGGCTACGCCTGGCAAAAGGCCCCGCCCGAGGCCCGCAAATGGGTGCGGCACGGCGATTTCTATACCGACCCCGAGGCCAACCACCTGCATACCGAATCCGGCAAGATCGAGATGTTCTGCAATCAGATCGCCGCACTGAACATCGACGATTGCCCCGGTATGCCGGTCTGGCAGGAACCCCACGAATATCTGGGCAATGCCGCCGAGGGTCAGCTTCACGTCGTCAGCCCCCACCCCTGGTTCCGCCTGCACAGCCAGATGGGCAACAGCGAACGGCTGCGCGAGCTTTACATGGTTCAGGGCCGCGAGCCGGTGCGCATCAACCGCCAGGACGCCGAGGCGCGCGGCATTGCCGATGGCGATCTGGTCGAACTTTACAACGACCGCGGCACGGTGATCGCGGGCGCGGTGGTCAGCGACGACATCATGCCGGGGGTGGTGTCGATCTATGAAGGCGGCTGGCCGCAACTGGACAGCAAGGGGCGCTGCAACTCGGGTCTGGTGAACTTTGTCACTTCGACCCAGGCGTCCTCGGGGCTGAGTGCGGCGACGACGGCGAACACCTGTCTGGTGTCGATGCGCAAATGCACCGATCCCGAAGGCCCGAACCTGGCCTATGAGCCGCCGCAGATCATCGCCGGCGAGCCGCTGGCCGAGATCGACGGCGACCAACTGGGCCTGGATCGGATCTATGATCTGGTGCAAGAGCTTTACGCCCATATGGAGCCGGGCGAGCGCATGTTCTATGAACGCTGCACCGTCTGCCACGGCCCGCGCGACCCGGCCGGGTTTACCCAGCAGCAGTGGAAGGGCATCCTGCCGTCGATGTTTGAACGTGCGGGTCTGGACGACGACCAGCGCCAGATGGTGACCGACTTCCTGATGAAGAACGCCGCCGACGCGATGTAGGCGACCAAAAACAGCCGGGGGCCGCAATCGCGGCCCCCTTTCCATTCGGTGACTAGCCCGCGCCTGGGATCGCCGAACGGCCCCAGGCGGCCACCACACCCGGTTCCGCGTCCCGCTGCACAGCCACCCGCACCGCGTCACACCGGCCATCCCTGCACCGCCAACGCGGGCCGGAGTGGCACCAGCCATCCGCCGCCAGGGCCACCGCCCCAAACCCGCAGGCAGCCGGATCGCCAGCAACCATCCCTGCCCCATCCGCCCCCATGTCAGCCCTGAACCCCGCCCATCAAACGCCCCCGCCAGACCACCCGGCGCACCCCTTTGACGGCGGTCCGAATATTTCAAAAAAGTCACGAAACCCCTCTGGACGCCCCCCAAACCCCTTGCTATACGCCCCCCATGTTCCGGCGTAGCTCAGCGGTAGAGCAGTTGACTGTTAATCAATTGGTCGTAGGTTCGAACCCTACCGCCGGAGCCAAATTTTTCTAACGGCCTGAAAACACTAGATTTGTGAAGTCCACGCCGCAGCGACTGTGAGTGCCGCATGTGTGTGCTTCACAATTCGACCGGAGCTAAGTCCGAAAGGAAGCTCTGATGGGTGTGGCTCGCCACGGATATTTGCAGGCTCTGCCACGGATATTTGCAGGACGTCGATTTTCGTAAACGGCCCGTTTACAACCCAGCAACCCACTCAGAAATCCGTCTCGACATAGTCCGACATGATGTCCCATGCGACGCTGGCGGCAGTCGTGTGGTTGCTGCGCCAGGCGTATTGATAGCTCAGCAGAGTGGTCTGGCCCGGCAGAGCGATGCCGGGCGGGCCGGACAGGGTGCCGGTGGCGACATGACCTGTGTTCAGGCGTGCGACCTCGTAATGCACGATCCCCGCCCCGGGCGGCGCGAACAGGGACAGATCGTAGACGTCGACGCCGGAGGTGTTGCAGGGGAAGTTCGCGCCAAGATCGATAGGCGGCTGGGGGACCGAGCCACCCCAGAAGATCTTGAAGTTGGTGTCCGCCTCGCCGTGGCCCAGGCCGATCAGGTTCGTATGGGCATAGGGATCGATGTTGTTCTGGCTGCTGGTCCAGTAGCCGACCCCGACACACATCCGCTCACATTTGACCCCAACAGGGTCAGAAATCTCGAAACGCCTCTGCCTCAAACACCGGTCCCGGCACTACTCCCTGCCGCCGCATTGATGCGCAGCCCCGCGACGGCCCCGGCGGCCCAATGCGCTGCAACAGGTTGGCGGCTCAATCCAGCGCATCCGCGCCGACCCGACGCGCGCGATTGGCGGCCATGACCTGCCGATTACCCACGCCCCACTTATCCGCTTGCCCCCGGGCCGAACACCCGTTAACGCTTATTCCCGTCGGTTTCCGTAAGGAATTGAAAGGGAATCCGCCGCCTTGTCCTTCGGGCCATGGCGAACCGGAACTGCCCCCGCAACTGTAGGCGGTGAGGGGTGGGCGATCATGCCACTGCGGTCACAATCCGCGGGAAGGCTGCCCAGCTCGACGATCCGCAAGTCAGGAGACCTGCCGACGCAGGAGTTTCAACAAACCGGGCGGGGTGTCCGGGAAGGTGCAAGATGTCCTTTGCCAGCGGTCGCGACGCGGCCCGGTTCCGTCAATTCTGTCCTTTCCGGGCTGCCCTGTGCGGCGGGCTGTGCGGGGTTGCGGCCTTCCGTCCCGTGTCCGGTTCCCCTTTCATGACCGGAGACAGACGATGATCAGACCCATCCTGCTGACGCTTTTCACCACCGCCGCGCTGCCGGCCTTTGCCACCGATTACCCGCTGACCTTGCCCAATTGCGGCGTGGACGTGACCTTCGACAAGGCGCCCGACAGCGCCGTCACCGTGGGTCAGGCTGCGACCGAAATCCTGTATTCGCTGGGCCTTGGCGACAAGGTGAAGGGCACCTCGGTCTGGTTCACCAGCGTCCTGCCCGAGTTCGAGACGCTGAACGCGGGCGTCGAGCGGCTGGCCGACAACGACCCCAGCTTTGAAAGCGTGGTCACCAAGCGGCCGGGCATCGTCGCGATTCAATATGAATGGCATATCGGCCCGCAGGGCATCGTCGCCACGCGCGAACAGTTCCGCGATCTGGGCATCCCGACCTACATCCTGCCCGCCGACTGCGCCGGCAAGGACAATTCCAAGGGCGCGGACGGCACGCGCACGGCGATGTTCTCGACCGAGGGCATCTATCAGGGCGTGACCGAGCTGGCGCAGATCTTCGATGTCGAGGATCGCGGCACGGCGCTGGTCACAGAGCTTCAGGCACGCCAGCAGGCAGCCGTCGACAAGGCCCGCGCGCTGGAGCTGAAGGACGCATCCGCGGTGTTCTGGTTCTCGTCCGCCGAGATGGACGTGGATCCCTATGTCGCTGGTCGCAAAGGCCCGCCCGGCTGGATGATGGAGCAGCTGGGGCTGAAGAACGTCGTCGAAAGCGACGAGGAATGGCCGACCGTCAGCTGGGAGACGATCGCCCGCGCCAACCCCTCGGTGATCGTGGTGGCCCGCATGGACCGCCGCCGGTTCGAGGCCGACGACGTTGAACAAAAGCTGGCCTTTCTCAAGTCCGATCCGGTCGCCAGCCAGATGGACGCGGTGAAGAATGACCGCATCGTGGTGCTGGACGGGCATTCGATGGATCCCTCGATCCGCAACATCGCCGCGCTGGAAACGCTGGCCGAGGCGCTGGCCGGGTTCGACCTGAAGTGACGGCTCTGCCTGTTTCGCCCATCCACGCGCGCCTGTGGAAGGTCGCGGCGGGGCTGGCCGTGCTGGCCCTGGCCGTTCTGGCGGGCGTCGTGATCGGCGAAACGCCGCTGCCGCCGGGGACGGTGGCAGCGGTCCTGGCCAACAACCTGTGGGGGGCGGGCCATGTCGTCGACCCCATCGACGCGGGTATCATCTGGTTCTATCGGCTGCCGCGCACGCTGGTCGCGGCCGCGTGTGGCGCGGGGCTGGCACTGTCGGGGGCGGTGTTGCAGGCGCTGGTGCGCAATGCGCTGGCCGATCCCTATCTGCTGGGCGTGTCGGCCGGGGCCTCGACCGGGGCCGTCGCGGTCACGATCATGGGCGTCGGCGCCGGGGCCATCGGCATTTCGGGCGGCGCCTTTGTCGGGGCCGCGCTGGCCTTTCTGTTGGTCGCGGCACTGGCGCGGGCGGCGGGCGGCGGTTCGGCGCAGCTGGTGCTGGCCGGGATTGCAGGCTCGCAGCTGTTCAACGCGCTGACCTCGTTCTTCATCGCCAAGTCGGCCAATGCCGAACAGGCGCGGGGCATCATGTTCTGGCTGCTGGGCAATCTGTCGGGCGTGCGCTGGCCCGATGTCGCACTGGCGGTACCGGCGGCCGCGGCGGGGCTGATGGTCTGCCTGTGGTTCACGCGCGCCATGGACGCCTTTGCCTTTGGCGCGGGGGCCGCTGCCTCGCTGGGGATCGACGTGCGGCGGGTGCAGATCGTGCTGATCGGCGCGGTCACGGTGATGACGGCGGTGATGGTCAGCCTTGTCGGCTCGATCGGCTTTGTCGGACTGGTGGTGCCCCATGCGATGCGCTTCGTCGTGGGCGTGCGCCACGGGGCGCTGATCCCGGCGACGGCGCTGGCAGGGGCGGTGTTCCTGATCGCCGCCGACCTTGCCTCGCGCTTGTTGATCCCTGGGCAGGTGGTGCCCATCGGGGTCGTCACCGCGCTGGTCGGCGCGCCCGCCTTTGCGATGATCCTGATCACCCGGCGGGGCCGGGCATGAGGGTCGCGGCACGCGGTCTGTCGTGGAAAGCGGGCGGGCGGGCCATCGTCACCGATGTCGATCTGGACATCGCGCCGGGCGAGACGCTGGGCATCGTCGGCCCGAACGGATCCGGCAAGTCCACGCTGCTGCGGCTGATCGCGGGCCTGTTGCCGCGTGCCGGGGGCGAGGTGCGGCTGGACGACACCCCCCTGCCCCGCCTGACCCGGCGTGAGGTGGCGCAGCGCGTGGCGCTTGTCGAACAGCACGCCGACACTGCCGAGGCGCTGACCGTCCGCGACGCCGTCGAACTGGGCCGCACCCCCTGGCAATCGGCGCTGTCGCCACGCGGTGCCGATGACGACGCCATCGTCGATCGTGCGATGCAGACCCTTGGCATCACCCATCTTGCGCGCCAGCACTGGGCCACCCTGTCGGGGGGCGAGCGGCAGCGCACCCATATCGCCCGCGCCCTTGCGCAGCAGCCCCGGCTGCTTCTGATGGACGAGCCGACCAATCACCTGGACATTCATCATCAGCTGTCGGTGCTGCGGCTGGTCCTGCAACTGCCGGTCACGGTCGCGGTCGCGCTGCACGATCTCAATCAGGCGATGGGCTGCGACCGGCTGGCGATCATGGCGGCGGGCCGCCTTGTCGCCTGCGGCCCGCCCGCGACTGTGCTGACCGGCCCGCGAATGGCCGAGATCTTTCGCGTCGGCGCGCGTCCCCTGATCGACGCGCATGACGGCGCCACCATCCATCGTTTTCACTGCCTGACGGAGCAATCATGAAACTCGCCGCACTGATCCTGATGCTGAGCGCCACCCTGGCGCAGGCCGAGACCCATGAGGTCAAGATGCTGAACCGCAATGACGAAGGCCCGATGATCTATGAGCCGCAGCACCTGACCATCGCGCCCGGCGATACGGTGCGCTTCCTGCCGACCCAGTCCGGCCACAACGCCGCCACCATCGACGGCATGATCCCGGACGGCGCGGAGGCGTGGAAGTCGAAGATCAACGAGGAGTTCGAGGTGACGCTGACCGTCCCTGGCCGCTACGGGATCAAATGCTCGCCCCATTATGCGATGGGCATGGTCATGGTGATCGACGTGGGCGAGGATGCGGAGGCCGAGATCCCGGCCAACGTGCCGGCGCGGGCGAAGCAGCGGTTCGACGCGATCCTTGGGCAAAAGCCGTGAACGCGAACCGCGATCTGGTCGAGGATATCCGCGACTACTGGTCGCGCCGGGCGGAAACCTTTGACCTTGCATTCGGCCACCGGATCGCGCCGGGTGCCGAGGCCGCAGCCTGGTCACAGCCGATGCGCGCGCATCTGCCCGCGCCGCCGGCGCATGTGCTGGAACTTGCCTGCGGCACAGGTGAGGTCACGCGCCTTGTCCACGATCTTGGCCACGAGGTGACGGCGCTGGATTTTTCCGAAGCCATGCTGACCGTCGCCCGCGCCAAACATGCGGGCAAGGCCCGGCTGCGGTTTCTGCATGCCGATGCAGGACAGACGATGGAGCCGGATGCCCGTTACGACGCGATCCTGTGCCGGCATCTGGTCTGGACGCTGGTCGATCCCGCCGCCGCCTTTGCAGACTGGTTCCGCATCCTGCGGCCAGGCGGGCGGTTGCTGATCTATGATGGCGACTGGTCGCGCCCCAAGCCTTCGGGTCGGTGGGCGGCGTGGCTGCTGACCCTGTGGGACCGTTACTCGCCCGATCCCCATTACGACGGCGCGACAGGCGAGGCGCATGCCACGATCATGCAGCGCCTTCCCTTTGGCGACGGGCTGAGCGCCGCGCGGCTGGCGCCGATGCTGGAGGCGGCGGGATTTGCCGGGGTCAGGGTGCTGCCCCACACACCCATCGCCCGCGCGCAGCGCCGCACGAACGGACTGCGCAACGCGCTGCGCACGCGGGTTTACGACCGCTTCATCATGGTGGCCGAAAAGCCTGCGGGCTAGATTGCGATCAGCGATCCCGGTCCGCCGCCCTGGCGGACCCGGCGATCAGACGGTTACGGGGCGAAGCCCGTGAACCGCCCTTTGGCGCGGTGCCGAATGCTGCATCCGACCAATAACCAACTAAACTAGTCAAATATTTTCCGCCGTGCTATCCCAGCCAGGATTCGACCAGCACGAGCCTGCATCATGACCTTTCACCGCCCGCTTGCCGCCGCCACGATCAGCCTGATCGCCACCATGGCGCAGGCCGACCCCACCATCTACCCGCTTGAGATCACGAACTGCGGCCAGACCGTCACCTTTCAAGGCGCACCGAAGAACGCGGTCGCGCTGGGGCAGAACAGCGCAGAGATCATGTATCTTCTGGGGCTTGAGGACCGGATGGGGGCCACCGCCTTCTGGCCGAACGATGTCCTGCCCGAGGTCGCAAACGCCAATGCCAAGGTCGAGACCCTGACGAAAGAGTTTCCGACGCTGGAAGCCGTTTTGGCGAAACAGCCCGATTTCGTCGCGGCGATGCTGGTCACGCTGATGGGGCCGGACAGCAAGGTCGCCAAGCGCGACGATTTTGAAAAGCTGGGGATCCCGACCTATCTTTCGCCTAGCGCCTGTTCGGTGACGCAGACATCAGGCGATGTCTATGGCGCGCGCGACAAGCTTTGGTCGATGGATCTGATGTATCAGGAAATCGACGATCTGTCGCGCATCTTCGATGTGGCCGACCGGGGCCAGGCGCTGATCCGCGACCTGAAATCGCGCGAGGGCGCGCTGCGCGAGCAGTTCAAGGCCCGCGATGATCTGACCTTCCTGTTCTGGTTCTCAAGCCCCTCGCCCGATGACGATGCCTATCTGGCAGGCGGCAACGGCCCGTCGGGCTATATCGCGGATGTTCTGGGGGGCGCCAATGCGGTCAGGTCCGAAACGGAATGGCCCACCCTGGGTTGGGAGGGCATCATGGCGGCCAATCCCACGGTGATCGTCGCCGCGCAGGTGGACCGCGCCCGCTGGAACCTGGACGATGCCGACAACAAGGTCGCCTTCCTGAAGGGCGATCCCCTCGTCAGCCAGATGGAGGTCGTGAGGGCCGGTCGCATCGCCGTGATCCCCGGGCAAGCGATGAACCCCAGCGTCCAGACCCTGTTCGGCGCCGAGGCGCTGGCCAGACAGCTTGACGGGTTTGATCTGCGGAAATGACGCCCTGGCTGTCCGAAGGCCCGTCGCTGCGGCTGGCGCTGCTGCTGGTTGCCGCGTTTGTCGCGCTGATCGTCGCCATCGCACTGGCGACCGCGATCGGGGATTACACGATCGGCCTGCCGTCGGTCGTGCTTGCGATCACCAACAAGCTGGGGTTCACCGATGCCGCGCTGTCGCCCATCGAACAAAGCGTCGTCTGGGATCTGCGGTTGAGCCGGGCGCTTGTCGCAGCGCTTGCGGGGGCGGGCCTTGCCTTGTGCGGGGCGATCCTTCAGGCGCTGCTACGCAACCCGCTGGCCGAGCCTTTCGTGCTGGGCGTGTCGGCGGGGGCCTCGACCGGGGCGGTCTGCGTGATCGTGCTGGGGGTAGGCGCGGGCGGCGTTTCCCTGTCGCTGGGCGCCTTTGCGGGGGCCTTTGCGGCCTTCGGTGTAGTGGCGTTGTTGTCGAATGGCGGGACCAGCGGTCCCAACCACACCATCCTTGCCGGGGTCGCCGCATCACAGCTTTTCAGCGCGCTGACATCCTATATCACCACCACCTCGGGCAATGCCGAACAGGTGCGCAACGTCATGTTCTGGCTGCTGGGCAGCTTTGGCGGCGTGCGCTGGCCGGATTTCCACCTGCTGCTGGTGATCGTGCCGTTTGGGCTTGGCATCTGCATCTGGCTGGGGCGGGCGCTGGACGCCTTCACCTTCGGGGATGAGGACGCCGCCGCCCTTGGCGTGCCCGTTGGCCGCATCCGGCTGATCCTGTTTGCGGTCACGGCCATGATGACCGCGACGATTGTCAGCATGATCGGCGCGGTCGGCTTTGTCGGCCTGGTGGTGCCCCATGCCGCCCGCTATGTCGTCGGGCCGATGCATATGCGCCTGTTGCCCGCCAGCGCCTTGGTCGGGGCGGTTTTCATGGTCACGGCGGATATCGTGTCGCGGGTGCTGGTGCCGCAACAGACCATTCCCATCGGTGTCGTCACCGCGCTTGTCGGCGTGCCCTTCTTTGCCCTCATCCTTTACCGCGCAAGGCCGAAAGCATGACGATCCGCGCCGAAAACCTGTGCTGGGGCGTCGGGCGCAAGATGATCGTGCGCGATGTGTCGATGGCAGTCGCCAAGGGGCAGACGCTGGGGCTGGTCGGGCCGAACGGGTCGGGCAAATCCTCGCTTCTGCGGCTGCTGGCGGGGCTGCGGCGGCCGTGGCGCGGGTCCGTGGCCATCAACGGGCGCGACATCGCGCAGGTGCCGCGCAAGGCCCTGTCGCGTGAGGTGGCCTTTGTTCAGCAAAGCGCGTCCACCGAAACCAGCGTCACCGTTCAGGACGTGGTGCGCCTTGGCCGAACGCCGCATCGATCAGCCCTGGGGGGCTGGGGCGAGCGTGACGAGGCCGCCGTCACCGGCGCCCTTGCCCAGGTCGACATGCAGCGCCACCTTCGGCAGTCGTGGCAGACCCTTTCAGGCGGCGAGCGTCAGCGTGTGCATATCGCCCGCGCGCTGGCGCAGACCCCGCAGGTCATGTTCCTGGACGAACCGACCAACCATCTGGACATCCACCACCAGATCGAAATCCTGCGTCTGATCCGGGGGCTTGACCTGACCAGCATCGTCGCCCTTCACGACCTGAACCTTGCGGCGATGTTCTGTGACCGGATCATCGTCTTGCAGGCCGGGGCGGTGGTCGCCTCGGGCGATCCGGCAAGCGTGCTGACCCACGGCCTTTTGCACGACATATTCCGCGTGCGCGCCGAGATCACGCCCGCACAAGGCGCTGACGGGCCGCATATCAGGTTTCTGCGCTGATCCGGGCGCCCCCGCCCCCGTTGACGCACAGGCGCCCGGCACCGCCACGGCGCGGTGCGTCCGGGCGCGCCAGCACCATGGCCACCGGGTTCCACGCGATCAGGCAAGGGTCTTTGCCCGCGCCATCGGTTGTCCTTCGGTGTTGTCCTTTCGCGCCCCGCTGTCGTAATCTTGCCGAAACGATACAGGACAGGTCATGCGAACATATCTTGCCCCTCTTTTCGCCCTCAGCCTTGTTGCGGGCTGTGCTGTCGGTTCCGCTGTCGTGGTCAGGGGCGCAGGCCCCGATGACCTGCTGAAGCTGCGCGAAGGGCCGGGTCTGGAGCATCGCATCATAATCGGCCTGCCGGACGGCACCCGGCTGACCCGGCAGAATTGCATGACGACCAAGGGCAAACTGTGGTGCCGGGTGGTGCTGACCGACCGGCCGAACGTCTCGGGTTACGTCGCGGCTGACTATCTGGCGCATCGCTAAGGTCAGGCGGCTGACGCGGCGCAGCCCGCGCCACCGCGTCAGCGTCCGTCGCCGTCGGCAGGCACATCTTGCGGTGCCGCTTGGCCATCAGGTCGGTCGCGCGTGCAGCGCATTGTTCAGCAGCGAAGCCGAGAAGGCTGGCACCACCGCTGCGGAACTTCATGACACGACCCTGCGCCGCAAGCTGAGCGAGTGGGCGCGCGTTCGCTTGGGCCGTGACCGACCCTTTCCCCTTCCGGGTCATGCTACGCGGACGACCTCGGAGGAGCCGAGCGCCGAGAAGCGGTTCATGAGCGAGATGAGGACATGGATTTCTCCAGTTTGGCGAGACGGGTTTCGGGCAGCGATGCGTTCACCGAAGGCCTGAGACAGCTCATCGTCGCCTCGATCCAGCCTCGGACATGGTGTCCGGTCCATCGCTTCAAGCACGCCTTGCCCTGATGCCGCGTGGCGGCGTGCTTCCACCTCAATGACCACCGCGCTCGCCCTCGACGCGCTGAATCAGGCCATCTGTCAGCGCGCACCGTCCGAGGCTGCCAAGCTGATCCAGTTAGCGATCGAGGCAGCCATGACCTGTCGATCCGATATGCCGAGCGGCCGACAGAGGTCGCGCCGACAACCTCCTGCAAGATGCCAATGATCTGTTCCTCGGTCCGCCGTGCCGTCTTCACCATCCGGCCTCTCGTTGGACCGGACTATCATCGCAGACGGAGGAAAAATCCCGTGGCAGGTCGATCGAGCCTGTCGAACCGGGCGCGGATGCCGGTCGCGGGTTCGGACCTGTGGCAGGCAATGAAATGGTCGCCGGCGGCGAAGCAGTTTGCCCCGTGGCCGGTGATGGCGTGGGTATTGGCAGGCATGGGCAACCTCCGTTTCAAGATGTCGAAGACATTGCGGAGACAGTTGGACAAGAAAGTCCAAACTACTGATTTAATTTTAAAATGCCGCAAGTAGGGGCTATCTCTGGGTGCAGATGTGCGCCGCACGCAAGGCTGTCGACGCGAGCGATATCACGGTTGGGGTGGAGCCCCCGATCTTGTCCTAGGATAGCGGGATTGGCGTCACCAGGGTCAGGACCCATTGATCTTTTGGATGCGGCCTGATTCACGCTCCGCAAGGAGACTGGATCATGAGCAACCTTTT
>NZ_JBHFHM010000021.1:0-26817 GCF_041927815.1 Paracoccus zhouxuedongae
GGTCTTCCTCTCCGCCGTCGCACTCGCCGCAACCGTCATGTTCTGGCTATGAAACGAGAACGAGTCCTGACCCTAGAGGCTTACGTTCCGGCCAAGGGAACGAGTTAGAGCGATGGCAAGTAACTGTAGTCGCTTTTTCAGACGCCCGCCGACCATCTGCATCCGGCCCATGTGCATCGCCGAGGTGAGGATGCCAAAATGAAGGAGCGGCGTATCTGGCGGTTCGGTGCTGCAATGCGCGAGCTGTCTTGAAAGGTGCGATGACGTCCACTCACAGCCTGAGGGAACCGGCAAGCCCGGATTCACCTCTGACGAAGCCCTGTCATCAATGAAAATCCCGGCTGGGGAACAGCTGCTTGGCTTGATCGCGGGGGTGCATGGCGCGCGGGGTCGGGCGAGTGCGGGGGGCGCTGTCGGTTTTGGCGGTCGTCTCGCCGATGGCGCCGGGCATCGGGTGGCCAAGGTCAGACAGGCGGTCCGAGACATCCTCGATCTGCCGAGCGATCAGATGCACGACGATACCTTCGCGTTGCAGCGGGCCGGTGACGCGCAGCAATCGCCCGCCCATGACCGCGCGTCGGTGGGCCTCGAACACCTTGCGCCAGACAACCACGTTCGAGACGCCGGTCTCGTCCTCCAGCGTCAGGAACACCACACCCGAGGCGGTGCCGGGGCGCTGGCGGGTGATGACAAGGCCGCAGACGGTGGTGCGCTGCAAGGGCGCACTGATCAGCGCATCGTGACGGGTCAGGCCGGGTAGGGATGGGCGTAGCAGCTCCATCGGGTGGGCGCGCAAGCTCAGGCGGGTTGCGACGTAGTCCTCGACCACCTCCTCGCCCATCTGCATTTGCGGAAGCTGGACTGTCGGCTCATGGATTGCCTCGCCATCGATGGGGTCGCTGAACAGGGGCAGTTGCGACGGCGCCCGGATCGCGCGCACCTGCCACAGCGCATCGCGCCGAGTCAGGCCCATGCCGGTGAAAGCATCGGCCTCTGCCAGCCGTTCCAACGCGGCGGGGGCAACGCCCGCACGTAGCCAGACCGTTTGCGGATCACGATAGCCATTGCCGCGTGCGGCGGCGATCCAGTCCGCGTCGCCCTGCTGGAAGCCCTTGATCTGCCGAAACCCCAGCCTCAGCGCCAGGGCGCCATCCGCGCGGCGTTCCAGCCGGTTGTCCCAGGCGCTGTGGTTGACACAGACGGGGCGGACCTCGATCCCGTGATCGCGCGCATCGCGGACGATCTGCGCCGGGGCGTAAAATCCCATCGGCTGGCTGTTCAGCAAAGCGCAGGCAAATACCGCCGGGTGGTGGCGTTTCAGCCATGCTGACACATATACCAACAACGCAAAGGCCGCCGCGTGGCTTTCGGGAAAGCCGTAATCGGCAAAGCCTTCGATCTGCGAAAAGCAGCGGGCCGAAACCTCGGCGCTGTAGCCATTCGCCATCATCCCGGCGATGAACTTGTCGCGATGCTCGCCGATGGTGCCCATGCGGCGAAAGCTGGCCAGCGAGCGGCGCAGCTTGTCGGCTTCCTCGGCTGTATAGCCCGCGCCGACTTCGGCAATTTGCAGAGCCTGTTCCTGAAACAGCGGGATACCCAGGGTACGGCGCGTGACCTGTTCCAGCGCGGGACCAAAGGGTTCGGTGGCCTCCAGCCCCTGACGACGGCGGATATAGGGTTGCACCATGCCGCCCTGAATGGGGCCGGGGCGGACGATGGCGACCTCGATCACCAGGTCGTAGAACTCACGTGGCTTCATCCGGGGCAGAAAGTTCATCTGTGCGCGGCTTTCGACCTGAAACACGCCCACCGCATCGGCCACGCACAGCATGTCATAGACGCGCGAATCTTCCTGCGGGACGCTGGCAAGCGTCAGCGTCAGGCGTTCATGGCTTTCCAGCAGGTCGAGGGCCTTGCGCACACAGGTCAGCATCCCCAGCCCCAGGATATCGACCTTGAGAATCTTCAGCGTGTCGATGTCGTCCTTGTCCCATTCGATGATGGTGCGATCCTCCATCGCGGCATTTTCGATGGGGGCCAGTTCGTCCAGCCGCCCCTTGGTGATGACGAAGCCGCCGACATGCTGCGACAGGTGGCGCGGAAAGCCGGTGATCTCGCCGATCAGCCGCAGGGTCTGCGACAGGCGCCGGTCGCGCGGGTCCAGTCCCAGCGCCCGCACCCGGTCGAGGTCGGGGCCATCGCTGGAATAGCCCCAGATCTGGCCCGACAGCGCCGCCGTGGCATCCTGCGACAGGCCCATGGCCTTGCCGACCTCGCGGATTGCAGCGCGGGATCGGAAATGGATGACGGTTGCGCACAACCCCGCACGTTCCCGCCCGTATTTCCGGTATATCCACTGGATGACCTCCTCGCGCCGCTCATGTTCGAAATCGACATCGATATCGGGTGGCTCGCCGCGGTGGCGCGAGATGAAGCGTTCGAACACCATGCCGATCAGTTCGGGCTGCACATCGGTGATGCCCAGCAGATAACAGATGATGGAGTTCGCCGCCGACCCGCGCCCCTGACACAGGATTCCCTGTGACCGCGCATATTGAACAATGTCATGGACGGTCAGGAAATAGGCCGGGAAGTTGAGTTCCTCGACCACGGCCAATTCCTTGGCCAGCAGACGCTGCGCTTTTTCCGTCACACCTTTCGGATAGCGCCGCGCCAACCCCTCATGCGCCAGCCGTGTCAGCCGGGCCATGGGGGATTCGCCATCGGTGATTTCATCAGGGTAATCATAGCTGAGCTGGCCCAGATCAAAGCTGCATCGGGTCGCGATCTCGACCGTACGGCGCAGCGCGGCCGGATGATCGTTGAACAGCCGCGCCATGTCGCCTGCGCCTTTCAGGCGACGTTCCGCATTGGGTAGGGCGCGGGTGCCGATCGCGTCGATGGTGATGCCCTCGCGGATACAGGTCAGTACATCGGCCAGTTGTCGCCGCGCCGCGCGGTGCATGAGCACATCACCAACCGCCACCATCGGTGCAGCGGTTCGTTGTGCCAAGACCGCGCAGCGGTTCAGCCAGTCGCGATCCTGCCCGTCATACCGGGGCGCGGCGCCGGTAAAGACATGATTGGGATAGCGGCGCCGCATCTGCGTGATGGGATCCTCGGCCCGGTCGGGGTCAGCCGTCAGGGCGATCAGGATCATGCCCTCGCATCCCGCCAGCAGATCGGCCAGATCCAGATGACATTCGCCCTTGCCTGCCCGCCTTTTGCCCAGCGTCAACAGCCGGGTTAGCCGCTGCCAGGCTGGCCTGTCGGTGGGCAGGGCGACCCATTCAACGCGACTGTCGCGCAGCACCAGACGGCAGCCAACGATCAGCTTGGGCAGGTGCGCCACAGAGGGTCGGGGAATGTCTTCGGGTGAGCCGATTTCCTGCCGCGTGCAGCTGTCAGTCCGATGCTGTGATCGAATCTGAACGCTCTCGGCGGCCTCCTCATGCAGGATCTGCAAGGCGCGATAGGCGCGCACCACCCCGGCCAGGGAGTTGCGGTCAGTGATGGCGATAGCCCTTAGCCCAAGTTCCGCAGCGCGGGTGACAAGCTCCTCGGGATGCGAGGCCCCGGTGAGAAAGGTGAAGTTGGAGGTGACGCAGAGTTCAGCATAATCCACGCCCCTCTTGTCTTCCTGGCCCAAATATCCCGGGGGGGCCGCGCACCGCGCGTCGGAGGCAGCGCCCCCATTGCGCCGCGTCATGGGAACTCTCCCTGCACGAACCAGCCGGGGCTTTGTGGGGTGTAGAACATCCACAGCCGCCGCCCCTGCCGCGTTTCGACCCGCCAGTAATCGCGCATCCCACTGCGCCAGTTCGCATCATCCAGCCACCATTCAGGGGTGATCCGTTCCGGCCCGGTCGCACGCCCCGTGGTCAGCGCCATGCGCCGCCAGTGGAAATATGCAGGTGGGCGGTTGCCCGTTGCGGCCACCGGTTCAGGGGGGAACAGGATGACAGGACGCGGGTTCGCGCTGACCCAGCCGCTTTGTGGCCGGGAATAGGCAGCCGGGGCGATGATGAAGCTCCGCTCTGGGATATGGCTGTCGGCGGGCAGGAAGCGCTGGACGTTTTCCAGACCAATGCGGGTGCCGATCCGGCTGATGAGATCATCCAGCCGCGCCGCATCATGCGTCTGAACATGGCTGATCTGTTCGGGCAAAAGGGGTTCGACCTGCACGGCCTCCAGCCGCAACTGGTCGATGCCGAAGCCTGCGTCCACCTCGGCCACGCCACGCTGGAACAGGGGCAGGATGCGGGCAGGATCGCGCAAAGGCCGGGCTAGGCGCAGTTCCACATCCTGCGCGTGACTGTCCACGCGGCGCAGGGTCAGGCACAGCACGCGCGCGCCCTGCTGCTGCGCCGCCAGCTTGCCGCACAGCCGCACCAGCAGCCGTTCGGTCGCCGCCATCACATCGGATTCCAGCCCGATAGGTTCGGGCAGACTAATCCGCACACCGTAATGCGGCGGATCAGGTGGGGGTGAGATGGCTTCCCTTTGATCGCCAAGCGCCTGATCCAGCCGCATCAGCAGCCCCGGCCCAAAGCGCCGGGCCAAGGGGGCGCGGGCATTCGCCGCAAGCCCGCCTATTGTGCGCAGGCCCAAGCGTTGCAGGGCCACCACCGTCTGCGGATCCAGCCGCAGCGCCGCGACCGGCAGCGGGTCAAGCGCCGCCATCGTCTTGCCAGGTGCCGCCACGCCCTGCCCGAAGTGCGCCAACGCCCAGGCTGCGCCCGGCGTGTCGGCCAGCCCGATCTGCACGTTCATGCGCGCACGCATCAGCCCCCCACGCAGATCGGCCAGCATCCCGGCCTCATCACCCCACAGATGGGCGGCGCCGGTGATGTCCAGCGCCAACCCGTCCGCACCATCCAGCCCGACCCAGGGGCAATAGCGCGTCGCCCAGCGGCGTAGCCCGTTGAGGAACCGCCCGTCCCCGATGGGGTCGGCGGGCCGACTGACAAGATCGGGGAAAAAGCTGCGCGCATCGGCAAAGGACATGCCGCGATAAAGGCCCTCAGCTTCGGCGGCGGCGTTCAGGCAATGGATGCGATTGGCGTTGTTTTCCCTGAGGGTCAGCACAAACGGCCCGTCGACCGGGCGCAGGCGCAGGGCCCGGTCACTCGCGAGCCGGGGAAACCACAGCGATACGACGCGCCTTTGCATCCCATCGAACATGCCAGCTTCCGGTTGTTCCTGATTTGTTCTTGATAAGCGTCCAGCATTGCAGAGTCGAGTCGTCCGCATCAAAGACCGGCGCACAATGCCACCGCGTCTCGGCTGCGTTGCTGCCCATGCCCTCGGGGATCAGGCACAGCCCGGTCGTGCCGCCAGACTGCGCCGCAAGCTGCAAGCGACGCCCGGCGGTCAGGCTGAGCGGCGCGGTAATGTCCATCACGACCAGACCAAGGCAACCGTCCCGCAGCGCCTCTTCAGCCACGGCCAGCGTATCGGTCTGATCCCGGGTCCGCGCCATCAGCAGGCGCGATGGGTCGAAGCCGTCAAAACCCAGCGGATTGAGCTGTTCCGGCAGCCACGACTGACGCACCCACAACAGATCGCCGTTCACCTGCGCGCCCGCCCGCAAGGCAAACATGCCGGCCCCCGGCCCACCAGCTTCATGAACGCGCCCAGGGCGCAAGGGATATGCGGTGAACATGTTTTCCATCATATCATCCGGGTCGTTTGCGATTTTCAAAAGAAGCATCAAGGCGATCGGGCCCCGGGGCTGTTGTCTGAACCAGGCTAGAGGTCAAGTCGATAATGTCACGCCACCTGGTGTCCATCTCGCCCTTCGTGAAGCCGATCAGACGGCGCTTTTGCTAGTATAGTCGGCTTGTTCGACGGCAGGATTATCGCCATGCCATGCGGCTGGCCTCGCTGCTCATCTCGACGATCTACTCAGCGAAGGCCAATGGCCTGATGCACAGCAGAGGACAGCGCGAAGTCTTCGCGCCAGATTGGATGACGCCTACAGCACCGCTGCGAAACCGGGAAAAGTTGGGGAGAATGGGCACTATCCGCTGCTCGCGCGCATTCTCCCCAAGGATACTCCAATTGAGCAGATTCCTTCCGACATGGCGCGGTCTCTCGAGGTCGGGCTCGAATGCCATGTCGTGCATAGCCGCGAGCTTGCCAACCCAGTCCTGCAACGTGTGTTAGCGACATTGCGTGATCAGTTGTCCACCAGCAGCGAGTATACAGGCGATGTCCAGCAGGCATTCGACGCCGTCCTCCAACAGATATTGATTTTCTGTAGTGACCGGCAAAATGCGGGGACTCGCGATCTCGGGTCGCGAGGCGCCTATCTGCGCGCTCATGATCCGAACGAGGCCGACCTCCAGTCAGACCTCCGCGACTTCCTTAAGGGCAATCTGGTGGGCGCCGAGGTTCTGTCCGAAGTGAGCGGTATCGCGACAGGAAGGACCGATCTCTACATCAGCCTAGGCGGACCGGCTTTCGTTATAGAGCTCAAAAAGCATGAGGGTTCATTCTCACGCGAGGCTGCCAACCGCTATCGGGCGCAGGCAATCAGTTATCAGGCGGCCAATGTTCGGATCGGATTTCTCGGTGTGCTAGAACTTGTTGATCGGCCGGGGCCTGTGCCAAGCATCGAAGAGTGTCTATGGCACATTGCCTATGTTCCTGAAGGTGGCGAGTTCGCCCGACACCTCATCGTCTTCAAGGTTCCCGGGCGCCTAAAACCCCCGTCTGCGCTCCGCTAGCGCGCCTAAATCCCAAAATGGCGGCAGTTAGTCCCTGATGATCTTCGATAGTGCGCGCACCTCGAACCGCTCTCCGAACGTCGGCATCACTCGCGTCCATGCCCGTATCAACCCTTCGCAGCCTCCGTCGCGCCCTTCCAGAAAAGGTCAGCTCGATTGCCCCAAAGGACAAACATCGACCCCAAAGGTCAAATATCACTGGAATCGACATCGGGTGGCAACAGCCCCAAAAATCTGCTTCTCGCTCGGACATTTTTCCAATAAAATCAATGGCCGAATTTTTGATTGCCGAACTGGTCCTGCCCTTTTGGTCAGAAAGCTCTGCCTACGCCGGGCCAGCAGACCTGTTGCCCTGCATACATGGACGGCTGCACATTACAGATGTGGTGAGAACGTAAGCGGGGGATCCGTCGTGTCGCTTTTCGTCCGTGACGAAGCTCTGAAGGAGTTGGCCGGCAGATTGGCTGCGATCAGCGGGCTCAGCGAAACCGAGGCGGTGCGCCGGGCCCTGGAGGGCGCGATCCGTCAGGCCAAAAGCAGGCAGACGCTATCCGAACGCTGTGAACCACTGCAGCAGCGCGCGCGTCGATTTGGGCTTATGCCGAATGGCTTTGATGACAAACCGGATCAGGACGAGATGTCTGGGGGATTATAGTGCTGCGTGGGCAGCGCCGCTCGCGCCGGACCTTGACGCGCGCGGGATGCTGCCGTTCATTGCCCAAATATTGGTTGGCCGATGAGGGGTTACTATTCTCAAGGATGACCCGGCCGGCGACAGTGTAGCCGGCAGGGTTGTCATGCAACCTCGGAGCGCCGAAAGATCAGGCTGCATTGAAGGCCTAGCGGCAATGGCACCACGCGCTGTTCGGTCTGGAAAATGTACTCATCATTCGCTGACTTTCCCGACAGCTCCGCCAACTCGTCCAGCGATACGTGCTTCGCTCTGAACTCTTCGAGCGATGCCGTGGTCGAGTAGCGGCCCTGACGAATGTGCCGAGATTTCCGGTGGGTCGGCGTCTTCAGCAGACCCATCTCTATCAGTCGGAACACGGTCGGCTTGGTAATCTTGAGCAGCTTTGCGGCCGTAGGGGATCCGACAATGTCATCACCGCGCCGGCCCCGGAGGTTTTCCAGAGTTTCGAGCCTAAGGCGGAACGCCCGAAAACTGCCGGTATCTGACGTTTCGGTGTAAAGCGGCACTCGATGCGTCAGGATAAAGCTCGTCAATGGCGCGATCATCACACCACGCCGCCGTGCGGCGGTGGGAATGTCCACGAGTTCCGTTCGCCGTCCGGGCCGGCTCGCCTGTTCGCGCAATCGGCCGATGAACGCTTCGATAACGTCGCGATGATAGTACGAGGTTGCCTGCCCATCCTCGAAATACCGCTTCACAAGGCCCTCTGACGTCAGTCTTTCAAGCAGTACATAGTCGATGCCGATGCTCTTGGCCGCCTCTTTGGCGCCCAGCAGCGAGTTGACGTCGGCACCTATATCGCTCAGCAGCGCAGCGGGAATATAGCGCTTCAGAATATAGAATTTTCCGCCCGGATGCAGTTCTGCCATGCCCATCGTCGCCAGCTTTCGACCCAGCCTGATATGGGGAAGGCCATAAACCTGCTTTGCAGTGCTGAACGAATGCACCTTCTGTTCTGGGCAAGGCTTGCCGAGCACAATCGATCCAGTCGTGACGGGGAAATTCTCGAAAATGAACTCGCGGACGACATCGCGAACCTGGTCGAAATCCTTGTCATCATTGCGCGAGCGAAGCCAGTCAAAGAAAATGCGATAGTGCGACCGATAGAGTTTTTCTCCGACGGGGTGGGCCTCCTGTATCTCCTTGAGCTTGCTGCGCAGTCCTTCTGGTCCGTCGAGTAGAACGCGTAACCCGGCCGTGCCGGCTGCAGCCCATTGCGGACTTGTCAGCGCAGCTCGTTTGACTTGCGGGCCGAGGGTCAATAACGCGCCCAACATCTCGCAGCTCTGTGCCGCGACATGAAACGGCAATCGGCCAAGCCACGTCTCTTCCGGACCATTTTTCACGCGATTGGCCAGATAGAGCTCGAGTTCCAGCTGATCCGGGTCGGCGAATTCAATCTCTCCCGGCTGAAAGCCATCGAGCATCGGAACATGATCGAAGCAGTCGTTGGGGCTGTTCGGCTTGGGCAGCGCAATGAGATGGCAGCCATGCACGGCGCATGTGCGCGTCGACGACAACTGCCAGAGCCCGTGATGGACCATATCGATCCCGCTCGGCGCATCCGATACGCATTGAGGACATATGCGCATCACCGTCCTGTTGAAGGCGGTGAACTTGATCACCTCCCGACCCAGGCGGAACCAGCCGCTTTCAGCAATACTCGGCGTTGCCGACTGCAGTTTGGAAGCATTGGCACTTCCCAGAGCCGCCAAGCGCTGGATTTCAACAGGATCACCATTGACTAGCTGGAAATAGTCGATCCCGATATCCGAGCAGAAGGTGATCAGACGCGGCACGCCATTCCGGCGTGCGAGGCGGGAGGCAAACGATGTCGCTGACTCACCGGTCAGCATCGGAACAGAGAGCGGAAGCGGCTTTGTGGCGCTAAACATCAGCCATGCTCCCGTGCAAAGACCTGACGTGCGTCAATTCGGTGGAAATCAGGTATGACGAACGGGTTGAACGCATCTTCCGCGCCGGATCGCTGAGCATACGCCTCGACGAAGTGCATGCCGCGTAGGGATGCATCGCCGTTGAGATAGGCCTGCTCGATTGCAGCAAGTGTAAGTTCGATCACGAGGCCGAACTGGTTTGCCGCCGCGTGGATGAGCCGTTCCGCAAGTTCTGTCGAGGCGACATCATCACCGACAGAGACATGGCCTCGCTGGCAGTAGGCCTCGATCAGGTCGAGTACATCGTCGGCATGACCAACTGCCGAAAGCGGGCCAAAATAGATCGTTTTCATCCGGCGGCCGAGTTGCGGATCGTGGTTCAGGATATCCTCCAGTTCTGTGGTCCCCGACAGAATAATACCGACCGGCCAATCATTGTCGGTCATCAATGTCTTCAACATGGCGGCAACCGCGTTGAGCTCATGACGGGTGCCGCGCGAGGCGAGATCCTGCGCCTCGTCCAAGTGGACAAAGAGTACCTTTCGCTCCTTCAGATGGTGCCGGACCAGATCCCATATGTACCATGCTTGTCGTTCGGAGCTGATCTGGAAGCCAAGGGCCCGCAGCAGCGACTGCCCCACAAGTTTAAGGGTCGCTGGTGAAGGTACGCGCAGGCTGACAATTGTCAGGTCCGCGTGACCCTCGGCATCGAGCCGTTCACGCGCTCGCTTGAGAAGCTGGATCACGGCAGCGCTTTTCCCCGCACCCGATGCGCCGGACAACGCCAGGCCATGCGCTTCTCTGGCACGGCCTACTCCGAGATCAGCAAGCCGCTTCTCGGCCAGCATGGTGAACCGCGCCTCCAGGGGCTGAAAACGCTCATGCTGGACAAAGTGATCTGCAAGGACTGAGATTTTCTGGGCTGCGTGGGCAATACGTTCATTTTTCATCGTCGAATCTCCAGCGGTTGCGACGCTCACGGGGCGCCAGGACCTTTGGGTTGCGTGTGTTGTCGGTCAGTTCGGGCGTCATCGAAGGCTGGGGTGAGATGACGATTCCATGGGTCAGTGGGTCGGCCGACCCGACCGCCTGTCCCATCCGATCGGCATCAGAGCGGATGGGGTAATGCAGCGCGCGCTGATTGCGTTCGATGTCCTGATCCGTGACATGAAAAGGCGTGAGTTCCCGACGCAGAAAGGCTTGTAGGACTGTCTCGGAAATCCGTGCGATGCCCCGGTGCAGCACCGGCGCGTTCAGTTCTTCATTTTGTCGCTTCGTCTTGTGCTGTGTGCGCGTTGCCTCGACCAGTTGGTCATAGCTGACACCCTCGAACCCGCTTTGGTTGGCGATGGCTGGATGCCAGCGAGCGCCCACCTTGACCGCGATCCATCCGATGTCCTGCAGATCCGCGCGGATTTCCACTGTTCGGTGTGGAGAGTGAAGAAATGCTTCGCGCAGTGCTTCGCAGCTGTAGCTCAGGCCAGCGAACAGGACACCATCGCCGCGAAGTTTGCGCCGCATGGGTCGGCCGAACGCCTTGCGCAGTGCGAGGCCGTCGGGAAGCGGTGGGGTACCATGCAGGGCGACCAGTCGCGTCCAGGCATCGTTCGGGGTCTCACCACCAAGCGAGCCGTGCGGCTGGTTGTGGTAGATATCCACGACATAGCTCAGCAGGATGGTGATCAGGTCGTCATCACAGAGGCAGGCCAATTGCTCGGACGGGTAGTCGCCGCGCTCTATCGTGTCGAAGAACGTCCGCCCTGCAAGCAGAGGCATCAACTGATGCCCGAAGGTTCGGAAGAACGACTCGATGTGGCCCCTTAGCCATGGCAGACCAGCAGGAGGAAGATGCGCGGTTATGGCAAGCGATGACACTGTGGATTGAAAATCGTCAGAAACGAAGGCCGAACCCTGATCCGTCACAAGGGTGTCGATGCCACCATGATGGTGCCAGGTGCTTTCGCAGCCGGCAGCTCGGGCCAAGGGGGTCTTATCCACAAAGATGTCGCGCAACGCCCTGATCGCGTCATCTGAATTGGGTGTTTCGGCCAGGCGCATGGACAGGATGCATCTGGTCGCACAGTCAATTGCCACATAGAGCCAACGGCGCCCTTTTTCGAACTGGGCCCGTCTTTCAGGCGGAAGATGATCCCAGATACCCGTCAGGACCAATAGCGAGATCACGTCAAGACGGTTTTCGTCCATCTCGACGCGCTCCAGAGGCCGCTGGATGTCGAGGCCCTTCTCATACAGCGTGAATTTGGCGTTGGCTGCTGCAACTCCGTAGCGCTTCGCATGAATATAATAGGGGTCGGCCATGGCCAGGCGGCGCTGTATGCTCGAACGTGAGGGCACAATAAGCAGAGGCGACCCAGCCTCTGCGCGGCGCATATTCTCTGCGGCGAACAGCGCCTGCGTCGCATCGACTGCTTTCATCTTTGTAGGACGCTGCGTATCGGCATAAATCTCGATGACCTTGGTCATCAGGGCTTCGGTCCGATAGCACCAGCGCGGTTCCCGGTTTCCGCTGCGATGAGTTTTGGGGATCAGGGCGAGTGCCGAAAAGCCTCCGCGCTCGTAATCGCGAAGCCATTGGAAGCCAGCTCGACTACCAGGGAGCTTTCGGGTGATCAGGTCCTTTCCGGGCCGAACGGCCGAATGTGCAGCCGAGCCATCTGACAGACGCCGATGCGTTTCTTGCGTCAGCGTTGCCCGACCAACGATATAACCCTGGTACGTTCGTTTGATCGCACCTGCTGCCTGGAGAGCCAGGAATGCGTCGCAAAATGCCTTTCTGAAGATCACTTCGCGTTGCAGGTCCTCCGGCAGCTCCTTCAGGGCGTCAACGGGGGTCTGCCCGCGCAGGTCTTGGTAGGAACGATCAAAATAGCCCGCGACATAAGTGGTGTCCGGCCGCCGCAAAAGTTCGGCCAGATGCTCATGTGTCACCCTTTCCGTGATGTCCGGCTGCCCCAGCCTTTCGAACAGCACACCATCCCCATCCACCTCAAGTGGTCGCATGGCGGTTCCCGCCGCATTGATCAGGTCGGATTTCGAGAAACGAAAACGAACAGTCATGCCGCGACCTCCGTCAGCGGTGCGCGCGACCATGCAAGCGTCCGAGCGGCCTCTGCGGCGGCAGCACGATCAAGGTGCCGGTCGGTGATCAGCATGATCCGGTCGGCAAATTGCTTTGGCGTTGCGGCAGCGACCCCTTCGAGTTCAGCCACGAAGGTACGCTCGACCACCCGCTGCATCGGCTTAATGGCGACAGCGATGCGCTCACCGTCGGTTTTGGTCACCAGAAAATCGAACACATGTTCAGCCGGGCGCCCATTCGGGCGAGTATATTGCACCGCCGTTGGCTGTTCCCAGATATGTTGAACGTCGTCGCGCACCAGAGTTAGGCACAGGAACGCGTATTCCAGCGCGCTTTCGAACTGGATGATGCGTGGCTGCTCGAACCCTGGTAGCCTGGCCACCAGGGAACCGCGCAGACTGGCCCTGGATCGACGCGAGATGGTGCGGGTCGCGCGGCTCGGTTCGGGCCCGCGATAGATGAGGTTCTTCGTCATTGTATCTGGATTGCCCCACAGTCCTTTCAGACAGGCGGTAGCAATCGTCCCCTTCTTCAGAGTGTGTTGAACAGCCCTGCCGGGCCTCGCGCCCGACAGGTTGACTTTTTGTTCGACTCGGGGGATGAAGAGATGTCGGCGCTAATCGACATCTAAGAGGGGCTCACCTGTTTGCACCAGGCGCCCCTTTTTCATATCCCGTCACCAGCTTTGATCTTGCTCGGGTTCCTCCTCCTCTGTTGTGTAGCGATCAGGGAAGAGCTTCTGCGGCGTCGTGCCAAGATGTTCGGCAATCTCGGTCTGTACTCGGTGCGATTTCCGGTAGCCTTGGCTGACAACAGTGACGCTGCTCTGAGAGATACCAAGCTGTCGGGCGATCTTGGCCATGGACGAACCCGCCAGCCGAAGCCGGAACTTGAGGCGTTCATGCTTTTTCTGATCGACCTTCATGGAAGGGTAAGTCCTTGGTCTGTGAAGATTCTCCTCGGTGCACAGATTCGGAAAAGTGATTCGGGTTCAAGCATGAAACGCCAATCCTCTGCTTTTGTCGGATTTTGACCCTAGAAAAACCGGCCAAAATACGAATCTTCTTCCTGCCTCGCTGATCGCAGCCTATGACGGGCACAACACTTGGGGCATGAGGGCGGCCGCGGGGCAGCATGTTGAGTGGTGAAACAGAGACATTTGAGGGGCTGACGGAAGAGCAAAAGACGCGACTGCTTGCAGCGCGGAAAAGCTACGCGGTTGCCCAGGCACTGGCCGATGAACACAAAGCCGTGGTTGATGAACTTGAGCGTATGCGGTTCATTGCTCGCGTATACGCAGTGAGAAAACGACGAGCCGCCCGGTCGACGACCGACCAGTATCTGAACAATGACTTCACCCTGCCGGAGGACAGCAGGAAGAACGACCTTCCTCAGCCTGCGCGGATGATGGTGATCGAGCGCAGGGTGTCGATCCGTGATCTCCTGAACCCTCCCACCCCCGCGCCGCTGCCGGCGGAGAATGAGTTGATCGAACAATACAGGCTGGTACGCTCGATAAATAGCTTCGCGTTCTGGCTCGGTCTGCGTAGACACGCGGCAATCAAGGTCCTGAAATCAGTTGGAATTGACGTTTATGGAGAGGTTGCCAGGGACTGGGAGGCTGGCGAGTCGATCCGCGAACTCAGCCGACGTCATGGCCCCGGACGCGATACCATATCGAGCTGGATAAAGCGGACTGGCCGAACGGTCCCGGTCGCCAACAGCCGCCAGCGCTATGACGAAGAACTCATACTCGAAATCTATGAAAAAACGAATTCCTGTAACAGCGCGGCGAACGCAGCAGGGGTCGCTTGGCGAACGGCCAAGGCGGTCTTGATAAGGTATGGGAAGTGAACTGTGACTGAACCTGCTCTGCTCAGCCAAAGCCCGCGAAGTCCGCTTTCGGCCCAAAGCCGCTGTCTGATCGTTGTAGCTGTTGATTCCACTGGCATTTGACCTTTTGGGTCGATATTTGTCCTTTGGAATACCGCCATCTATCCATTTGCTAGGTCCGCGCGCTCGCGGCCGTCGGCCGCTCCAAGGCGCCCGCGGGATCGCTCAACGTGTTTATGGCCAACGCCGGCATCGGACTGGGCGCGGTGCTGGGCGGGGCGGTCATCGATCGAATTGGCGTCGGCTATGTCGGTTATGCACAGCAGCCTTGGTCTCGCTTCTGGCGGCGACCGCAGCCCTTCTCACAGGACGCATCGCTGATAGATCTGACTCCTGATGAAGCAGGGCTATAAGTGCCCATAGACAACTTCCGCATAATCCGATGCGTCAAAATCCACCGATTTCGGGTCTTCCACAAACCTGTTCCCATGCCTCTGCCAGTCGGGCTAGGAGATAGGAACCGTCGGTCAATCCTGCGGGTGTTCGTGCGCTCGAACTCAGCCGAAATGCCGCGTGATGACCGGACCGACATCACCCCGTGCGGTCGCGGCAACGGCGGCGGCCGTCAGCTTCCGCGCGTGGCTGGTAAACCACACGGGCCGCGGCCGCCAATGGATCATCACCGCCAGATAAATGTCGAGCGCCGAGAAACGGTCGCCCAGAAACCACGGACCGACCGCCGCCTGTTCGACCTGCATCCAAAGCCGCTGTTGATGCGCATCGACCGCCGCACGGAACGACTTGGCGGCCTGTGGCTCAGCCACGAAACGCGACGGCTCGTCGGCATAGGTGAAACAGGGATAAATGTTCGCCACCAGAAAGATCAGCCAGCGCAGGAACGCCGCGCGCTCGGGCGCCCTCACTGCGGGCACGAGGTCTTCGCGACCTGTCAGGTCAGCCAGACAAAGGGTCATCGCAGCGCTTTCGGTCAGCAGCTTACCGTCATCTAACTCCAGTACCGGCACCTGTAACAGAGGGTTCAGCGCCGCAATCCTCGCATGGGCTGCGGCGTCTTCGGCCGGGTCGCCGTCAATCAGCGCCGCGGGCAGGCCATAAACTGCCAGTTGCGCCTCGACGATGGCTGAGCCTGACCCGGGAAAACCATAAAGTTTCATGGCACACCTCTCTTCGCGAACTTAGGTCGTAACCTGATCGCTGTCCTAATGAAGTCTTCCCGTTCAGCAATCAAAACAGTGCAGCCCGCGTGCTTTCCTTGCACCTATATCGGCCACTCCTACCGTTCATGCGTCGGCCGCTATATAGCAAGTCGGCTAAGAGATTATCGATGCTCCTCGGCGATCTCAGGCTTTCGGGGGGCGACAGCGGCGGCGCTCAGGACATGCCGGCCAGGCGCTTACGCGCGTTGCCACAGTTCGACGCATGAAAGCTAACGGAACTCTCGGCTGGTTGGACGAGTGAAGCAGGCGTGGGAAATCGGAACGCTATACATCCATCACTTCGCCCAGCCAGTTGACGGGCGACGCCCGGCTTATGAGCCCTGCCACTAGTCTGTAAGATGGTTATGGTAGGGGGCATCGCTCAGGAAAACTGTAGAAAAAAAGATATGGCAAGACCGAAACTTCATAGCGACGAGGTCGTCCTGGATACTGCGCTAAGCGTGCTCCTTCAGAAGGGCCCAGCCGCTTTCACTCTGTCTGATGTTGCGGCGGCGGTCGGAATCTCGCGGGCTGCGCTGATCCAGCGGTTCAAGGACAAAGCGACGCTGCATCGCAAAATCATGGAGCGCAATACGCAGGAGGTTCGCGATTACTTTGCGAACGCGAACGCCGCCAAGGGTCTCGAAGCGCTGTGGGTGATGCTCAAGGAGCTGATCGCCGGTATGGGCAGCGGTGCAGGGATGGAGGGCTACCTCCTTCTCATATGGGGCGACGTTCAGGAACCGTCGCTTCGTGAGCTCGCAGCGGAGCGCAATAACCTGGTTTTGAAAGCCATTGAGGAACGACTGCCTGCCGAGCCGCACGCGCGCGAAGAGGCCGCTGGCTTGATTCAGACGGTCATTCAGGGCGCTTGCATGCAGTGGCTCGTCGCGCCGGAAGGTGAGCTGGCGAGCTTCATGACCGAACGGACGCGCAGGATGCTGTCGATCCTCTACCCAGGCAACATGTTCGACTAGCAATCCGTTGGGTTGTTTATAACCGACACGTCGGTTATAAACTAGGCATGCGCCACGGTTCCACCGGGCTCGGAAACCCGGAACGACGGTCATGCCTATACAAGAACCAAGCCCCTTGGCGAACCAACGACAAAAAACACCCCCTGCGCCAACCTTGGCGCTGAACCTTATGGCCGACGAGTTCGATGCCTTGAACGCTGGCAGCGAGACGCAAATCGCATATCGCGATCTGTTCTGCCCGCATAAGGACCTGCCCCGCGCCTTGCGGAACTGGTCAGAGGCTCGGGGCGTCCAATTGCGAAGCCTTCGCAAAATCACCCATGATCGCGGCGGCCAATCCCAAAAGGTGCTGTTCGGCCTGCATGACGGTTATGCCGTCGAAAGTGTCCTGATCCGTCGCCACGATGGACACACTGCCTGTATCTCGTCACAGGTTGGATGTGCCTTTGCCTGCCAGTTCTGCGCCTCCGGCCAAGCCGGCCTCAAGCGCAACCTTCTGGCGGGCGAGATCGTCGAACAGGTCGTTCAGCTCGGGCCGAAGGTGAATCGGATTGTGTTCATGGGCATCGGAGAGCCACTGAACAACTACGAGCAGGTGATGAAGGCGATCCGTATCTTGCGCGACCGGCGAGGGATGAACTTTCCCACCTCGGGTATCACGCTTTCGACTATCGGCATACCGAAGGCGCTGGCGCAATTGCGAGAAGAGCACCTGGCGATCAACCTGACGATATCGCTCCACGCGACAACGCAGGAAGTTCGCGACCGTCTCATCCCCGGGTCACGCAAACACGACATCAATGAAGTGGTCAAACGCGCTACATCATGGGCGGAAAGGCACAACCGGATCGTCACCTTCGTCTATCTGGTCCTTCCCGGCATCAACGACACGCTTGCTGATGCGAAACGGCTTGCCGGTCTCATGAACAAGCAGCGGACGCGCGTGAACCTTATGCGCTGGAATCCAGTCGATGGTATCGCGCTAGAACGAACAAGCGATCGCAGCCTTGGCCTTTTTCGTGAAGTGCTGGACCGCGCCGGCGTGCCGGTCGTGGTGCGCGATACACAGGGGCGAGATATCTCAGCTGCATGTGGTCAGCTCTGGCTACGCGATCTGCGCGGCATCCCTGTCACGAAAAGTGGAGCGGCGAGCCACGTCGCATAGCCAGGCTAGGGATGCAGAGTTCGAGAACATACGGACGACGCCTTCCGACAAAGTTAAGCTATGCTCGGATCTCTCACTTGCTCGGCGGCAAACCGGGCTCGGACTGCAGCAACTACGGCGACGGCCGAGGACATTCAACTCTGCAAAAAAGACAATGAACTTGCAACCTCGATCCGCAAGTCATTGATTTCTTGCCTTCGCAGACGTCAAACACGACTGGAATCGACAAATAGTGTTGATTCCACTGGTATTTGACCTTTTGGGTCGATATTTGTCCTTTCTTGCACAAGTAAGTGAACTTTCCGCTGAAGCAGCTGTTGGTGATCGGCGCGGCGACTGATGGGCCCGAACCCAAATGAAGCTCTGTTCTAAATCAGATGAATTGTAAGCAGAATGACGAGCCTCAATCATATCAGAGCCGCAGAGTGGGCATGTGATGTCGCCCAGCATGTGCTTGACAAATTTGAATGTGTGTTTCCTGACGATAAGCGGCCGCGACGTGCGATTGAGGCTGGCCGTATGTGGGCGCGTGGCGAACTGAAGATGACGGATGCTCGCAAGGCTTCATTTGCTGCGCATGACGCAGCGCGAAGCGCTAAGAGTGCATCACAACCTCAAGCCGAAGCGGCTGCAAGGGCCGCTGGTCATGCGGCGGCAACGGCGCACGTTATTACGCACGCCGCTCATGCCTTCAGCTATGCTTTGAAAGCCAGTGACGACCCAACTGCAGAGAGTATTTGGCAAAAATCAAATTCTCCTTGCGCAGTCTGATCCAACGGCCTCGACCGATTATCAGCGTGAGCATAGTCTGACGGCGCAGAAGGATCCTTTGGTCTAGGCATACGAAACCAGCGACGAGGGATGGTCTGCCCCCTGAAAAGTGGTCCTCCCTGAAGTAGGCTTTCGAGCCAGATGGAGGATGAAGGAATGCCGCAGAAGAAGCACAAGCCCGAGGAGATCGTCGCGAAGCTCCGGCAGGTCGACGTGTTGGTTTCGCAAGGACGGTCGGTGGCTGAAGCCGTGCGGTCGATCGGCGTGACACAGTTCACCTACTAACGATGGCGCAAGGAGTTCGGCGGGCTGAAGGCCGACCAGGTAAAGCGTCTGAAGGAACTCGAGAAGGAGAACGAACGGCTCCGAAGGGCCGTCTCCTGGCGCTGTCACTACAATACGAAACGCCCTCATTCGTCGTTGGGTCATCGCCCCCCGGCTCCGGAGGTCGTCCAATGGCCGGCTTCGCCACCCTGAACCGCTACGCCGGCCACCCAAGCCGTAGCGCCCAGACCCGCCATGCACTAAGACTGAAAGCGGATCACCCTATCGGGGCAGGCCATGACCTTCTGAGCTTAAATACTATTTTTCTAGCATTCACTTCGAACTTGCGAGACAATAACGTCGCAATAGGGGCGCTGCTGCGGCGGTGCGGGGGGATTAAGACGTGGCGCTGGCTCCGACCGCCAATGATATTTCCGTGCGCGAAGTGCTGGACAAGCTTGAGACAAAATTCGCCCCGGTGGCACAAGCCATCGAGAACGGCGAGTTCGCGCTCTGGGTTGGATCTGGTATTTCGCGTCAGGCCCCGAACCTAGGAAAGCTGATCGAACGAGCCTTCGACTATTTACGCGAGCGCGCGAACGATCCGGCGACTGAAGCGGACTTCACGCCAGCGCTCGAAGAAGCGCTCACCTTGGCCGAGATCGACCCTGCAACCGTGCGCTCCCGCTACGGGGAACCGCTGGCAGCTTGGCCCGAGCACGACGACATCATCAACCGGCTGTGGAACAAGTATTCACGGGTCCTCGATATACGGGTGCCGGGAAAGGACGCGGATTTCGTCCTGTGGGATGCGATCGACATCCGAGCCGCGTTCGCCGATCCGGCGCCGCCAGCGGCTGAGCATCTTGCGATCGCAGTCCTGATCCTGGAAGGGGCGGTGCAGGAGATAGCGTCCGCCAACTGGGACGGGTTCATCGAAGCAGCGGTCGCCAGACTAAGCGGCGGCGTGCCGGGAGTGATGCAGGTCGTGGTCGATCCCGACCAACTGCGCGGGCCAGCCGGCAGAGCCAAACTGCTCAAGTTTCACGGTTGCATCATCCACGCGACCGACGAGCCGCTGGTATTTCGACAGTATCTGACCGGAAGCCACACCCAGATCATGGATTGGCCCGAAACGGCAGCTTTCGCCGCGATGCGCAACGCGATCGTCGGTCTCGCGACGACCCATAAGACGCTCGTCCTCGGTCTCTCCATCCAGGACAGCAATCTCCAGACCATCTTCGCTCGGGCCAAGGCGACCAATGGCTGGCCGTGGCCCTGTGCGCCTGCTGCGCCCGCCCACATCTTCTGCGAAGACACGATTCAAACCGGCCAGCGCGATGTCCTGCGTTTGGTCTACGGTGAGGCCTACAACAATGCGCCCGCCGCCCTGCACGACGCCACCCTGCTAAGAGCCTGGGGTGAGCAGGCTCTGATCGCGCTCGTACTGAAGCTGCTCTGCGAAAAGCTGTCGCGGCTAATGGAACTTGGTCTGACAGCTTTGGGACAGCAGCCGATGGTTGCGTCACTGGAGAAAGCACTTGAGACGCTCCGCAACGATCTGGCGGATCACGCGGTCGTTCCGGCAGGAGAGCGGAGCAGGACCGTTTTCGCCAATCAGGCAATCGAACGCTGGTCGCGCATGCTGTCGCTGTTCAGGCGCGGCGCACTGCCAAACGACAAGGACGCTTACGAAGCGCTCAGCACTTCGACCCCGAACCTTCTTGCCGCCGATCAGAATGCTGTTGCGATGGGGCTGGGCGCATTGGGAGTGATGTTGGCGCTCCTCCAGATCGGTCGCACCGATGGGCATTGGGAGTTGACCCCACCTTCCGACGATACGCTGACGTCGGGTGCGATGACTGCGCAATCCACGCGCCCGGGAGCTGGCACCCGTCCCCTGTTTCTGGTCAAATCGGCAACGGATGCGATCGCACTGCAAAGCAGCGGTGCGTTTGCGGACGACAACGCGATCATCGTGCATGCCGACGACGCCTGGCATCAGATGGTGGGAAGCGGCGTAAGCGCCCGACGTGTCCGGTCAGCTCCGGGTCGCACAGGGCGTGTCGGAAATACCCATGTCAGCATCGCTGATTTGCTGAGTCGCTCCACCGACGCGGCGGACCTGCAGAGCGCTTTCGTCGCGGAGATGATGCTATGAGCGTCGCACCCTTGGTCCAAGCTATCCAGAGACGGCTTCGCGCTGCCGGCTACCAAGACTTGTCGACGCCGCTAAAGGTCGCCGGCGTAGCCTTCCCGTTCACCGGGGCGATGCGAGGTCGCGATGGGCGCGCTCTTGACCTAGTGCTTCTGGTCGACACCACGACCGGAGATTTTGGCGACCGCGATGGCGCGCGCGTCCGCCAGCGGGTCGAGGCGCTGAGCCGCGCGCTCGATGTGACCGCTTCGCGCTATGTCGTTACCCTGATCCTTGCCGGCGCCGCGCTGGTTGAAGGCGTCGAGACGCTCTCCGAAACCTGCCGGGTCCTGCAAGTCGAGAATATCGCGCTTGGTCAGACAGGTGAGCCCGCCGATGAGATAGCGGAGCGGCAACTTGATGACCGTATCCGCGTCTTGCTGCCGCTGACGCTTCCACCTGCGCCTACCGATCCCGCAACCGGGAGCGGGCCGGCGATGGATCAACTTATCCTCGCCCTCCAAGAGGGGACGGATAAGGCGTTTCTGGAAGCGATCGTTGAGGCCTCTGCCATTGGCGAAGCTGCGGTAACGGAGGCGGCCGCAAGCGCAGTAGGCCAGCCTTTCGCGAAGTCCACCGAAGGAAAGCCGTCTTGAGCAACTCCATTCTGAAAAGCCTCGACATCACTAATTTTCGGAGCATTCGCGGACATGTCCATGCGCCGCTCGATGCGAAAGTGGTGCTCGTCCACGGTGAGAACGGCGCCGGCAAGACCAGCCTGCTTTCCGCGCTTGAGTTGGCCCTTACGGGCCAGGTGCAATCGTTGCTGCGGGCCGACCCGAGCTATCAACGGCAGTTGCTCCACCGATCTGCTGTAGACGGCAGCGTTGTGGTGCGCACCCTTAACGGCAGCGAACAGACATTCAGTGCGACGCTCGCCCCCACCGGATCGACCTCAGCAAATGCGCTTTCCGAACCGCTGGCCGCCTTCTTCCGCGAACGGGCATTCCTGCCCCAATCGCTGCTCGGCCAACTGCTGCAGATCTATCAGGATGCCGGCAATGACGCTGGCTCGCCCTTGGCGCAGTTCGTCGGAAAGCTGCTCGGCCTCGATCGCCTGGACGCGCTTGAGGCGGGCCTC
The DNA here is from genome assembly GCF_041927815.1 of Paracoccus zhouxuedongae. Classification (NCBI taxonomy): domain Bacteria; kingdom Pseudomonadati; phylum Pseudomonadota; class Alphaproteobacteria; order Rhodobacterales; family Paracoccaceae; genus Paracoccus; species Paracoccus zhouxuedongae. The sequence continues at coordinate 21,929 of NZ_JBHFHM010000021.1, forward strand.
AAGCCTCTCGTCGATGTTCGCAACGTCAGAAAGACCGTTGACGGATGGCTGGCGGCCGAAAGCGAAAAATCCCGCGTCGAACGGCTCCTGACAGATCAGCGCAAGAACCGCGGCGTTATCGATGATCGGATCGTCACAGCGCTCGCTGAGCTTTCGGGTCTCTGCGCTTCTCTCGAGCTTGGCATTGAGGTTACAGAGGACCGTCTGGATGATGCTGTCCTGGCGCTCTCGGATGGGCGCGATGAGGAACGCTTCGCAAAATTGAGTGACCAGGAGCGGCGGTTCGCCGCTGTTCGCCGGGAGATCCAGGACGCACAAAGCGCGGCATCCGACGACACCTCGCTGCCCGGCAAGAACACCAGCGAAGAGTTCTCGCGATGGGAAGCCGCAAACGGGGCGAGGACCGCCGCGGCGCGGGCACGGGTGGAAGCCTTGTTTCCCGATATGTCGCTACCAAGCGATCCCCTGCAGTTTGCTGAGGAGGCGCTCACCAGGCTGCGGCCGGAACGGAAACAGCTCCAGGAGCGAGCCGAGCAGGCGCGGGCGGCGATCGTGCGACGCACGAACGCTCAGGACGAGCGCGATATTGCGATACGTCAGCGCGACACGATCGATAAAGAGGTTGAGCGCTTGTCCTCGACTTCGGGCAGCCTAGCCTCGGCCTTGGCCGAACTCACTTCGTTCATCGACGACAACGTCTGCCCTCTATGTGATCGCGACTTCACCGACGTCGGAGCGGGCTCCCTCAACGACCACGTCCACGCCAAGGTTCGCACCCTGTCCGCTTCCGCCGAACGCCTTCTGACCTTGGGCCGGACCAGAAGTGAAGAGCAGGTGGCGCTTGAACGTCTCGATCGCGAACTGGAGAGCCTCGCAGCGCTTGTACTCGATGAAGAAGCGCTCGCCGCGCTTGATCGGAGGCGCGCCGCGATCGACGGCGTCACCACCGAACTGGACGCGATGATCGACACACTTCGTGAAGGTGCAAGGCTGCGGACTGCCGATGTCGCAGCGCGTCGCGCCGTCATAGATGCGCAATCGCGTGACGTCACTCTGGCGGCCGCCCGCGAAAACTTGACGTCATTCGCGACCACAGCCGGCGAAACTCCGGTCGCGGAGGGCGAGTCATTCGACGCCGCCGTCGCACGGATCTCCAAGCGGCTCGCCTCGCAATCCTCAAGTCTGCAGCAGCGTGTCATCCGGCGCCGTGATGGCCTCAACAAAATCACGGCGATCCGCGCCGACATCCAAAAGCGGCAGGACGCCGACGCGCAGATTTCGATCGATCTGAGCGCGTGGCAAGCCGCCGACACTTCGCTGGAAAAGGCCCAGAACCTTCGGGATCAGGGCATCAAGATCCGCAACGCGGTCGATCGCGTGCGTTCATCAATCATCCGGCGTGAGTTCAATGACCGTCTTAATCGTTTGTGGCGCGATCTGTTTGTGCGGCTCGCCCCGGGCGAGCCGTTCGTCCCTGCCTTTCGTATTCCGGCATCTTCTACGCAGAAGCTTCAGCCCAAGTTGATCACCGAGCATCGGGACGGCGGCGAGGCGGGCGGAGCGCCTGGCGCCATGCTCAGCGCGGGCAACCTCAACACGGCCGCACTGACGCTGTTCATCGCATTACACCTTTCGGTGCCGAAAGAGCTGCCATGGCTCATTCTCGACGATCCCGTCCAATCGATGGACGATGTCCATATCGCGCATTTTGCGGCGCTTCTTCGTACGCTTTCAAAAGAGCATGAGCGGCAGGTGATGATCGCCGTCCATGACCGCCAGCTCTTTGAATATCTGAGGCTGGAACTGAGCCCTGCGTTTCCCGATGACAGCCTACTCACTTTGGAACTGAGCAGAGGCGCGCGCCGCGATAGCGTGTGCGTGTCTAACCGCTACTCGTACAAGGAGGAGACTGCTCTTCTGACTGCGGCCTAGAGGGTAGGATTGAACCGCCCCGGGTTTACCGGAGAGTTTCTGGTTCACTGATCAGGCTGCTTTTTCGGCAGCGTTCAAGCTTGCGTGGAAGGCCTCCTCTGCTTCGTTCGGCGTGACGTAGCCGATGGCGCTGTGCAGGCGCGTGTTGTTATACCAGGCGACCCATTTCAGGGTTTCCCATTCGACCTGGCCAATGGACTTCCAGGGGCCGAGGAACTTGATGACCTCGGTCTTGAACAGGCCGATGATGCTTTCGGCGAGCGCGTTGTCGTAGGAATCTCCGACACTGCCGACCGAGATGTCGATCCCGGCCTCAGCCAGGCGCTCGGTGTATCGGATCGACAGATACTGGCTGCCGCGGTCACTATGATGGATCAACTTGCCAACCTCCGACGGTGCCCGCTGGCAGATGGCCTGGTTCAAAGCATCGAGAACAAAGCCAGTCGTCATCGAGGTTGAGACACGCCAGCCGACGATCTTCCGGGCGAAGACGTCGATGACGAAAGCGACATAGACCATGCCCTGCCAGCTTGAGACATAGGTGAAATCGCTGACCCACAGCTGGTTCGGCATGTCCGCCAAGAAGGCCCGGTTCACCTTGTCGTCGGGGCAAGGTTGTGCCGCATCGGGGTTGGTCGTGATGACCTTCTTGCCCCGCACAACGCCTTGCAATCCCATAGCCTTCATCAATCTCTCCACCGTGCAGCGGGCGATGTCATGGCCGCTGCGGCGCAACTGGTGCCAGACCTTGCGCGCGCCGTAGCGGCCCCGGCTGCCATCGAAGGCCTCTTTGATGGCGGCCATGTCCAGCTGATCCTGCCTGGCCCGGTCCGATGCCAGGTCCGGATCACGCTCCACGGCCTTGAAGGCGTAATACGTCGATGGTGCGATCCCCAGAACCCGGCAGATCTGCCCGACACCAAAGACGCCACGGTGATCGTCGAGAAACGCGATCATTTGCGGAACGGGCGGTCGAGCTCCGCCGCAGCGAAATACGCGCTGGCCTTCTTCAGGATCTCATTGGCCTGGCGCAGTTCGCGGACCTCGCGCTCCAGTTCCCTGATCCTGTCCTTCTCGGCGCTTGTCAGTCCGGCGCGCTTCCCGCTGTCGCGTTCGGCCTGCTGGCACCACACACGCAGGCTGTCCGGCGAACAGCCGAGCTTCGGCGCGATCGCCTTGTAGGCAGCCGAGTCGCTCGCGTAGTCGCCGCGGTTCTCTTGAAACAGCCGAACACCGCGTTCGCGAAGCTCGGCCGGATAGGCGGGGGTATATCTCTGCGTTGACATAGGGATCATCCTTTGAGTGTTATACTCTCCGGTAAACCCGGGGCGGTTCAGATGTGACCTGCCACTGAATTTTCATCCAGCGGCGACATGAGCCCGGCGATTGTCTACGCCCGACGGTGCGGGTTGAGCAATCGCCCGGCGCGCGGAGCTTTCATCTCGCGCAGCGGGTCGGGCGATTGCGGGGTTCAGGTTCGCGGCAAACCCTACGAGGGTCTGGTAGCCCAAGGCCGAGTGAGGCCTTTCGGTGTTGTAATCGGTGACCCAGGCAGCGATCAGGTCACGGGCATGGGCGATGTTGCAGAACAGGGTCTCGTTCAGAAATTCATCCCGCATCCTGCCATTGAAGCTTTCCACGAACCCGTTCTGCATCGGCTTGCCCGGCGCGATGTAATGCCATTCGATCTTGTGTTCGGCGCACCACTTCAGGATCGCGTTCGAGGTCAGCTCCGTCCCGTTGTCCGAAACGATCATGCGTGGCCTCCCGCGCCGTTCGATCAGCGCCGTCAGTTCCCGCGCCACGCGGTGATCCGTCGCCACGATGGACACACTGCCTGTATCTCGTCACAGGTTGGATGTGCCTTTGCCTGCCAGTTCTGCGCCTCCGGCCAAGCCGGCCTCAAGCGCAACCTTCTGGCGGGCGAGATCGTCGAACAGGTCGTTCAGCTCGGGCCGAAGGTGAATCGGATTGTGTTCATGGGCATCGGAGAGCCACTGAACAACTACGAGCAGGTGATGAAGGCGATCCGTATCTTGCGCGACCGGCGAGGGATGAACTTTCCCACCTCGGGTATCACGCTTTCGACTATCGGCATACCGAAGGCGCTGGCGCAATTGCGAGAAGAGCACCTGGCGATCAACCTGACGATATCGCTCCACGCGACAACGCAGGAAGTTCGCGACCGTCTCATCCCCGGGTCACGCAAACACGACATCAATGAAGTGGTCAAACGCCCTACAGTGAGGCTGACCTTTTCGGCTTGATTGTGATGGAGGCCTTAGGCGTCTGCTTTCGGACCTTACCGGACGGTCAGGTCGGATGGATGCTCTGCGGCAGCGTTTCCATATGCTGCCATTCGAAAGGTGTCGCAGCGACGCCCTCGCCTTCATGGTAGTAATTGGGCACTTTGCCATCGTTCTCGGTTCCTGAGATGAAGAACCGCTGATACAAAAATCCAGCAGTACTGGGTTTGCTCAGTAAATCGGAGACTGGGCCGGCGGTCTCAGCTTCAAGGTCGGGGACGACCGTACATCATCGCGAAGAGTTCTTCTTCCGAGAAGCCGAGATAGGCCCTCTGCGTAGCGACTGCTAGCTCGCCAAGCTCGTAGATTCGAGACCAGTCAACCGCGTCAGGCCTTTGACTGGCCGCTCCTTCGCTACGGCGAAATCCATGCGGATTGAACAGCTCCCTTCCAGTGAGTAAAATGACTCTCGATGCGCGACGGTCCGTACGTCTACGCTTCCAACCCCACTTACAAAGTCGTCTGAGTTGCTCTCGCTCCCCCTCACTCAAATCCGACTTGAGTGTTGAAGCAATAAGATAGGCTCCGGACAGCATCTCTCCAAGGCGCTGAAGTCGATCTATGTCAGCCTTCTTAGGGTCAGGACTCGTTCTCGTTTCATAGCCAGAACATGACGGTTGCGGCGAGTGCGACGGCGGAGAGGAAGACCTT
>NZ_JBHFHM010000022.1:0-25108 GCF_041927815.1 Paracoccus zhouxuedongae
GTCTTGCCGTGGTCAACGTGACCAATGGTCCCGATGTTGACGTGCGGTTTCGTCCGTTCAAATTTTGCCTTTGCCATTGCAAAGCTCCTTTTTCATGACGGTGCGTGCGCGGCACGCACCCTACAGTTTGGGTAGGGTGCGGGGTCTCCCCCGCACCGCCGTTAAGCGTATTTCTTCTGGATCTCGTCGCTGATGTTCTGCGGCACGGCCTCATAATGGTCGAACTGCATGGTGAACACCGCACGACCCGACGACATCGAGCGCAGGTTGTTGATGTAGCCGAACATGTTGGCCAGCGGCACCATCGCATCGATCACGTTGGCGTTGCCGCGGCTGTCTTGGCCACGCACCATGCCGCGACGGCTGGTCAGGTCGCCGATGATCGAGCCGGTGTATTCTTCCGGGGTCACGACCTCGACCTTCATGATCGGCTCCAGCAGCTTCGCGCCGGCCTTTTTCAGACCTTCGCGCATCGCCGCACGGGACGCGATTTCGAACGCCAGCACCGAGGAGTCGACGTCGTGGAAGGCACCGTCGATCAGCGCCACTTTGAAGTCGATCACCGGGAAGCCCGCCAGCGGACCCGAGTCCATGACCGACTTGATGCCCTTTTCGACGCCGGGGATGTATTCCTTCGGCACCGCACCCCCCACGATCTTCGACTCGAACGAATAGCCTTCGCCCGGCTCGGTCGGGGTAATGACCAGCTTGATGCGGGCGAACTGGCCCGTGCCGCCGGTCTGTTTCTTGTGGGTATAGTCGATCTCGGCATCGCGCGAGATGGTCTCGCGGTAGGCCACCTGCGGCGCACCGATATTCGCCTCGACCTTGAACTCCCGCTTCATGCGGTCGACCAGGATGTCGAGGTGAAGTTCGCCCATGCCCTTCATGATCGTCTGACCCGATTCCAGATCGGTTTCGACGCGGAAGGACGGGTCTTCGGCGGCCAGACGCTGCAGCGCCAGACCCATCTTTTCCTGGTCAGCCTTGGACTTCGGCTCGACGGCGATTTCGATCACCGGCTCGGGGAAGGTCATGGTTTCCAGGACGACCGGCTTGGTCGGATCGCACAGGGTGTCCCCGGTGGTGGTCTCTTTCAGACCGGCCAGGGCGATGATGTCGCCAGCGAAGGCTTCGTCGATTTCCTCGCGGTTGATCGCATGCATCAGCATCATGCGGCCCACGCGCTCGCGCTTGCCCTTGGTCGAGTTCATCATCTGGTCGCCCTTCTTCAGCGCGCCCGAATAGATGCGCGTGAAGGTCAGCGAACCAACGAAGGGGTCGTTCATGATCTTGAACGCCAGCGCCGAGAACGGGTCGGCATCATCGGCGTTGCGGGCGATGTTGCGCTCTTCGGTCTCGTCGTCGGGGGCAAAGCCCATCAGGGTCGGCACGTCGGTCGGCGCCGGCAGATAGTCGATGACCGCGTTCAGCAGGGGCTGCACGCCCTTGTTCTTGAACGCCGAACCAGCCAGCATCGGGAAGAACGACATCGACAGGCAGCCCTTGCGGATCAGCTTGCGCAGGGTCGCCTCGTCAGGCTCGTTGCCCTCCAGATAGGCTTCCATGGCGGCGTCATCCATTTCGACGGCCAGTTCGATCATCTTGTCGCGCCACTCGTTCGCCAGCTCTTGCAGATCCTCACGGATCGGCTGACGAACCCAGTTCGCGCCCAGATCTTCGCCCTTCCAGACCCATTCTTCCATGGTCACAAGGTCGATGATGCCTTCCAGCTTGTCCTCGGCGCCGATCGGCAGGGCGATCGGGCACGGGGTGCCGCCGGTGCGCTCCTTGACCATCTTCACGCAGTTGAAGAAGTCGGCGCCGATCTTGTCCATCTTGTTGACGAAGACCAGACGCGGCACCTTGTAGCGGTCAGCCTGACGCCACACGGTTTCGGTCTGCGGCTCGACGCCGGCATTACCGTCCAGCAGCGCCACCGCACCATCCAGAACCGCCAGCGAGCGTTCGACTTCGATGGTGAAGTCGACGTGGCCGGGGGTGTCGATGATGTTGAAACGATACTTGGTATCGCTGGTGCCTTCCGCCGACGGGTCGTTCTGGCGCTGCCAGAAGGTCGTGGTGGCGGCCGACGAGATGGTGATGCCGCGCTCGGCTTCCTGTTCCATGAAGTCCATGGTCGAGGCGCCGTCGTGGGTTTCACCCATCTTGTGGTTCTTGCCGGTGTAGAACAGGATGCGCTCGGTCATCGTGGTCTTGCCGGCGTCGATATGCGCCATGATGCCGAAGTTACGATAGCGCTGAAGCGGGTATTCGCGTGCCATGATGGCTCCTTACCAGCGATAGTGGCTGAACGCCTTGTTGGCGTCGGCCATCTTGTGGGTGTCTTCGCGCTTTTTCACCGCCGAGCCACGACCATTGACAGCATCGGCCAGCTCACCGGCCAGACGCTCTTCCATGGTGTTTTCGTTACGGTTCTTGGCGGCGGTGATCAGCCAGCGGATCGCCAGGGCCTCGCGGCGGGTCGGGCGGACTTCGACGGGCACCTGATAGGTGGCACCGCCGACGCGGCGGGAACGCACCTCGACCGAGGGCTTCACGTTGTCCAGCGCCTCATGGAAGATCTCGACCGGGGCGCGCTTCAGCTTGCCTTCGACGCGGTCAAGGGCGCTGTAGACGATCCGTTCGGCGACGGACTTCTTGCCGTCTTCCATCAGGTTGTTCATGAATTTCGTGATGACGCGATCGCCGAACTTGGCGTCGGGCAGCACTTCGCGCTTTTCAGCGGCGTGACGACGGGACATCTGTGCCTCTCCTTATTTCGGACGCTTCGCGCCGTATTTCGAACGGCGTTGACGACGGTCTTTGACGCCCTGGGTATCCAGAACACCGCGCAGGATGTGGTAACGGACACCCGGAAGGTCTTTCACACGGCCGCCACGGATCAGCACGACGCTGTGTTCCTGAAGGTTGTGCTTTTCGCCCGGAATGTAGCTGATGACCTCGAAACCGTTGGTCAGGCGCACCTTGGCGACCTTCCGCATAGCGGAGTTCGGCTTCTTCGGCGTGGTGGTGTACACGCGGGTGCACACGCCCCGCTTTTGCGGGCAGGATTGAAGATGCTGCGATTTGCTGCGCTGCACCTTGGGCTGCCGCGGTTTGCGGATCAGCTGTTGGATCGTCGGCATTCGGTTCCCCGTTTTCCTTCGTCAATACTCGCGGCCGGATCGGCCGCACCACTTCTCGACAGCACCTTGCGCGCATCGCAAAATGCCAATCCCCATCCGCCCCTAGCGGCGTGGACAGGCTGAAATCCAATGGATCGGGGGGTCAACCCGGATCAGCTTCACTGAACATCAAGAGCCCGGCGGGCGTCGAGGCCCGTCAGGATGGGCGCGCTATAGGGGGAATCGGCGCCCGAGTCAACACGGGCAGGCCAACACGCGCAGGCCGTCACAGCCCGGCAGGCGGCAGTGACAGCAGTTCATCCACGGTGAAGGGAAAGTGCCGCGCGACCTGGCGGGTGATCTGTTCGGGCTGCCAGGTGCCGCGCAGGCCGGTGCTGATCGCGCTGCTGTCATTGTGGCGGTGAACCGTGCGGATGAAGCTGGGATGTTCGGCGTCGCTAAAAGTCGTATAGAACTGCGGCAGATAGCGGTGATTGCGCCGGAAGATTACGTCGTGATTGGCGACCGGCGCGACCAGCGTCAGGCCGATGCCCAGCGGGCTGCGTTCGCAGACGTCATAAATGTCGGGCATGTCGCCCAATTCAAGAAAGAAGCCGCGGTTGAACGCGATGACCTTGGGCGCGGCGCCCTGCCCCGCCATGATGCTGGCCAGGGGGCGCAGCCGTTCCACAAATGTCATCGACAGCGCGTCATCATCATCCAGCCGGAACCCCGCAATATGGGTCGCGTCGGGCAGCCGCAGCGCCGCCATCGCATCTTGCAGCACCGGATATTGCGGACCCGGCGGGCGCGCCAGCAGCCGCACATTGCGCATCCCTGCGATCGCGGTGCACAGCCGATCCCGCGCCCATCCCGGCAGGTTGTCTCCGATCAGGATGCCTAGGGTAAAGTCGCCATCGGTCTGCGCGCGGATCGACGGCAGGGTCAGCCGCTCGAACATCTGGAACCGGGCTTCCAGCCGGGCCGGGTCATACAGAAAGGCGGCGTTTGCCTTGGCATCGGCGCCGGTGCGCACAAAGCCCGACAGCGCAGGATACGAGAACCGCACCATGCCGATGATCTGGATGTTCATGCGACGGCCTTCATGATTTTTCCCTGCAATAGCATGGCGGGGCAGGCAAGGTAACCGCCAACCGTCGCCCGGACGCGCGCACCACGGGCCGGTTTGGGTGGCAATTTTTTACTTTTGCTAATACAATTGGATGAACCCAAGCCGCAGGACAGCAAGGAGAGGCCATGAAACCCCTTTACCCAGTCGTATGCGCGGTGCCTGCCGTGATCTGCCTGACCGCCGCCGTCGTCGCCCAGTCGCCCACCGGGCCAGGTGACATGCCGCAAGAGATCGACCTGGCGGCCTGGACAGTTGGGGATATCGACGCCCTTGACGATGACGAATATGGCCGCGCGGTTCGCTATGGCCTGCAACTGACGACAGACACCTTTGCCCATATCGGGCCAGAGGTCGCCGACCCTGCGATGCGCTATTCCGGCAACAATCTGTCGTGCCAAAGCTGCCATCAGGATGCCGCGACCAAGCCGTTTGCGATGCCCTGGATCGGTGTCAGCGCCGCTTTTCCCCAGTATCGCGCCCGTGAAAACGACCTGCAATCGGTCGAGGACCGGGTGAATGGCTGCATGGAGCGATCGATGGCCGGCAAGCCCCTGCCCTTGGACAGCGCCGAGATGCGGGCCTATACCGCCTATATCCATTTCCTGTCGCGCGGTATTCCGACCGGGGCCAAGGTCATCGGCGCGGGTACGATCCGCGATGCGGCCCCCGATCGCGCCGCCGATCCGCAGGCGGGCGAAGCGGTGTTTCAGGCGCATTGCGTCGCCTGCCATGGCGATGACGGGATGGGGATGCGCATGGGCGAGGCTGGTGATGGCCTGGGCTATGCCTTCCCGCCGTTGTGGGGCGACGACAGCTATAACGACGGCGCGGGCATGTATCGGGTGGTGATGGCCTATCGCTATATCCTGGCGAACATGCCGCAAGGGGCCGACCATGAAAACCGGCAGTTGGCCCCGGATGAGGCCTTCGACGTTGCGGCCTATATCAACTCGCAGCCGCGCGGCGAAAAGGCCGGGATGGAGGCCGACTTCCCCGACCGGCTGCGCAAGGCCCCCGACATGCCCTTCGCGCCCTGGGCCGGCGACTTCCCGGCTGAACAGCACAAATATGGTCCGTTCAAGCCGATCGCCGACTGGCAGGCCGCCGAACTGGAACGTCGCCGGGGCGAGGATCCGCCGGAAGGCGAAAAGAAGAACTGACCCCTGTCGATCAAAGGTCCGGTTTACACCGGGCCTTTGCGACGTGACCCGGCGAGCGGGGCAAGGCCCGACGCCGCGGCGCGGCTGCCCCGACAGCGGCGCCAAGCCCGACCGTTTGGCGCGGTCACGGCCCCGCCGACCAGGACTTGCGCCCGGCGCGCATCGCTTGGGTGAACATGTCCAGATCAACGCCAAAGCGGTCGCGCGCCACAGCCGCCGGATCGGGGCAGTCAAAGCCCGGCCCTTGCAGCGCAAAGCTGCTGTCGTTGCTGTCGTGATGGCCGCGCACCCACATCACCCCATCCGGCTGCACCAATGAGGGGATGCGCTGCCACATCACATTGTGGCGAAAGTTCATCAGCGAATTGGCGGCCTTGGGGTGAAACAGCATCGCCATTCCGGGGGTCCAGTATTGCGCCAGGCGCGGGATCAGCCGGGCGTCACGGCCACCCCAGGCCAGCACAAAGCCGCGCGCGTAATCCATCGCAACCGGGCGGTGCCGGGTGACAAGCGCCCCCGGGATCGCCGCATCGGCGCGCACGCGGGCCACGAAATCGCGCGCCACGGCGTCGTCATCATCCAGCCGGAACTGGGCAATCAGATCGGCGCCGGGGTCGATGGCGGCGTGAATGACTTTGGTGGCGGTTTCGTGATGGGGGGCTGGCTCATGCAGGACCAGCCGGACCTGCGGCACATCGGCGATCAGCGCCGCCAGACGCTGACGCGCCCAGGGCGGCAGATCGGTGCCGGTCAGCACCAAAAGGGTGAAATCGGGATCGCTCTGCGCCCGGATGCCGGGCAGCAACAGATGCTGGAACCAGTTCAGCCGCGCCACCAGTCGCGCGGGGCGAAACAGCGCGGCCTGACGTTCCGCAACCGTCTCATGTTCCTGCTGAAACGCGCCCAAGCCAGTGAATGAGAACCGGCACAGGCCCAGAACCTGAATGCGCATTCACCCCCCTGGGCCGGCTGGTGCAGGCGGCTGGCCCCCTTTGCACAAGGGGGCCAGCCTGTGTCTTACAGCGTGTCGTCGCCGGCGACATCCGCCGGGGCGGCATCGACCATATCGGCCATCTCGACCGGGGCTGCCAGGGCCGCGGCTTCTTCGGCCTCGGCGCGGCGGGCCTCGATCACCAGCTCGTCGCGGTCACCCGCGATGCGCCGCACGCGCGAGGTCGCGCCACCGGTGCCCGCCGGGATCAGGCGGCCGACGATGACGTTTTCCTTCAGGCCGACCAGCTTGTCGCGCTTGCCCTGAACGGCGGCTTCGGTCAGCACGCGGGTCGTTTCCTGGAACGACGCGGCGCTGATGAAGCTGCGGGTTTGCAGCGACGCCTTGGTGATGCCCAAAAGGACCGGCTCGCCCGTTGCCGGACGGCCACCGCGATGTTCGATCTTGGCGTTTTCCTCGTCGAACTCGGCCTTGTCGACATGCTCACCCTTCAGCAGCGTGGTGTCGCCGCTGTCGAGGATCTCGATCTTTTGCAGCATCTGCCGCACGATCACCTCGATGTGCTTGTCGTTGATCTTCACGCCCTGCAGGCGATAGACGTCCTGCACTTCGTCGATCAGATAGTCGGCCAGGGCCTCGATCCCCATGATCCGCAGGATGTCATGCGGGGCCGGGTTGCCGTCCATGATGTAGTCACCCTTCTGCACGAAGTCGCCTTCCTGCACCGGGATGTGCTTGCCTTTCGGCACCATGTATTCGACGGGCTCCAGCCCCTCTTGCTGCGGCTCGATGGTGATGCGGCGCTTGTTCTTGTAGTCCTTGCCAAAGCGCACATAGCCATCCAGTTCGGCGATGATCGCGTGATCCTTGGGGCGACGGGCCTCGAACAGTTCCGCCACGCGGGGCAGACCCCCGGTGATGTCCTTGGTCTTGGCGCCTTCGCGCGGGATACGGGCGATCACGTCACCGGCTTTCACCTCGGTGCCGTCCTCGACCGACAGAATGGCGTCGACCGACATCTGATAGCTGACCGGGTTGCCCTGATCGTTGCGCATGGGTTCGCCGGTTTCGGCATCCATGACGATGATCTCGGGCTTCAGATCCGACCCACGCGGCGCGTTGCGCCAGTCGGTCACGATCTTCTGGGTCATGCCGGTCGCGTCGTCGGTATCCTCGCGGACCGACAGACCCGCCACCAGGTCGACGAACTTCGCCACACCGGCCTTTTCCGCGATGATCGGCAGGGTATAGGGATCCCATTCGAACAGCTTGGTGCCGCGCTTGACCTGGGCCTGATCGGCCACCAGCAGCTTGGCGCCATAGGGCAGGCGATAGCTCGCGCGCTCTTGGCCATGCTCGTCCATCACCACGATCTGCATGTTCCGGCCCATGACGATCTTTTCGCCATTGGCGTTTTCCAGCGTGTTGGGGTTGCGATAGTCGATCACCCCCTCCTGGCTGGATTCCTGGAACGATTGCTGGCTGCCCTGCGCGATGCCGCCGATGTGGAAGGTCCGCATCGTCAGCTGCGTGCCGGGTTCACCGATCGACTGGGCGGCGATGATGCCGACGGCCTCACCGATGTTGACCAGCGTGCCACGGGCCAGGTCGCGGCCATAGCACATGGCGCAGACGCCCTCTTCCGCGTCGCAGGTCAGGACCGAACGGATGCGGACCGACTGCACACCCGCCTGCTCGATCGCGTCGGCCTTGCGTTCGTCGATCAGCTCGTTCTTGCGCAGGATCACGTCGTCCGACCCCGGCACCAGAACGTCCTCGGCCGCGACACGGCCCAGCACGCGCTCGGACAAGGGCGCGACGATTTCACCGTCGTTGACCGCGGCACTGGCGGTAATGGCACGCTCGGTGCCACAATCGTTCATGCGCACGATGCAGTCCTGCGCCACGTCCACCAGACGCCGCGTCAGATACCCCGAGTTCGCGGTCTTCAGCGCGGTATCGGCCAGACCTTTGCGCGCACCGTGGGTCGAGTTGAAGTATTCAAGAACGGTCAGGCCTTCCTTGAAGTTCGAGATGATCGGCGTCTCGATGATCTCGCCCGAGGGCTTGGCCATCAGGCCGCGCATCCCGCCCAGCTGCTTCATCTGCGCAGGGCTACCCCGCGCGCCCGAATGCGACATCATGTAGACGCTGTTGGGTTCCTTTTCGGCCCCCGCATCGTCCACGCGCACGGCGCTGATTTCCTTCATCATCTCGGCAGCCACGGCGTCCGAGCATTTCGACCACGCGTCGACAACCTTGTTATACTTCTCGCCCTGAGTGATCAGGCCGTCCATATACTGCTGCTCGAACTCTTTGACCTGATCGCGCACGCCCTCAACGATGGTCCATTTGGCTTCGGGGATAACCATGTCATCCTTGCCAAACGAGATCCCGGCCTTGAACGCCTCGCGGAAGCCCAGTTCCATGATCTTGTCGCTGAAGATCACGGCCTCTTTCTGGCCGCAATAGCGATACACGGTGTCGATGACAGTCTGCACGTCCTTCTTGCGCAGCAGCCGGTTGACCAGTTCAAACGGCGCCTTGGCGTTCAGCGGCAGCAGCGCGCCCAGCCGAAGACGGCCCGGCGTGGTTTCGACCCGCTGCATCACCTCATTGCCTTCGTTGTCGATCTGCTTGATCCGCGCGGTGATCTTGGCGTGCAGATGCACCTCGCCGGCGGCAAGGGCGTGTTCGACCTCATCGACGCTGGCAAAGGCCATGCCTTCGCCCTTCATGCCCTTGCGTTCCATGGTCGTGTAGTAAAGACCCAGAACCATGTCCTGCGACGGCACGATGATCGGCGCGCCGTTGGCGGGCGACAGCACGTTGTTGGTCGACATCATCAGGACGCGCGCTTCCAGCTGCGCTTCCAGCGACAGCGGAACGTGAACGGCCATCTGGTCGCCGTCGAAGTCGGCGTTGAAGGCCGAGCAGACCAGCGGGTGAAGCTGGATCGCCTTGCCCTCGATCAGGATCGGCTCGAAGGCCTGAATGCCCAGACGGTGCAGCGTCGGCGCGCGGTTCAGCAGAACCGGGTGCTCGCGGATCACCTCGTCCAGGATATCCCAGACCTCGGGGCGTTCCTTTTCGACCAGCTTCTTCGCCTGCTTGACGGTCGAGGACAGACCCTTCGCCTCAAGCCGCGAATAGATGAACGGCTTGAACAGTTCCAAGGCCATCTTCTTCGGCAGCCCGCACTGGTGCAGCTTCAGTTCCGGGCCGGTCACGATGACCGAACGGCCCGAAAAGTCGACGCGCTTGCCCAGCAGGTTCTGACGGAAGCGGCCCTGCTTGCCCTTCAGCATGTCCGACAGCGATTTCAGCGGACGCTTGTTGGTGCCGGTGATGACGCGGCCGCGGCGGCCGTTGTCAAACAGCGCATCAACCGATTCCTGCAACATGCGCTTTTCGTTGCGCACGATGATGTCGGGCGCGCGCAGTTCGATCAGCCGCTTCAGACGGTTGTTGCGGTTGATGACCCGGCGATACAGATCGTTCAGGTCCGAGGTCGCAAAGCGGCCCCCATCCAGCGGCACCAGCGGGCGCAGTTCCGGCGGAATGACCGGGATCACGGTCATGACCATCCATTCCGGGCGGTTGCCGGATTCCAGGAACGATTCAACGATCTTCAGCCGCTTGATGATCTTCTTCGGCTTCAGCTCGCCCGTCGCCTCTTTCAGCTCTTCCCGAAGCTGCTCGGCGGTCGCCGCCAGGTCGATGCCCGACAGCATGTCGCGGATCGCCTCGGCACCGATCAGCGCGGTGAAGGCTTCGGCGCCGAACTCGTCCTGCTTGTCCAGGAACTCTTCCTCGGACAGCAGCTGGCCATAGGACAGGTCCGTCAGGCCCGGCTCGGTGACGACATAGTTTTCAAAGTAAAGGATGCGTTCCAGATCGCGCAGCGTCATGTCCAGCATCAGGCCGATGCGCGAGGGCAGCGACTTGAGGAACCAGATGTGGGCGACCGGCGCGGCCAGTTCGATATGGCCCATCCGCTCGCGGCGCACCTTTTGCAGCGTGACTTCCACACCGCATTTTTCGCAGGTCAGGCCGCGATATTTCATGCGCTTGTATTTGCCGCACAGGCATTCGTAATCCTTGATCGGGCCAAAGATACGCGCGCAGAACAGACCGTCACGTTCGGGCTTGAACGTGCGATAGTTGATGGTTTCGGGCTTCTTGATCTCACCATAGGACCAGCCGAGGATTTCCTCGGGGCTGGCCAGCGAAATCTTGATCTCGTCAAACTGCTTGGGCGAAGCCAGCGGGTTGAACGGATTGGTGGAGAGTTCCTGGTTCATCTGTGTATCCTATGAATGGGTGCAAGGGGCGAGGTGCGCGGCAACCGCGCACCCGACGGAGCGATCCGTTATTCGCCATCCTCCGCATCCAGGAGTTCCATGTTGAGGCCCAGACCCCGGACCTCCTTGACCAGCACGTTGAAGCTTTCCGGCACGCCAGCCTCGAAGTTGTCCTCGCCCTTGACGATCGACTCGTAGACCTTGGTGCGGCCGGCCACGTCGTCCGACTTGACCGTCAGCATCTCTTGCAGGGTATAGGCGGCACCATAGGCTTCCAGCGCCCAGACCTCCATTTCCCCCAAACGCTGACCACCGAACTGCGCCTTGCCGCCCAGCGGTTGCTGGGTCACCAGGCTATAGGGACCGGTCGAACGCGCGTGCATCTTGTCGTCGACAAGGTGGTGCAGCTTCAGCACATATTTCATGCCGACGGTGACCTTGCGGGCGAATTGTTCGCCGGTGCGGCCATCAAAGACCACCGACTGACCCGACTGATCGAATCCGGCACGCTTCAGCGCGTCGTTCACATCCGCTTCCTTGGCGCCGTCGAACACGGGCGTCGCCACCGGCACACCGTGGCGCGCGGCCTCGGCATGTTCGATGAACTGGTCGTCCGCCATGCCGTCGAAGGTCTCGGCATACATGTCGTCGCCATAGCCGATCTTCATCGCCTCGCGCACCGGCGCCAGGTCGCCCTTGCGGCGGTACTCCTGCAAGGCTTCGTCGATCTTGATGCCCAGGCCACGGCTGGCCCAACCCATATGGGTTTCCAGGATCTGACCGACGTTCATGCGCGACGGCACGCCCAGCGGGTTCAGAACCAGGTCGACCGGGGTGCCATCGGCCAGGAAGGGCATGTCCTCCATCGGGACCACCTTCGAGACCACACCCTTGTTGCCGTGGCGACCGGCCATCTTGTCACCGGCTTGCAGCTTGCGCTTCACCGCGACAAAGACCTTGACCATCTTCATGACGCCGGGGGGCAGGTCGTCGCCCTGACGGACCTTTTCAACCTTGTCCTCGAACCGGGCTTCCAGCGCGCGCTTCTGGACGTTGAACTGATCGTTCAGCGCCTCGACCTCGCGGGCCTTGTCCTCGTCCTCGATGGCCAGTTGCCACCACTGACCGCGCGACAGC
The DNA here is from genome assembly GCF_041927815.1 of Paracoccus zhouxuedongae. NCBI lineage: Bacteria > Pseudomonadati > Pseudomonadota > Alphaproteobacteria > Rhodobacterales > Paracoccaceae > Paracoccus > Paracoccus zhouxuedongae. The sequence goes on from NZ_JBHFHM010000022.1 coordinate 11,814, forward strand.
GTGGCCAGCAGATCGTCGTCGATGACCGAACCGCCCTTGACGCCCTTCGGACCCTTCACGGCGACCTTGCCCATGATCAGGTTCTTCAGGCGCGCATAGATGTTGCGTTCCAGGATCGCCAGCTCGTCGTCGCGGTCGCGCGACAGCCGTTCGACCTCTTCCCGCTCGATCTGAAGGGCGCGCTCGTCCTTGTCGACGCCGTGGCGGTTGAACACCCGGACTTCGACGATGGTGCCGTAGGCCCCCGGCGGCAGCCGCAGGCTGGTGTCGCGCACATCGCTGGCCTTTTCACCAAAGATGGCGCGCAACAGCTTTTCTTCCGGCGTCATCGGGCTTTCGCCCTTGGGGGTGATCTTGCCCACCAGAATATCGCCCGGACCGACCTCGGCCCCGATATAGACGATACCGGCTTCATCCAGGTTGCGCAGGGCTTCTTCGCCCACGTTCGGGATGTCGCGGGTGATCTCCTCCGGGCCCAGCTTGGTGTCGCGCGCCGCCACTTCGTATTCGTCGATATGGATCGAGGTGAACACGTCGTCGCGGTGGATGCGTTCCGAAATCAGGATCGAGTCTTCATAGTTGTAGCCGTTCCACGGCATGAAGGCGACGACCACGTTCCGGCCGATGGCCAGTTCGCCCTGATCGGTCGACGGACCGTCAGCGATGACCTGGTTCTTCTGCACCTTGTCGCCAACCTTGACCAGCGGACGCTGGTTGATGGTCGAGGACTGGTTCGACCGCTTGAACTTGCGCAGGCGGTAGATGTCGACGCCGGCATCGCCCATCGACAGGTCTTCGGTCGCGCGCACAACGATGCGCTGCGCGTCAACCTGGTCGATGACACCCGACCGGCGCGCCATGATCGCCGCGCCGCTGTCGCGGGCCACCACGGCTTCCATCCCGGTGCCGACAAAGGGCGCTTCCGACCGCAGCAGCGGCACGGCCTGACGCTGCATGTTCGAGCCCATCAGCGCGCGGTTGGCGTCGTCGTTTTCCAGGAACGGGATCAGCGCCGCAGCAACCGACACCAACTGCTTGGGCGACACGTCGATCAGGTCGACCGCCTCGATCGGGTTCAGCGAATATTCGCCGGCCTGACGGGTGCTGACCAGATCGTTGACGAACTTGCCGTCGGCATCCAGTTCGGCGTTGGCCTGGGCCACAGTGTGACGCATTTCCTCGGTCGCGGACATATAGACGACATCATCGGTCACCTGACCGTCGCGGACGCGACGATAGGGGGTCTCGATGAAGCCGTATTTGTTCACGCGCGCAAAGGTCGCCAGGCTGTTGATCAGACCGATGTTCTGACCTTCCGGCGTTTCAATCGGGCACATCCGGCCATAATGGGTCGGGTGAACGTCGCGCACCTCAAAGCCCGCGCGTTCGCGGGTCAGACCGCCCGGCCCAAGGGCCGACAGACGGCGCTTGTGCGTCACTTCGGACAGCGGGTTGGTCTGGTCCATGAACTGCGACAACTGGCTGGAGCCGAAGAATTCACGCACCGCAGCCGCCGCGGGCTTGGCGTTGATCAGATCCTGCGGCATCACGGTGTCGATCTCGACGCCGGACATGCGCTCCTTGATCGCGCGCTCCATGCGCAGCAGACCGATGCGATACTGGTTTTCCATCAGCTCGCCGACCGAACGCACGCGACGGTTGCCTAGGTGGTCGATGTCGTCGATCTCGCCCTTGCCGTCGCGCAGTTCCACCAGCCCCTGAATACAGGCGATGATGTCATCCTTGCGCAGGGTGCGCTGCGTGTCGGGCGCATCCAGGTTCAGGCGCATGTTCATCTTGACGCGACCGACGGCGGACAGGTCATACCGCTCGCTGTCAAAGAACAGGCTGTCGAACATGGTGCTGGCGGCTTCGACCGTCGGCGGCTCGCCGGGGCGCATGACGCGATAGATATCCATCAGCGCCTGGTCGCGGTTCATGTTCTTGTCCGCGGCCATGGTGTTGCGGATATAGGCGCCGACGTTGACGTTATCGATATCCAGCGCCGGGATCTCGGTGATGCCGTTGTCCAGCAGCACCTTCAGCGTGCCACCGGTCAGATCGCCGTCGCGGTCGTATTCGGCCGTGATCTCATCCCCGGCTTCGACGTAAATCGCGCCGGTCTGTTCGTTGATGATGTCCTTGGCGACGAAGCGCCCGACGATATGGTCGAAGGGCACCAGAAGTTCGGTGATCTTGCCTTCGTCGATGATCTTCTTGACCGCGCGCGGCGTCATCTTGTCGCCGGCCTTCAGGATGACCTCACCGGTGGCGGCATCAACCAGATCATAGGAAGGACGGGTGCCGCGGATACGCTCGGGGAAGAACTTGGTGACCCAACCCCGGTTCTTTTCCAGGCGGAAGTTCACGGTGTCGTAATAGGCATCCATGATGCCTTCCTGATCCATGCCCAGGGCGTAAAGCAGGGTCGTCACCGGCAGCTTCCGGCGGCGGTCGATGCGCGCGAAGATCAGATCCTTGGCGTCGAACTCGAAGTCCAGCCACGACCCGCGATAGGGGATGATGCGGCAGGCGAACAACAGCTTGCCCGACGAATGGGTCTTGCCACGGTCATGGTCAAAGAACACGCCGGGGCTGCGGTGCATCTGCGACACGACCACGCGCTCGGTGCCGTTGACGATGAAGGTGCCGTTCATCGTCATCAGGGGCATGTCGCCCATGTAGACATCCTGTTCCTTGATGTCCTTGACCGATTTGGCGCCGGTGGTTTCATCGACATCGAACACGATCAGACGCAGCGTGACCTTCAGCGGCGCGGCATAGGTCATGTCGCGGGCCTGGCATTCGTCGACATCGTATTTCGGCTTTTCCAGTTCGTATTTCACGAACTCCAGCACGGCGGTTTCGTTGAAATCCTTGATCGGGAACACCGACTGAAAGACGCCCTGGATGCCCTCGCCATCGCTGTGCCCGCTGCCCTCGCCCGAGTTCAGGAACAGGTCATAGGAGGATTTCTGAACCTCGATCAGGTTCGGCATCTCCAGAACTTCGTCGATCGAGCCGTAATAGCGGCGAAGCCGCTTCTGCCCAACATAGGATTGCGCCATGTGTCGTCACCTTTCGTCTGTGGCAGCCATGCGCTTCGGGGGCCAAGCGCGTGGAGCCTGCGAATGAAGGGGGCCGGTTCCATACCTGCGTTACGTCCCACCGCAACGCGCCCGAACCGTGAACGCCGCCTTGAAAGTGGCTTTCGCGAAAGCAGCTTTCAAGACAGGTTCGGCAGGGGACGGCGAACCGCCCCCTGCCCATGTCGTCAGCAAGGATGCAAGAGCATCCGCACCGATTACTTCAGCTCGACCTTGGCACCAGCCGCTTCAAGCTTTTTCTTCATGTCTTCGGCTTCGGCCTTCGCCGCGCCTTCTTTCACTTTGCCGCCGGCTTCAACCAGGTCTTTGGCTTCTTTCAGGCCCAGACCGGTGATCGCGCGGACTTCCTTGATGACGTTGATCTTGTTGGCGCCGGCATCAACCAGCACAACATCGAACTCGGTCTTTTCTTCGGCGGCTTCCGCCGGGCCAGCAGCCGGGCCAGCCATCATGACGGCGCCACCGGCGGCGGGTTCGATCCCGTATTCGTCTTTCAGGATCGTTTTCAGTTCTTGGGCTTCCAGCAGCGTCAGGTTGACGATTTGCTCAGCAAGGGCTTTCAGATCGGCCATTTTTCCGTTCCATTCCTAGATTTTGGTTTCCAACGTCGGGCTTCTTCCCAACGAAGGCACAAGATTGCGTCAGGCGGCTTCCCGCTCCTCAAGGGTCTTGAGGATGCCCGCGATGTTGGAAGCAGGCGCGCCAATGGCACCCGCGATGCTGGCGGCAGGCGACCCGATCATCGACACGATCTGAGCGATCAGCTCTTCACGCGACGGCATCGAGGCGACGGCTTTCACACCGGCGGGGTCCAGAGCGTTCTCACCCATAGCGCCGCCAAGAATGACGAACTTGTCATTCGCTTTGGCGTATTTGTCGGCGACCTTGGCCGCAGCCACGGGGTCTTCCGAATAGGCAAGAACGGTCATGCCCGTCAGGTAGTCGGCGATGCTTGCGCAAGGCTTACCTTCCAGGGCGATCTTGGCGAGCTTGTTCTTGGCAACACGAACCGAACCCCCGGCATCGCGCATCTGCGCGCGAAGGTCCTGCATCTGCGCAACCGTCATGCCTTCGTAGTGGGCCACCACCACGACGCCAGAGCTTTCGAAGACGCGGCCGAGTTCGTCGACCACCTGTTCTTTTTGGGCTCTATCCACGGTTTCACTCCAAGTGTGGGGGTTTCCCCCCGGCTCTCATTGTCCCCCTTGGCCGGATGGCGTCGGGGGTTCGGGTCCGATACGGGTGCCCGAGGCCAGATCGCCCGAGGTTGCCCCCGGAAATGGTCTCGATCCCCATCTCAGGAAGGAATTATGGGATCACCTTAGGGGCGGTCCCACCCTCCGTCTCGGACAGGACGGGGCGGCGATCAGATCGGTCGCCCCGCCATTCGCCGGGTCGCCCCGGCAAATTCTTCGCCCTTACTGGGCGCTGGTGCTGGCCAGGTCCAGGCTGACGCCGGGGCCCATGGTCGAGGACAGCGACACCTTTTTCAGATAGGTGCCCTTCGCCCCCGAGGGCTTGGCGCGCGACACGGCGTCGACAAAGGCGCGAACGTTCTCGGCCAGCTTGGCCTCATCGAACGACACCTTTCCGATACCCGCGTGGATCACGCCGGCCTTTTCGACCTTGAACTGGACCTCGCCACCCTTGGCCGCTTCGACGGCGGTTTTCACGTCCATCGTCACGGTGCCGACCTTGGGGTTCGGCATCAGGTTGCGCGGGCCCAGGATCTTGCCCAGACGGCCGACCAGCGGCATCATGTCCGGGGTGGCGATGCAGCGATCGAACTCGATCTTGCCGCCCTGGATGGTTTCCAGCAGGTCTTCAGCACCCACGATGTCGGCGCCAGCGGCCTTGGCTTCGTCAGCCTTGGCGCCACGGGCGAACACAGCGACGCGGACGGTCTTGCCGGTGCCGTTGGGCAGTTGGACCACGCCGCGGACCATCTGGTCGGCATGACGCGGGTCGACGCCCAGGTTCATGGCGATTTCCAGCGTCTCGTCGAACTTGGCGGTGGCCGAGGACTTGATCAGCTTGACAGCATCTTCGACCGACAGGTTCGATTTGCCATCAAAGGCGGCGCGGGCGGCCGCGGTGCGTTTCGCAACTTTGGCCATGACTTACCCCTTCACCTCGATGCCCATCGACTTGGCCGAACCGACGATGATCTGCATCGCGGCTTCGACGTCATTGGCCGACAGGTCTTTCATTTTCTTCTCGGCGATCTCGCGCACCTGGGCGACCGTCACGGTGCCCGCGACGTCACGGCCCGGCTTTTTCGAGCCCGAGTTCAGCTTGGCGGCCTTCTTCAGGAAATACGACGCCGGGGCGGTCTTCATCTCGAAGGTGAAGGACTTGTCGGCGTAATAGGTGATGATCACCGGAACGGGCGAGCCCGGTTCCATTTCCTGCGTCTTGGCGTTGAACGCCTTGCAGAATTCCATGATGTTGATGCCGCGCTGACCCAGCGCCGGGCCGATGGGCGGGGACGGGTTCGCCTGCCCCGCTTTGACTTGCAGCTTCAGGCTGCCGATAACCTTCTTGGCCATGTGGCCTCTCCTTTGTTCACCTGCGGCGACTGCCGCTTTGGCTTAGTGGTGCGGGCTGGCCGTAGCCGTCCCTCCCACGACGACACGTCAGGACGCTTTCGAGACCTGCGTGAATTCCAGTTCGACGGGCGTCGGACGCCCAAAGATCGACACCGTCACCTTCAGACGGTTCGAGATTTCGTCGACTTCCTCGACCATGCCGCTGAAGCCCTCGAACGGACCGTCGGTCACGTTCACATTCTCGCCGATGTCGAAACGGATCAGGTTACGCGGCGCGGGCGCATCCTCGCCGTCGCCCGACCGGTTCAGGATCGCGTTCACCTCGGCGTCGCGCATCGGCATCGGCTTGCCCTGCGGACCCAGGAACCCGGTAACGCGGTTGATCGAGCTGACCAGATGATAAGTGCGGTCGTTCATCTCCATCCGCACCAGCACATAGCCGGGCATGAAACGCCTCTCGGACGTCACCTTCTTGCCGCGGCGGATCTCGATCACTTCCTCGGTGGGAACCATCACCTCGGTGATCTGTTCCTCAAGGCCCTTGTCGGCCACGGTCTGACGGATCTGTTCGGCGACCTTCTTTTCGAAGTTCGACAGAACCGAAACCGAATACCAGCGCATCGCCATGCGAGCCTTCTCCCGTCCGCCCCGATGGGGCCATTCGCTTATCTTTTCAGGCGCTTGCCGCCCGCCCCGGAACAGAAAACAGCGCGCAGTCCGAATCGATGCGCGCCGCGTCCGGGCAAAACATCAGGCCCTTTAACGCCCGTGGCCAGCAATGGCAAGCCCATCGCCCCGCCCGAACCGGCCCGACAGCCTCAGTTGAAGGCGCCAAGCAGCGCCGTCAGCCCGGTGCGGATCAACAGGTCCACCAGGAAAAAGAACACCGCCGTCAGGGTCGCAAAGACAAAGACCATGATCGTGGTCAGCACCACCTCGCGGCGGCCCGGCCAGACGATCTTGCCCGCTTCGCTGCGGACCTGTTGCAGGAACTGAACCGGATTGGCCATGCGTCTTTCCCTTCGCGGCCCCACGCCGCACCGGTTGCACCTATCCCGCCCGGCGTGGGATTTCAAGGCCGGGCGGGATCGGGTGCTCTACAGCAGTCGCAGCAACTGATAGGCCGCGAGCGTGCAGATCAGCAGCCCGACCAGCACCATGGCGACGCGATGCGGCAGGATGCGGGTGACATAGCCCGCCAGGGGCGCAGCCAGAACGCCGCCCGCAACCAGCCCCGCCACCGCCATGGCATGATCGACCAGCGCCTTTTCCTGATCCCAATGGCCGGTCAGCAACGCGATCAGGAAACCCGCCGAGACGGCGACGGTCAGCAGGAACTCGGCCGCGTTGACGGTGCCGATCACCTGCCGCGGTGCGCCGCCCGCGCCGATCAGTCCGGTGGTGACGACCGGCCCCCAGCCGCCGCCGCCCACCGCGTCGACAAAGCCGCCGGTGCTGCCCAGACCCACCACCGCGGCGCGCGAATGTTCGTGATAGGGGTCGGGCCGGTGGTTCGACCGATACAGGATGTAGACCCCCATCAGCCCCAGATAGCCGACCACCCAGGGCCGCAGCACCGCCCCGTCAAAGCTGGTCAGCACATAGGTGCCGATCAGCCCGCCGATCACGCCGGCCGGCACCAGCCGCCGAAACAGCCGCCAGTCGACATTGCGATGCGCGATATGCGACGCGGCCGAGGCGCCGGTCGTGAACACCTCGGCCGCATGGACCGTGGCCGACGCCACCGCCGGGCTGACCCCGAACGACAGCATCACCGTCGACGACACGACGCCATAGGCCATGCCCAGGGCGCCATCGACCAGTTGCGCCAGAAAGCCGACCAGTGCGAACAGCAGAAATGAATCTCCCATGTGAATGCCTCCCTTTGCTTCACCTTGCGCACAAGTAGCCCACAAATCCCATCGGCATGATAGGATTATTTTCGTTCCGGTCAGCGTAGTGTCCAGAAGGCGGGGATATTGCCTGTTTCTTGTGCATTCTTGCAGGAACAACAGCATCTTGGCACGCCTGAGCGCGCGAATCGCAGGGCTGCGGATGCAATGATGGGCAAGGTTGCGGGCGTCATCCGCGTGGCCGTGATGACCGCGAACGGGGCGCCGTGCTAAAGGAAGGACAGCTTGCGCCCGCCCGCCAGTTCCTCCAGCGTCACGCCTTCCAGCAGCAGCGACGTGGTGTCGCGCACGGCGATCAGCACCGGGCGAATCCGGCATTCCTCAAGCGATTTGCAGTCGGGACAGGGCGCAAAGGCGGTCTGGCTGGCACAGGGCGCCAGGGCCAGCGGCCCGTCGATACAGCGCATGACCTGGGCCACGTTGATCTCGACCGCCGGGCGCGACAGCGCATAGCCGCCCCCTGCCCCACGACGCGCGACCACAAGGCCGCGCAGCTTCAGCGCCGCCATGATCTGTTCCAGAAACTTCTGCGGCAGCGCCTCGGCCCGTGCGATTTCCGCAACCGAAGCCGACTGGTCCTTGCGGGCCAGATAGATCATCGCGTGCAGGGCGTAGCGGGCTTTTTGCGACAGCATGACCTGCCATAGGCCGGTGGCCGGGCACTGGTCAACCGCGATGTCGGGAGGGCGGCCTGGCAGGGGCAGCAGGACTTGAACCCGCGACCCTCGGTTTTGGAGACCGATGCTCTACCAACTGAGCTATACCCCTAGGCCGTGGTCGCTGATTATGCCAGCGGGCCGCCGGGTTCAAGCCCTTTCATCAATGCCGGTCAGCCCTCGTCGCCGTCCCCCAGGAACCCGCCCGACTGCCGCGCCCATAGCCGGGCGTAGATGCCGCCCGCCGCCAGCAGCTCGGCATGGCTGCCCTGTTCGGCGATGCGGCCCTGATCCATGACGATCAGCCGGTCCATCGCGGCAATCGTCGACAGCCGGTGGGCAATGGCGATCACCGTCTTGCCCTGCATCAGCCGCGTCAGTTGCGACTGGATCGCGGCTTCGACTTCGCTGTCCAAGGCGCTCGTCGCCTCATCAAGTATCAGGATCGGGGCGTCCTTCAGCGCCACGCGCGCAATGGCGATGCGCTGACGCTGGCCGCCCGACAGCTTGACCCCGCGTTCGCCGACATGCGCATCCAGCCCGCGCCGCCCCTCGCGGTCGGTCAGCGTGTGGATGAAGGTCTCGGCCTCGGCGGTGCGGGCGGCGGCCAGGATCTGATCGTCGCTGGCGTCGGGTCGGCCATAGGCAATGTTGTCGCGCACCGACCGGTGCAGCAGGGATGTATCCTGCGTCACCACCCCGATCGCGGCACGCAGGCTTTCCTGCGTCACCTGCGCGATATCCTGGCCGTCGATCAGGATACGGCCCGAATCAAGATCGTAGAACCGCAAGAGCAGGTTAACCAGCGTCGACTTGCCCGCCCCGGACCGGCCCACCAGACCGACCTTTTCCCCCGGCGCGATGGTCAGGTCCAGCCCGTCGATCACCGCCGGGCGCCGCGCTTCATCGCCACCATAGCGGAAGGTCACGGCATCGAACCGCACCTGTCCCGGCCCGCGCGCCAGCACCGGCGCGCCGGGCGCGTCAATCACCGCGCGCGGCAGCGACAGGCTGGCCAGACCGTCGCGCACCGTGCCGATGTTTTCAAACAGCGCGGCGAATTCCCACATGATCCAGTGGCTCATGTTGTTCAGCCGCAGCGCCAGCGGGATCGCCACCGCAACCGCGCCCACGGCGATGTGGCCACCGGTCCACAGCCAAAGGCCAAGCGCCGTCACCGCCCCCGTCAGCGCCACATTGATCGCGTTCAGCGCCATGTCCTGCCCGGCGGCCAGCCGCATCTGGCGGTAGACGGTATGCAGGAACCGGTCCATCCCCTGCCGGACATAGGCCTCTTCGCGGGCGGCATGGCTGAACAGCTTGACGGTGGCGATGTTGGTATAGGCATCGACCACTCGGCCGGTCATGCCCGCCCGCGCATCCGCCTGATCCTCGGAGATGCGGGCCAGGCGCGGCACGACATAGGCCAGCAGCAGCCCATAGGCGATGGCCCAGGCGACAAAGGGCAGCGCCAGCCGCCAATCCTGCGTCGCCGCCAGCACCAGGGCGCCGATGAAATAGACCAGAACATAGATCGCCACATCCATGATCTTCATCGCCACTTCGCGCACCGCCAGTGCGGTCTGCATCAGCTTGGTGGCAATCCGTCCGGCGAACTCGTCCTGAAAATAGCCCATCGACTGCCCCAGCAGCCAGCGATGCGCCTGCCAGCGGATGCGCTGCGGGAAATTTCCCAGCAGGGTCTGGTGCATGACCATGCTGCTGATCGCATTCAGCACCGGCAGCCCCACCAGCAGCAGCACCGCCATCAGTGCCAGCCGCGCCCCTTCCGCTGCCATGAAGTCGGCGGGCGAGGTCGCGCCAAGCCGGTCGACCAGCGCGCCCAGATAGCCGAACAGCACCACCTCGATCACCGCGATCGCCGCCGAGGTCGCCGCCATCACGCCCAGCCACGGCAGCGCGCCCTGGGCGAAATACAGCACGAATCGTCCCATGCCCTGCGGCGGCATCGCGGGCCGCGCGGCGGGATAGGGATCGAGCCGGGCTTCAAACCAGCGCATCAGGCGGGCAAAGGGGCGAAGCAGCATCAAGACCTCGGACAGGGTGGCGAATCAGTCAGTCGGGCGGCGATGTCTGGCGGCCTGATGACGTGATGGCAACGCGCAACAGCAGCTGGCACGGGCGCAATCGTCCCACAGGCGTTCCGCCATGTCCAGTTGCGGGCCATACGCGCAAGATATGTTGGATTTTTATGATTATCTCGGTGCAATCCGGCCCGGTATGCCACTTTCCCCCTGCGCGCGGCCCGCAATCGGCCTATACTTGGGCAGGTCAAGATCCCATGGTTTCCGACATGCATTCCATCAGTTACCGGTCGCGCGCCATTGTCCCCGTGGATGACGCCCTGTGGCACGATATCCAGACCCGCGCCAATGATCGCAACGCCGCCCTGGGCGTCACCGGGGCGCTGCTGTTTGACGGCACCTTCTTCTTCCAAACGATCGAGGGGCCGCTGCAATCGGTCAGCGACCTGATGCGATCCATCCAGCGCGACACCCGCCATACCGAAATCATCCCCTTTGGCATCCGGCCCATCGAACGCCGCTGGTTCGCGGAATGGCGGATGCGGATGCTGCGCTGTGGCGCCTCATCCCAGGGGCTGATGGGGCGCTTTGGCTATCTGAACCTGCGCGACCCCGCGATCCTTGACCAGCTGCATCATGAGATGCGGGCCGCCGTTGCCTGACCGATCCTGATGACGGGCTACAGATACCGCCCGCCGCGCTGCAAGACCTCGATCTTGTAGCCATCGGGATCGGTGACGAAAAAGAACCGCGCGATCACTGTGCCGCCGGGCGCGAAATCCACCAGCTTGCCGGGGTTCAGCCCCGCCGCCGTAAACCGCGCATGTTCGGCGTCCAGATCATCGACCGAAAATGCCACATGGCCATAGCCGTCGCCCAGATCATAGGGCGCGCTGCGGCCCTTGTTCACGGTCAACTCCAGCTCGACCTCGGCGGCGTCATTGGCCAGGTAAATCAGCGTGAAGTCGGGGAAATCCAGCCGATCGGCGATGCGCAGGCCAAAGGCCGTGTCGTAAAAGGCCAGGCTGCGGGCTTCATCCAGCACGCGGATCATGGAATGGATGTATCGTGCCATCGCTCTCTCCTTGTCTGTGGGGGATGATACCAGCGGCGTCATGCGGTGGCGAGGATGACCATACCGGCCAGGATCACCGCCGCCCAGGTCAGCCGCTGGCGCAGGTGCCCCTCGGCCAGGAACAGACTGCCCGCGATCACCACCAGCACGACCGAGACCTCACGCATCGGCGCGACATAGGCGACTGGGGTAAAGGTCAGCGCATAAAGGACCAGGATATAGGCCAGCGGGCTGAACAGGGCGATGGCGATGACGCCCCAGCGGTGGTCGCGCCACTGCCGCGCCACCAGCGCCCGGCGGCGCAGCGCTACCGGCGTCAGCAGCACCACCCGTCCCAGGGTCGAGACGTAATCCAGCAGCAAGGGCGGGATCAGCACAACGGAAACCGCATAGGCATCCCAGGCGGTATAGCTGCCGATCAGCGCCCCGACCGCCAGCCCAAAGCCAAGCGACGCGCCAAGCCGCTGCCCTGTGCCGCGCCCGCCGCCGGTCAGCATCAGCACGCCGATGACGATGATCGCCGCGCCCAAGCCCATGCGCGGGGTGATGACCTCATCCAGCATCAGGACGGCAAAGGCCGAGGACAGCACCGGCCCGGTCGCCCGCGCGGTCGGATAGACAACCGACAGATCGCCCCGCCGATAGCCCGCTTGCAACAGCGCGAAATAGGCCAGGTGCAGCACCACGCTGCCCGCGATGAACGCCAGTTCGGTCGCGCCCAGATGGGGCCGCTGCACGATCATCACCCAGGCCGCCACCGGCAGGTAAAGCAGCAGCGCAAGCGCCGAGAACAGCCAGATCAGTTCCGCCCCGCCATTGACGCGCTTGACGAACACATTCCAGGTCGCGTGGCAGACCGCGGCCGCCAGCACCAGCGCAAGACCGAACAGGGACATCGCCGCCTCCGTGGGATGGGCGCGGACCGCCGCGCCAGGGCATCCGCCGCAGGTCGGGCAGAGGCAGGCGCAAGCTAACAGCCGCGCGATGCAGTGCCAAATGGAAAGCCGCTCAGGGGGCGGGCGGCCCGGCGCGACGGGGATCATCGCACCAGGCCCGTTCACGGCATGTCAACGCTGTCCTGCCAGGCCGGGCAGACCTTAGCGGCAGGAGCCCCCCGATGATCTCTGCCGTTTCACCCCTTTACACCTACAAGGCACCGGCAAGCACCCCCGCCACCTTAGCCGAGTCCGCCGAAAAGGCTTTTGAAGGCGTCGCTAATGACAGCGTCGCCAAACCCGCCCCACCCCCGGCAGGGTTGGAAGGTGCCTCGCTGAGAGGCTATTATATTTCTATAGGGGATTTGGCGACAGCATGGCGCCTCGGCCTCGAAGAGTCGCTTGAGCTGAACAGGCAGGCGCTCGCCATGCAGAAAGAGGCGGCCGAACTGTCGTCGCGGTCGCTGGCCGATTGGCCGACCATCCGCGCCGATGTGGTCGAACGGCTGGCAACCGCCACGGGTGCCGCGCGCGCCGAGCTGACGGCGGAACTACGCGCCATCGACCTGAGCGTCGTCAGCAGCCGCGAGGCCGACAAGGTCCAGCAGAAATCCTACGCTGATGCCCTGGTACGCCTCCAGCCGATGATCGACCAATGGACCGCCAGCCTCGCCGCGCTGGACAAGAAAGAGGCGTAAGGCGTAAGCCTGCCTCTTTCGGGACGGGCCGGTCGGTGCCTGTGAACACGCACCCTACGGGGATCGCTTTGGGGCGGCATTCCCGACGCAAAAGGCCGCCCCCCCGAGGGACGGCCTTCCGCTTTCCTGTCACCGCACGGCGCGCTTCCGCGCACCGCCACGACCCTCGCTTACGCGATGATCTTCGCCACGACGCCGGCGCCGACGGTGCGGCCGCCTTCGCGGATGGCGAAGCGCAGTTTCTCTTCCATCGCGATCGGGGCGATCAGTTCGACCTCGAACTTCAGGTTGTCGCCCGGCATCACCATCTCGGTGCC
>NZ_JBHFHM010000023.1:0-25026 GCF_041927815.1 Paracoccus zhouxuedongae
AGGTCTTCCTCTCCGCCGTCGCACTCGCCGCAACCGTCATGTTCTGGCTATGAAACGAGAACGAGTCCTGACCCTAGATCTCCGCCCAGCGTGACACGATGAAACTGAAGCTCACCATCGATCCTGACATCGTCGCCCTGATGCAGGCGGAAATCGCCGCAGGCGAAAAGGCCGTCACCACCGCCATGCGCGAGGCGGGCACGGAGCTCAGATCCGCCTGGCGCGGCCAGATCACCGGCGCGGGACTGGGTACCCGGCTTGGCAACTCGATCAGACTCGCGACCTATCCGAAGGGCGGTGAGAGCCTGAACGCCGCGGCGCTGGTCTGGTCGAACGCCCCGGTGATCGTCGGCGCGCATGACACGGGGCCGATGATCCGGTCACGGAACGGGTTCTGGCTGGCGATCCCCACCCCCGCCGCCGGGAAATCCACCCGCGGTAGCCGCATCACCCCCGGCGAGTGGGAACGCCGCTCGGGGCTGCAGTTGCGGTTCATCTACCGGCGCCGCGGGCCCAGCCTGCTGGTGGCCGAAGGACGGCTGAATTCGAAAGGCCGCGCGGTGGCATCCCGCGCGAAAACCGGCCGCGGGCTGACCACGGTACCGATCTTCCTTCTCGTGCCGCAGGTCAAGCTGCGCAAGAGGCTCGATCTGGCGCGCGATGCCGAGCGGGCCATCGACGCCGTGCCGGGACGGATAGTTGCAGGGTGGGTTGAAACACGATCATGACGGGGCGTGTCGACACGGCAGACCCATTGGCATATATTGCCAATGATCCGCATGGAGACTCCCATGGCCACCAGAAACGTCGTCCTGACCGAAACGCAATCCGACCTCGTCGACCGCCTGGTAGCATCCGGGCGCTATCAGAACGCCTCGGAGGCCCTGCGGGCCGGGCTGCGCCTTCTCGAGCGCGAAGAGGCGGAACTTGGCGCGTTGCGCAGCCGTCTTACGGCCGGGCTCGAACAGGCTAGGCGTGGTGATCTGGCCGAGGGCAGTGGCGAAGATGCCATCCGTCGGGCCTTTGCCGCTGCGCGTGCAGATACCTGATGCCGAAACCCTGGCGTCTTACAAGGCAGGCGGAGGCCTCGCTGATCGAGATTGCCAGCTGGACCATCGAGACCTTCGGCCCACGACAGGCGGCGGCGTATGAGGATGACCTGATCTCCACCTGTCGCGAGATCGCTGCGGGCACCGCCCTGTCACAGGATTGCCGTCGGCTCATCGACCCCACCTTGGCCGAGGACCTGCGCTTCGCGCGGGCAGGCCAGCATTTCGTGGTGTTCGTCGAGGAGATCGAGCAGGTGGTCATCATCGATTTCTTGCACAGCCGCGCCGACCTGCCGCGACGGCTGGCCAACCTGCCGCTGCCGAAAGGCGGCGGGGACCACTGACCCGGGCATGATCCCGGTAAAGGAACGCATCACGGCGGGGTGGGTGACAAATTTGGACAGGGACGTATACCTGAACCGCCAAGTTCGCTTGATGGTTGAAATCTGCTTCGTTAGCCTGATTCCGAAAGTGACCAGATTTCGGAGCTGCCAATGTCGTTGAAACCGTTCGTCTTTGCCATTTCCCTCGCCGCGGTCCTTCCGGCCTTCGCGCAAGAAACCTCCTTTTCCACGGAATTGGCAGATATCGAACGGCAGCTGACCGAGATCGACGCGCAAGCCGCGCGCTACGACGGCGGCCTGATCCTGACCCTAATCGAAGCACGCCGTGAGGCGCTTCTTCTCGCCAAGACACTCATCGAAAACCGGATCAACGCGGAAGCGGGTGGTGCGATTGTCGAAGTGACAGTACCGGCTGTTCAGCCTGACGAAGCGCGTGCGGCGCAGATCCTCGGTGAAATGGCCGCGGTTCAACAGCGTATCGAAGAGGCGGAACGCGAAGCTGCAACCGGCGGCGGGCTGATTCAGGCCCTTGCGCTCAGCCGCGCAGAAACCGAACGCCTCACGCTGGCGCAACTGCAGATGGGGTATCTGCAGGCGAAATACGGCATCGCTTTCCCTGTGATGGTCGCTCAGCCTTCGGCAGCCGCTCCGGCCGCAGCGCCCGCGGCTGACCCGGCGACGCCGCCGGAGGGTGCGGCACAAACCGTCGCGTGGGCGGATGCGAGGTTTCCGGCCATCGACTATACGCTCGCGCCATTCGAGCAGGCCAATCGGGATGGGCACCGGATTTCCGGCTGGTGGACGATTGAATCGAGCCGGGCGGCGGTGGACGACAGTCCGCAGATCGTCGCGCTGAACCATTCGCAGTTCCAGCCGAACAACTTCATGGGCCAGACCGCCCTTGTGGCGCGCTGCATCGAAGGCGAAACGGCATTCGTCTTCGTGCAGGACGATTTCCTGATGAACGACTACCGCCGGAATTCGTTCGAAATGACGCTGCGCATCGATGACCAGCCGTCGCAGCAGTCTCGCTGGAGCAGTCTCACCTCCAACAAAGGGGCGGGTCTGTTCGGGCGGGATGCAGAGACGTTCATCCGGTCGATCTACGATGCCGAGCGCCTGTTCATCCGGCTGGTCGAGTCAAACGGCCAGCAGCATGATGCGCTTTTCGAACTCGCGGGAGCGCAGGATGCCTTCGAGGAAGTCGCCGTGGCATGCGGATGGACCACGCTGTCGCTTTCCGCAGACGACTACCGGGCCATTCAGACCCTCCTGAATGCCGGAGGTTTTGATGTGGGCACGCCGGATGGACAATGGGGCCCAGCCTCCCAGAGGGCCATGCGCGCCTATCAGGCATCGGTCGGACTACCCGAAACCGGCGCGCCTGACCGGGCAACCCTCGAAAGGCTCGGCGTCCGTCAGTGACGAACGGTTAGGCGGGCAGGACAGAAACTAACGTCGCGACTCTTCAATCCTGCCGACTTTCGGCGCTCCCGATGGCTTGATCATGCCCACCACCCGCGAAACCGTCCTTGCCGCGCTGCATGCGCGGCTGCAGCCGCTTGCCGCCCTCACCCTGCGCGACGAGGTCCTGCCCGAGCGGATCCCGGTGGCTGGGTTGATCATCCTGCGCGATGGCCAGCCGGGAGAGCCGGAGGTGACCCTGTCGCCCCTGCGCTTTCACTATCAGCACCGGGCCGAGCTGGAGGCCATCGTCCAGGCGGGCTCCGGTCGGGCCAGTGCCTTCGACGACCTGATCGCCGCTATCGGCGGTGCGCTGGAAGCGGACCGGACGCTCGGCGGGCTCTGCGACTGGGTTGAACCCGAGGCCCCCGCCTCGGTCGACCTGCCGGTCGAGGGCGCGGCGGCGCTGAAGGCGGCGGTCATCACCGTCGTGCTGCACTACTCCACCACCGGCCCTCTGGCCTGACACCCCCAACATTCAGGAGACCTCCATGGCACGCGCACACGGCGCGCGGGCGCAGATGGCGCTTGCGTTCGAAACCGTCTACGGCACCCCGCCCGCCAACGGCTATCGGCTGATGCCGTTTGCCCGCACCACGCTGGGCGCGGAGCAGCCGCTGTTGAATTCCGAACTGCTCGGCTACGGCCGCGATCCGCTGGCCCCGATCAAGGACGCGGTCACCGCCGATGGCGAGGTGGTGGTGCCGATCGATGTGGAGGCCTTCGGCTTCTGGCTGAAGGCGGCTTTCGGCGCACCGACCACGACTGGAACTACGCCCAAGACCCACACCTTCCAGTCGGGGAACTGGACGCTGCCCTCCATGGCCATCGAGGTCGCCATGCCCGAGGTGCCGCGGTTCGCGATGTATGCGGGATGCGTCATGGACCAACTGTCTTGGCAGATGAGCCGATCCGGCCTCCTGACCGCAACCGCCCGGCTGATCGCACAGGGCGAAGCCATCGCAGCCGCTACGGCCGCTGGCACCCCGACCGCACTGGGCCTGCAGCGCTTCGGCCATTTCAACGGTGTGGTGAAGCGCAACGGCACGACGCTCGGCAATGTCGTCTCGGCCGAGATCACCTATGCCAACGGCCTCGACCGGATCGAAACCATCCGCAACGACGGCAAGATCGAGGGCGCCGATCCCGGCATGGCGGCTCTCACAGGCCGGATCGAGGTGCGGTTCGCAGACTCCGCGCTGGTGACCCAATCCATCGACGGCACGCCCTGCGAGCTCGAGTTCGCCCACAGCCTCGGGGCGAACGCCAGCTTCACCTTCACGGCCCACGCCGTCTACCTCCCCGTCCCGCGGATCGAGATCCCCGGGCCCCAGGGCATTCAGGCCAGTTTCGACTGGCAGGCCGCCAAGGCCACCAGCCCCGCCCGCATGTGCACCGCCGTCCTCGTCAACAGCGTCACGGGATACTGATCATGATCCGCCTGAACCTGTCGAACCGGCCCGAATGGCTGGACCTCCTGCCCGGCCTGCGCGTCCTTGTGGCCCCTCTGACCACCGCGCTGATGGTCTCCGCCCGCGCCGATCCGACCATCGACGACCTTTCGGAGGCATCCAGCCAGGAGGACATGGCGCTGGCAATGGCCAAGGCCGTCGCGCGCCGCGCCGTGCTGGAATGGGAAGGTGTCGGCGACGAAGCAGGCAACCTCGTCCCGGTCAGCCCGGCCGGGATCGACGCCCTCTTGGAAATCTGGCCGGTGTTCGAGGCCTTCCAGGCGCAATACGTCGCCCGCGGCCTGATGCTGGATCAGGAAAAAAACGGCTTCGCGCCCTCGCCGACTGGTCCTTCGGCGGGGGCGACGGCTACTGCGCGGCCTGCGCGGGCCCCTGCCCCGACTGCCCCGCAAGACTGAACCGGCCGCAGACGGTCGAGGGCTGGCAGGTCTGGGACCTGACCCAGCGCCTTGGCGGCCAACTGCGCATCGCGCCCGGCGCCGTCATCGGATGGGACATGGGCGCGGCGCTGTCATTGGCGCAGGCGCTGGGCGTCAATGCCCTGATCGCTGCCGAACTGCTGCCCGAGATCGAGTCGGTGATGGTGCGCAAACTGAACGAGCAGATGGCAAATGCCGAAGGATCAGGGGTCAGGCCTTGACCTTTGGGACCAGCCTCACACCGGGCAGACCTTCAAAATGACCGTCGCAGGTCAGGAGGGTCGCCCCCCGCACACGCGCCGTGGCGAATACGATGGCGTCTGCCGTCGCAAGCTTGTGCGTGCGGCAAGCCTCGGCCGCCTCCAAGGCAATCTCGGTATCGAGCGGGATCACCTGACAAACCTGCGTGAAAGCGATCACCTGGTCCGCCTTGTCATCGCCGACCTCACGGGTCAGCCATTTGGCGAGTTCCAGTTGCACGATGGTCGGCACCAGCCAGTCGGCCTGATCCGGCAGATGTTCCGCCAGCCGGTCGCCGGTGGCCGAGCCGATCAGCCATTCGATCCATGCGGATGTGTCGACGAGCATCATCAGAATCGGTCTGTCCGGTCACGGTAATCGGTTGCCGAGGCCCCGCGTGCGAGGCCCTTCAAGGCGTCGCGCTTTGGAACAGGGACCAGCAGGACGCCCGTCCCCTTCGGAATGAAGGCGAAGGTCAGCCCGGCTTCCCAATGTTGGGCGGCCCGGATCGCCTTGGGGATCGAGATCTGGAACTTCGAGGACAGGGTCGCGGTCTCGGACATGATCATACGCCTCCATGATCGATGAGCCCAAAGTAAGAACGGGTGCCCGAAAATGCAAGGCATGCTGCAATGGCTGAGAAAAAGGTCTCCGTCCGCCTCGTGGCCGAGGGCGGACGCCGCGTGCGCGCGGAACTGGAAGGAGTAGGCGAGGCCGGTGCCCGCGGCTTCGGCCGCCTGTCGCGGGAAATGGAACTGGCGAACACCAGTCTGGCCGCTTTCGCGCGCCGGGCCGGTCTTGCCCTCGGGGCCGCAGCCGCAGCGGCCACCGCCTCGCTCGGGCTGATCGTGCGGTCCACGGCCGAGAGCGCCGCGCAGATCCGGCAATTCGCGCAGGTCGCGAATGCCACGCCCGAGGCCCTGCAGCGCTGGTCGGCTGGCGCGCGCACCGTTGGCATCGAACAGGAGAAACTGGCCGACATCCTGAAGGACGTGAACGACCGGGTCGGGGACTTCCTCCAGACCGGCGGCGGGCCGATGGCGGATTTCTTCGAGAACGTGGCCCCGAGGGTCGGTGTCACCGCTGACCAGTTCGCACGGCTGTCGGGACCGGAGGCACTGCAACTTTACGTCGACACGCTGGAGCGGGCGGGTCTTAGCCAGCAGGAGATGACCTTCTATCTCGAGGCCATGGCCTCGGACGCCACGCGACTTCTGCCGCTCCTGCGGAACGGCGGGGCGGAGATGGCGCGGCTCGGCGATCAGGCATCGGACCTTGGCGCAGTGCTGGACCGTGATGCCCTCGAAGCCCTGCGCCGCACGCAGCTGGCGCTGGGCACGGTCTCTCTGGTCTTCGACGGGTTGCGCAACCGGATCGCCGTCTCCGTCGCCCCGACCATCGAGGCGCTGGCCAATGCATTCGTGGCCCTTGCCTCCGACGGCGGCATTCTGCGCTCGGCCATTGACACGCTGATCGGCAACCTCGGGAGGCTGGCGTCCTATGCCGTAACCTTCGCTGCCGTCATGGCCGGGCGCTGGGTCGCTGGCATGGCCGCAGCGGCCCTGTCCGTGCGCGGCCTCGCCACCGCGCTGGTGTTCCTGCGCGGCGCCCTGATCCGCACCGGCATCGGTGCGCTGATCGTCGGCGCGGGCGAGCTGGTCTATCAGTTCTCGCAGCTGGTAGCCCGGGTCGGCGGCGTGGGCGAGGCGTTTCGCCTGCTCGGCGATCTGGCCCGCGAAGTCTGGTCGCGGATCGGCCTGTCGCTGGACGCGGCGCTGGCGCGCATGGCGGCCGGATGGGAGGGGCTGAAGGCGGCGGGCCTCTCGGCGCTGGAAGGCACCATCGCGGGCGTCATCAGCTTCGGCGACAGGACGGCCGCCATCTTCCAGGGCGCATACGACGCTGCGGTGGCGATCTGGGGTAGCCTGCCGGGAGCCATCGGTGACTTCGCCTTCCAGGCGGCGAACGGGCTGATCTCTGGCGTCGAGGCGATGCTGAACGGCGTCGTCACCCGGATCAACAGCTTCATCGAGACGTTGAACGCGGCGCTGGCGTTGTTGCCGGAATGGGCCACCGGCGAGGGTGGCGTCCAGATTGGTATCCTTGACCCGGTGGAACTGGGCCGCATCGGCAACCCCTTCGAGGGGGCCGCGACTGCTGCCGGTGCAGCTGCCGCGGACGCCTTCTCGGCCGCGTTATCGCGGACGTATCTCGAACCGCCTGACCTCGGCCTCGGGGCCATGGCCGACGACGCCCGCGCCCGTGCCGATGGATATCGCGAGGCGGCCAGGATGCTGGCTGACGCTGCCGGTCGGCCGCTGGCCACCTGGCAGGCGCTGAAGGATGCCGTGACAGGCACGGGGACCGAGGCCGAGACAGCGCTGGCGGATGCAGCTGCGTCAGCAGATGCCCTCACGGCCGGGCTGAATGACACCGCCACCGCCGCCGAGGGTGCTGGCGGCGCTGCACGCGACGCGGGGGCGGCTGTAGCCGAAGGCGCGGACACCGCCCTCACGGGCTGGCAAGCCGTCACCGCCGCACTCGCCGACTACGCCGCGAAGGCGCGCGACATTGGCGGGGACGTCGGTAGCGCGCTGGTCGGGGCCTTCCAGAGCG
This sequence comes from Paracoccus zhouxuedongae, assembly GCF_041927815.1. Taxonomy (NCBI): domain Bacteria; kingdom Pseudomonadati; phylum Pseudomonadota; class Alphaproteobacteria; order Rhodobacterales; family Paracoccaceae; genus Paracoccus; species Paracoccus zhouxuedongae. Next base: position 7,605 of record NZ_JBHFHM010000023.1, read on the forward strand.
CCGAGAACGCCATCGGCGACTTCGTGAAGACCGGCAAGCTCGACTTCCGGGATCTGGTCACCTCGATGATCGCTGATCTGGCGAAGCTCGCTGCCCGGCGCTTCATCCTCGGCCCCATCGCCAATGCCCTTTCCGGCGCGCTGGGTGGCGCGGGTGGGATTTTCGCGAACATCATGCACACGGGCGGGATGGTCGGCGCCCCCGGTCCCGGCCGGATGGTCCCGGCGCTGGCCTTCGCCAATGCCCCTCGCATGCACAACGGGGGCTGGGCCGGGCTGCGGCCCGATGAGGTGCCCGCGATCCTGCAACGCGGGGAGCGCGTCCTCTCGCGACGGGAGGCGGCAGGGTACGGCCCGGCCAGCGCCTCGACCGTCAATGTCACCATCAATGCCCGCGACGCCGAGAGCTTCCGCCAGTCCCGCACGCAGGTCGCGAGCGACATCGCCCGCGCCGTGTCGCTCGGGCGAAGGGGGATGTGATGGCGTTTCACGAGGTCCGGTTTCCGGACGCCGTCAGCGCCGGTGCGCGCGGCGGCCCCGAACGCCGCACACAGATCGTCGAACTGGCGAGCGGGGCCGAGGAACGCAACGCCAGCTGGACCAACAGCCGCCGCCGCTACGACGTCGCCTACGGCATCCGCCGCGCTGACGATCTGGCGGCGGTGGTCGCCTTCTTCGAGGCGAGGAACGGCCGCCTGCATGGCTTCCGCTTCAAGGACTGGGCCGACTTCAAGTCCTGCCTGCCATCCCAAACGCCCGGCCCGACCAACCAGCCGATTGGCACCGGCAACGGGGCGGCCACCCTTTTCCAACTCACCAAGCGCTACACCTCCGGCGCGCAGTCCTGGAGCCGCACCATCACCAAGCCCGTCGCCGGGACCGTCAGCATCGCCCTGAATGGCGCGACGCAAGCCTCCGGCTGGTCGGTTTCCACCGCGACAGGCTTGGTGACCTTCACAACCGCGCCCGCAGCGGGCGTCGCCATCACTGCAGGCTTCGAATTCGACGTCCCCGTTCGCTTCGACACCGACGCCCTCGACGTCACCCTCGATCTCGAACGCCTCGGGTCGATCACCTCGATCCCCCTTGTGGAAATCCGCACATGAAGTCCCTGAACCCGGCGCTGCAGGCCCATCTAGAAGAAGGCACCACAACTCTGGCCTGGTGCTGGCGCATCACCCGCGCCGACGGGATGACCTTCGGCTTCACCGACCACGACCGGACCCTCACCTTCGACGGCACCGAGTTCGAACCGGAAAGCGGGCTGACGGCCTCCGAGGTGCGGTCAGGGTCGGACCTGTCCGTCGACGCGCAGGATGCCCAAGGCGTGCTGTCCTCCGACCGGATCACCGAGACCGATATCCTCGACGGCCGCTGGGACAATGCGGCGGTCGAGGTCTGGCGGGTGAACTGGGCGAGCCCGGCGCAGCGCGTGCTCTTGCGCCGCGGGGCCATCGGTCAGATCCGGCGCGGACGGCTGGCCTTCGTGGCGGAGGTGCGCAGCCTCGCTCATGTCCTCGGCCAGACCGTCGGACGGGCGTTTCAGGCCAGCTGCGATGCCGCGCTGGGCGATGTGCGCTGCGGGGTGAACCTCGAGGCTGCGGCCTTCAAGGGCACCGGCGCGGTGATTGATGTGCTGCGGGACCGAACCTTCACGGCCTCCGGCCTCGGCACGTTCGCGGCAGGCCAGTTTGCCTTCGGTCTGGTCGAGTGGTCGACCGGCGCGAATGCCAGTCGGCGGGTCGAGGTCCTGTCGCATGATCTCGTTGACGGCATTGCCATCCTGACCCTGCTGGAAGCCCCGGTGCGCCCGATCATGACCACAGATGCGTTCGTGGTACGCGCGGGCTGCGACAAGCGGATCGCGACCTGCAGCGCGAAGTTCGCCAACATCGGCAACTTCCGAGGCTTCCCGCACATCCCGGGCCAGGACGCAGTCCTGCGCTATGCGACGAAGGACGGTGGCCATGATGGGGCGGTGCTGTGAAGACCGCCGATCCCGCCCAAGTCATCACCGCCGCGAGATCTTGGCTGGGCACGCCCTATCACGACCAGGCCAGCCTGCGCGGGGTCGGTTGCGACTGCCTCGGCCTCGCGCGCGGTGTTTGGCGCGACGTGGTCGGGCCGGAGCCGTTCCCGATCCCGCCCTACAGCCGGGACTGGGGCGAGACCGGCCCGCGCGAGGTGCTGGCGGACGGGGCGCGGCGGATGATGCCGCAGATCGAACCCGCCAATGCCCCACCCGGTGCGCTGATCCTCTTCCGCATGATGCCGCGCGCCATCGCCAAGCATGTCGGGATCCTCACCGGCCCCGACACCTTCCTCCACGCCTATGAACGGCTGGGCGTGATCGAGGAACCGCTAACCTCTGCTTGGCGGCGGCGCATCGCCTTCGCTTTCCTCTTCCCTGCACGCTGAGATTTCCGCATGGCCACGCTCGTCCTCGGCGCTGTCGGTTCCGCCATCGGCGGGGCCTTTGGCGGTGCGATCCTTGGCTTTTCCGGGGACGCCATCGGTGGCTTCATGGGCTCGACCATCGGTTCGGTCGTCGACAGCTGGATCGTGTCGTCTCTGGCGCCCGCGCAGAAGATCGAGGGTCAGCGCCTCGACAGCCTGCGGATCACGTCCGCGACCGAGGGCGCGATCATCCCCCGCCTCTACGGCCGGATGCGGATCGGCGGCAACATCATCTGGGCCACGGATTTCCGCGAGGAGACGAAGACCACGACGCAAGGCGGCGGCAAGGGTGGCGGCGGTGGCCGGGTCCGGACGACCGAATATCTCTACTATGCCAGCTTCGCGGTTGCGCTCTGCGAGGGCCCGATCACCGGCATCGGCCGCATCTGGGCCGATGGCAAACCGCTCGACATGACCGGCATCACCTGGCGCTGGTATCCGGGGAACGAGACCCAGACGCCAGACCCGTTCATCGCCGCCAAGTTGGGGGCCGCCAATACCCCGGCCTATCGCGGCACGGCCTACCTGGTCTTCGAGGAACTGCCACTTTCCACCTACGGCAACCGTCTGCCGCAACTGTCCTTCGAGGTGTTCAGGCCGCTTGCCGACCCGGACACCGCCGAAGGGCTGGTCAAGGCCGTGACCATGATCCCCGCTTCGGGCGAGTTCACCTATGCCACGGAGGCTGTCCGCAAGACGGTCGGGGCGACGACGACGGTCTTCGGTCAGACCACGGGCGGCACGACCTCGGCCGAGAACCTGAACGCGCTCCCCGATGAGGCTGACATCGTCGTGGCGCTCGATCGGCTGCAGGCCATGGCTCCGGCCGTCGAGAGCGTCAGCCTCGTTGTCGCCTGGTTCGGCAATGATCTGCGGGCGGGGAACTGCACGATCAAGCCGGGGGTGGAGGTGGCGACGAAGGTCACCAGCCCCGAGGTCTGGACGGTCAACGGCGTAGCGCGCGGAAATGCCCATCTGGTCAGTCGTGACGCCGAGGATCGGCCGGTCTACGGCGGCACGCCTGCCGACTTCGCGGTGGTGCAGGCGATCCGCGAGATGAAGGCGCGCGGCCTGCGCGTCACATTCTATCCCTTCCTGCTGATGGACGTGCCGCCCGGCAACATGCTGCCGAACCCCTACAGTGCGAATGCCGCCGCGCCCAGCCAGCCTTCTTTCCCCTGGCGGGGCCGGATCACCTGTTCCCCGGCGGCAGGCTTTGCGGGGACGGTGGACAAGACCGCCGGTGCCGCGACGCAGGTCTCCAGCTTCTTCGGTGCCGCCACCCCGGCACAGTTTGCGATCTCGGGCGACACCGTCAGCTGGACCGGTCCCTCGGGCGATTGGGGCCTGCGCCGGATGATCTTGCACTACGCCCATCTCTGCGCGGTGGCGGGCGGGGTCGACGGATTCCTGATCGGCTCGGAGATGCGCGGGCTGACCACGATCCGCTCCAGCGCGAGCTCCTATCCGGCCGTCACCGCCTTCAAGGCGCTGGCGGCAGACGTGAAGGCGGTCCTCGGGCCAGGCACAAAGGTCGGTTACGCCTCCGACTGGTCGGAATACTTCGGCCATCAGCCGGGCGATGGAACAGGGGATGTGTTCTTCCATCTCGACCCGCTCTGGTCGGATGCGAATGTCGATTTCATCGGCATCGACAACTACATGCCGCTCTCGGACTGGCGCGATGGCTTCGACCACGCCGACGCCCTGCAAGGCTGGCCCGCCATCCATGACCGCGGTTACCTGCAGGCCAATATCGCAGGCGGCGAAGGTTTCGACTGGTTCTACGCCTCGGCGGCCGACCGGTCGGCCCAGATCCGGACGCCCATCACGGACGGGGCCGCGGGCAAGCCTTGGGTCTTCCGCTACAAGGATCTGCGCGCCTGGTGGTCGAACCCGCATTTCGACCGGCCGGGCGGGGTGGAGAGCGGCACGCCCACGTCGTGGGTGCCGCAGTCCAAGCCCGTCTGGTTCACGGAACTCGGCTGCCCCGCCATCGACCGGGGCACCAACCAGCCGAACGTCTTCTTCGATCCGAAGTCCTCGGAGAGCTTCACCCCGTACTTCTCGCGCGGCTGGCGCGACGATGCGATCCAGCGTGCCTATCTCGAGGCCAGCTACCTCTGGTGGGGTCAGAGCGCGAACAACCCGACGTCGTCCGTCCACGGCGGCCGGATGGTCCACGTCCCCGAATGTGCCGCCTGGACCTGGGACGCGCGGCCCTATCCGTTCTTTCCCCAGCTGACCGGGATCTGGACGGACGGTCCGAACTGGCGGCTCGGTCACTGGCTGACAGGGCGGCTCGGTGCGGTATCTCTGGCCGCCCTCGTGCGCCATCTCTGCCTGCGCGCTGGGCTTGCGGACGACCTCATCGACGTCACCGGCCTCTGGGGCGCGGTCGAAGGCTATGTGATCGGCGCACTGGAAAGCCCCCGCGCGTCGATTTCCACGCTGGCCCGCCACTTCGGCTTCGACGCTATCGAGACCGAGGGCGTGATCCGCTTCGTCATGCGCGGCCGCGCCTCGGTCGCCACACTGGCCATCGATGATCTGGTGGCCAGCAAGGAAGGCGAGGCTTTTGAGCTGACGCGCGGCCAGGAGACCGAACTGCCCCAAGCCCTGAAGTGGCAGGTCGCACGGGCGGATGAAGATTATGACGCGGCGCTTGTCGAGGCCCGCCGCATCACGGTCGACACCACGCGCATCGCTTCCGAGTCCTTCCCGATGGCCATCCCGCCCGAGGAGGCCGAACGCCGCTGTCGCCGCACGCTGATGGAAGCCTGGATCGGCCGGGAAAGTGGCACCTTCCGCCTGCCGCCCTCGCGGTTGGCGCTTGACCCCGCCGATGCGATCCGGCTCGCGCATGACGGCCGCGAGGTGGAATTCCGCCTGGTCTCCGTCGCCGACTCTGAGGCACGCGGGATCGAGGCGGTGCGTCAGGACCGCGCAGCCTATGATCTGCCGCCCGGCGATCCCCGCCCGGCCTCGCTCGCGAGCCCCGTCGTCTTCGGCACGCCCGAGGTGGTGATACTGGACCTGCCGCAAATCAGCGAGGACCAGCCCGCCCATCGCCCCTTGATCGCCGCGCACGCCAGCCCCTGGCCGGTTGATATCGCAGTGTTCCGCAGCGCGTCCACCGACGGGTTCAACCTCCTGACCACCTTCGGCACTCGAGCGCGGATCGGGACGCTGGCCTTCGACTTATTTCCGGGGCCAACCTCGCGCTTCGATCTCGGCAATCAACTGGTCGTCGATCTCCTCTCCGGAACGCTGGAAAGCGTGACCGACATCGCGCTGTTCGGCGGGGCAAATGCGATGGCGGTCGAGAGCGCCGCTGGCCAATGGGAGATCGTCCAGGCTGGTCAGGCTGAACTGATCGCGCCAAGCAGGTACCGCCTGACCCGTCTGCTGCGTGGCCAGCGCGGAACGGAACATGCCATCGGCAATCCCGCCCCTGCCGGAGCGCGGGTTGTAATGCTGGATGCGACCTTGGCCTCTCTGTCCATCGCCGAGGCTGACCTCGGCCTGCCGTGGAACTGGCGGGTCGGCCCGGCCGCACGTTCTGTCATGGATGACAGCTACGCCGCGCTGGGCTTCACGCCGACCGGCCGGGGTCTCGTACCCTTCGCCCCGGTCCATGTCGAGCAGCCATGGCGCACGGCGCGCAGCCCGGGCGATCTGACGATCCGCTGGATGCGCCGATCCCGCGCGCTGGTGGCTGATGCCTGGGAACAGGTCGAGGTACCGCTGGCCGAGGACTTGGAAAGCTATGACGTCCAGATTCTCGACGGGGCCGCGGTCAAGCGCACGCTGATCAGCAGCACGACTTCCGCCCTCTACACCGCCGCCCAGCAGACCGCCGATTGGGGCGCGCCGCTTGGCCCCGGCCAGACGCTGGCGCTTCGCATCTACCAGTTCTCGAACCGCCTCGGCCGCGGCACGCCCGCGATCGTGACCCTCCAGTTCTGACGGAATTTCCCATGTCCGATACCACGACCCATCTGGGCCTTCCCTACCTTCTGGCGGCGCAGGCGCAGAAGCACGTCACCCACAACGAGGCGCTGCGCCTGCTCGACGCGATGGTGCAGCTTTCCGTTCTCGACCGGACGCGCACCACGCCCCCGGCCAGCCCGGCAGACGGCGACCGACACGTGGTGGCTGCCGGTGCCACAGGCCTTTGGGCAGGATGGGACCCGAACGTCGCCTTCTGGGTGGACGGGGCATGGATCCGGCTGGTGCCGCGCACCGGCTGGCTCGTCTGGGTCGCGGCCGAGGGCATCTTCCTCGTCTGGACCGGTAGCGCCTGGGAGGTGGTGGGCGAGCCGCGCGATGTGTCGGACGCCGTGTTCAGCCTGGTGAACGATGCGGACCCGACGAAGAAGGCCACCTTTTCGCTGGCGGGCGTAAGCGCCGGGACGACGCGCAGCTTCACGCTGCCGAACACCTCGTCGGAACTGGCGATCCTTGCAGGCACCCAGACTTTCACCGGCAACAAGACGTTTTCGGGCACGCTGACCGCCTCGGGCACGGTCACCGTTTCGGCCGCTTCCGCCACCATTGGCACAGCCACGACGACCGCTACCTATGGGATGGGCACAGGGGCGACGACAACCGGCGTCACCAAGACCGTGAACCTCGGCACGGGCGGCGCGTCCGGATCAACGACGGTCATCAACATCGGCTCGGCGACCGCCGGGGCGGGCGGCACAACCGTCATCAACACGCCGACCGTCACCTTCGCCAATGCGGTGACGCAGGTCGGCATGCCGCAGGCGAACCTGACCGCGCAGCTGCTCGGTCTCGGCGGGGCGACGGCGGACAGCTACAATCGCCTGTCGGTGAACACACCCGCCGTGCTGCTGAACAACGGCGGGGCCGGGATCGAAGCCACAGTAAACAAGGCCGCTGCCGGGAACGATGCCGCCTTCGCCTTCAAGACCGGGTTTTCAGCGCGCGCGCTGATCGGCCTCTTGGGCAACGATGACTTCAGCTTCAAGGTCAGCCCGGACGGGTTCGCCTTCTTCGACGCCATCCGGATCGACCGCACCAGCGGCCAGGTGGAACTGCCGCAGCCGACGGTCCTGCCCGGCCTCAGCGCCGCGCCGACCCCGCCGCCTGCAGGCAAGGCCTCCGTTTATGCGCGCAACCGTGCCGGGGCGCCGTGGATCGACGTGATGCGCCCCTCGGGGCGGGACTTCCCGCTCCAGCCTCATTTCGGAGTGAACCGCATCGCCAACTGGTCCCCCTCGGTCAGCACCACGATCACGACCGAAGGCCTGCCGATCACCTCGGTCGGCACCGTTTCGACACCTACACTGGCCGCGACGAACCTTGCGACCTCCATGCGGCGATGGCGCCTGACCTCGGCGGCCGTCGTGGACTCGGTGGCCGACCAGCGATCCGCTGGCTGGGCCTGCTGGCGCGGCAATGCCGCAGGCCTCGGCGGCTGGACTTTTGTCACGCGGATTTCGCTGACGACACTGCAGGCGACCGGGATGGGGTTCTTCGGCCTCTACGGATCGACCGCAGCGCTGGCCACCACCCTGACATTGGCAGCAGCCATCAACTGCACCGGCATCGGCTTCCAGCGCGGAACGCACACTCGCTGGCAGCTCGTGACGAATGACGGCACTGGCGCACCGACCTTAACTGACATGGGAGCGGGTTTTGCCATCGCCACGGGCGGCGTGCTGACCCTGTTCATCGCGGCCCCGCCGAATGGGTCATCCGTCTGGGTGCGCGTCGTCGACGAGGTCTCCGGCGCGATCTTCGAGCAGGAGATCACCGCAGATCTGCCCGCCGCGACGCAGTTCATGTCGCCGCGGCTCTTCATGAACACCGGCGCGACGGCCGCAGCCGTCGCCTACGACTGCGCCGGGGTCTACCTCGAAACCGATTTCTGAACTGCAGGACCACGAAAGGACCACCATGAACGACCAGACCACCCTGACCAGTGAGGTCGCGCGGGCCTTTCGGGACCACGGGATCACCGCCGCGCTGACCGCCCTGATCGGCGGCACCATGGCCCTGATCGCGGCGATCACGCGCAAGGCCTTCACCAACGAGGCCCTGCTGGATCGCCTCGACCGGGAGCTCATCGCCGACCGGGACCGGATCGACCGGCAGCGCAGCGAGGACCGCAAGGCCGACGGCGACCGCCTCGACCGGATCGAGACCGACATTCGTTCGATGCGCGACATGCTCTTCGACGCCTTCCAGCGCGGCCGATCCGACTGACCCGTCCGAACCTCGTCAACCGACACCCCACCCGCCCAAGAGGCGGGTTTTTTCATTTGGAGGATCCACCATGCCCACCCTGACCTACCCCCACTGGCGCGACGTGCCCGCCAATACCTGGCGCTGGCCGAACTTCTCGGCCGCCGAGATCGCCTGCCGCGGCACCGGTGCGATCAAGATCAACACGGAAGCCATGGACAAGCTGCAGGCCCTGCGCGACCGGCTGGACAAGCCGCTGATCGTGCGCTCGGCCTACCGCAGCCCGGAACACAATCGTGCTGTCGGCGGGGCCCCGGCATCGAAGCACATGCAGGGCACCGCTTTCGACATCGCCATGTCGAACCACGATCCCGCGGCCTTCGAGGCGGCGGCGCGGGCGGTCGGGTTCCTCGGCTTCGGCTATTACCCACGCTCCGGTTTCATGCACATCGACCTCGGCCCTGCCCGGTCCTGGGGCGATCCCTTCCCGGTGCGGCCCGTGCCCTTCGCGCCGGAACTGCCACCCGCGCGCGAAGTCCTGTCGGAAAGCCGGACCCTGCGCGGGGGCGGTGCGGCAGGCGCGGCCACCGTCGGCGCGGCCGGGGTGGAAGTTCTGCAGGACGTCCTCGCGGAAACCCAGTCCACCATCCAGCCGCTGGTGCCCTACCTCGACACCCTGCGTTGGGTGCTGATCGCCATCGCGCTGATCGGGATCGCCGTCACGATCCACGCTCGGCTCGACGACTGGAGACGGGGCCAGCGGTGATCGGCTGGCTTCTGACTCATGGCCCGGCGCGAAAGGCGCTGGGCCTGGTCCTCACAGCAGCAGCAATCCTGCTGTTCCTGATGAACCTGCGCCGTGCCGGTGAACGCGCCGGGCGCGCGGCCGAACGGCTTGACGCCCGAGAGAGAAACGATGCCATCCACCGCCAGATGCTCGACGCCGCCGCCCGCCGCCCTCCTGATCGCGATGCTCTGGCTGAGCGCCTGCGCGACGGGCGGTTCTGACGCCCGCGCGCCATGTCCGCCCTTGGTCGAGTACACCGACGCCGAGCAGGCCGACGCGGCCGACGAGGTAGAGGCATTGCCGAAAGAGGCCGTCATCGTGCGGATGCTTAGCGATTATGCCGTGCTGCGCGACCAGGCGCGCGCGTGCAGGTCAGGACCGTAATGAACGCGTGGGTTGTGGCCCTGAGCGAACGCGGGGCTCGCCGAGACATACACGATAGATTTAAGCGTGATTTCTGTTGAGCCGCGACCTAACCAAGCGTATTCAAGGCCATGCTCACGCAGAAAATGAAATATGCCCTGAAGGCCCTGATGGAACTTGCCGCCGAAAGGGCGGGCGAGGGTCAGCCGCTGCGGATCGAGGAGATCGCGAAGCGGTCGGGCACGCCGAAGCGGTTTCTGGAGCACATCCTGCTCGAGGTGCGCAACGCGGGCTTCATCGCCTCGGTCCGGGGACGGCATGGCGGATATGTGCTGATCAAGAATCCGCGTGAGGTGCCGCTGAGCGAGTTGATGCGGTTGATCGACGGGCCCATCGCCCCGCTGCCCTGCCTGTCGCGCCGCGCGTACCAGCGCTGTGATGACTGCCCGGATGAGGAAACCTGCCGCCTGCGTAAGGTCTTTGGTCAGGTGTTCTGGTCGTATCTGCTTCTGATCGACTCGCTGACCTTGGCCGATCTTGTCGGTCCGGCCGAATCGCCCAACCCCACCGAAGCAGCCCGGCAACTGGGCGTCTGAGCCCGGTTTCGCCTGTCGGAGCATGTCGAGAGAGAATGATCCTCTCTTTTCACGACAAACTTTGACGTGATTATTTCATTGCTTTTCTCGACTACCTCTGTCGTGATTATCGTCATGGAGGCGCTGCGCCTCTGACACGAACAGGAGGCTATGCCATGATCTACACCGTTTTCGTCTCGCCCCACGTCCAGGCTCAGGGGCCGCTGATCGAACGGCTGCCCGATGGCCGCCTGCTGATCGAGGCCGGGGGCCGCAAGGTTGCAGGTCATCCCTCGCCTCGCGAAGTCCCGCGGGTCCGTGGCTGGAAGGCCGTGATCGCAGCGGCGCTGATCGGGCTCGGCGGGCTGACCATGGGTGCGCCCCATGCGCAGGCCGACACGCTGCTGAACGTCAGCTACGACCCGACGCGTGAGTTCTACCGCGAATACAATGCCTGGTTCGCCGACTGGTGGATGGCGCAGGGCAACCCGGCGCCGACGATCCAGACTTCGCATGGTGGGTCGGGCGCACAGGCCCGCGCTGTGATCGACGGACTGGCCGCGCAGGTGGTCACGCTGGCGCTGGCGTCCGACATCGACCAGATCGCGGCGCGCACCGACTTGATCCCAGAGGACTGGCAGTCGCGCCTGCCGCACAACTCCTCGCCCTATACCTCGACCATCGTGTTCCTGGTGCGTGAGGGTAACCCCAAGGGCATCGAGGACTGGGGTGACCTGATCGCCGAGGGCGTGCAGGTCATCACACCGAACCCGAAGACCTCGGGCGGGGCGCGGTGGAACTACCTGGCCGCGTGGGGCTATGCGGAGCGCAACGGGCTCGACCCGCGCGAATTCGTCGGTGCGCTTTACCGCAACGTGCCCGTGCTCGACACGGGGGCGCGCGGATCGACGACGACCTTTGCACAGCGCGGCATCGGCGATGTGCTGCTTGCCTGGGAGAACGAGGCCTATCTGGCGCTGGCCGAACTGGGCGAGGATCAGTTCGACATCGTGGTGCCGTCGATTTCCGTGCTGGCCGAACCGCCCGTGGCGCTGGTCGATGGCCATCTGACGGATGCGAACCGCGCGCTGGCCACTGCCTATCTCGAACAGCTCTACAGCCCCGAGGCACAGGCCATGGCGCTGCGCCATTACTACCGCGCCTGGGATACATCGGCCGCCGATCCGGCCGATGTGGCCCGCTTCCCCGAGGTGGAGCGCCTCTCGATCACCGATTTCGGCGGTTGGGCGGTGGTGCAGCCCGAGCACTTCGGTGACGGCGGCATCTTCGACCAGATCTATCAGGCGCAGTGACATGATCGCGCGCGCCTTCTCCCTGCGCAATCCCACCCCGATGCCGGGGTGGGGGCTGTCCTTCGGGATCATGGTCACGATGCTGTCCGTCATCGTGCTGATCCCCATGGCCGTGCTGTTGTGGCGCGGCTTCATCGGCTTTGGCACGGCCGAGATGTGGGAGGTGGTGAACCGCCCCCGCGTCTGGTCGGCGCTGGAACTGTCGTTCCGCGCGGCGCTTGTCGCATCGGTGTTCAACCTCGTCTTCGGGGTGCTGCTGGCCTGGGTGCTGGTGCGCTACCGCTTCCCGGGCAAGCGGCTGATCGACGCCGCGGTGGACCTGCCCTTTGCCCTGCCGACCGCTGTCGCGGGCATCGCATTGACCGCGATCTATGCGCCGAACGGCGTGTTCGGGTCGGTGATCGGCGACACGTTCGGAATCCGTGTCGCCTATACCGAACTGGGCATCTGGATCGCGCTGATCTTCGTAGGTCTGCCCTTCGTCGTTCGCACTGTGCAGCCGGTGATCGAGGAGATCGACCGCGAGACCGAAGAAGCATCGGCGACCCTTGGCGCTTCCCGCCTGCGCACGATCACCCATGTGATCCTGCCCATGCTGGCACCCGCCGCGCTGACTGGCTTCGCGCTCGCACTCGCGCGGTCGGTCGGGGAATACGGCTCGGTCATTTTCATCGCGGGCAACCTGCCGAACGTGACCGAGATCGCACCGCTTCTCATCGTCATCCGGCTGGAGGAGTTCGACTATGACGGCGCCGTAGCCATCGCCATCGCGATGCTGGCGATCTCGTTCACGCTGCTTCTGGCCATCAACCTGATCCAGATCTGGAGCCGCCGCCGCATGGGCGCGGTGTGAGGGAGGACCCCATGACCGATACCATTGCCATCCCTTCCCGCCCCCGCGCATTTCGCCCGGCGACAACAGAGCCCGCAGTCGTGAAATGGGCGCTGATCGCGCTCTGCCTTGCGGTGCTGACGGTCCTTCTGTTCGCCCCCCTGATCGCGGTGTTCGACGAAGCACTGCGGCGTGGCTGGGCCTTTGCCCTGCAGTCCTTGTCAGAACCGGATGCTCAATCGGCCATCTGGCTGACGCTGACGGTCGCGGCCATTGTCGTGCCCTTGAATGCGGCCTTCGGCATCGCTGCCGCATGGGCGATCACCAAATTCGACTGGCGAGGGAAGGCATGGGTCATCACGCTGATCGACCTGCCCTTCTCGGTCTCGCCCGTCGTGGCGGGCCTCCTGTTCGTGCTGATGTTCGGCGCGAATTCCGCGCTTGGCGCCTGGCTGGTGGCCAGCGGCTTTCCCATCGTCTTTGCCGTGCCGGGCATCGTGCTGGCCACGCTGTTCATCACCTTTCCCTTCGTCGCCCGCGAACTGATCCCCGTCATGCTGGAACAGGGCCGGGCCGAGGAGGAGGCGGCGCTGACCTTGGGCGCAAGCGGCTGGCGGACGTTCCTGACCGTGACCTTGCCCAACATCCGCTGGGCGCTGCTCTATGGCGTGCTCTTGTGCAACGCCCGCGCCATGGGCGAGTTCGGTGCAGTCGCGGTCGTCTCGGGCAAGATCCGAGGCCAGACCACCACCATGCCGCTGATGATCGAGATGTTCTACAACGAATACCTCTCGGTCGCGGCCTTCACGATGGCCGCGCTCCTTGCGCTGCTGGCCTTCGTCACCCTGACACTCAAGACGGCCCTGGAATGGCGTTACGCCGACCAACTGGCCGCCACCCACCGCCATTGATGGAGCGACCCATGAACATCGAGATCGAGGACATTGCCAAGGAATTCGGTGCCACCGCCGCGCTGCACCCCGTGTCGCTTTCCATCCCCTCGGGCACACTGGTGGCTCTGCTCGGGCCGTCGGGGTCCGGAAAGACGACGCTCTTGCGCATCTTGGGCGGGCTTGAATTCCCCTCCGCGGGCCGCGTCCTGTTCGACGGGTCGGATGCGACCGGCCTGACCGTGCAGGAGCGCCGTGCTGGCTTTGTCTTCCAATCCTATGCCCTTTTCCGGCACATGACAGTGTTCGACAACATTGCCTATGGCCTGCGCGCCCGTCCCCGCAAGACGCGCCCGCCCGCGGCCGAGATCGCGCGGCGTGTGAACAAGCTTCTCGACCTCATCAAGCTGCCCGACATCGGCGCGCGCTACCCAAGCCAGCTCTCGGGCGGTCAGCGGCAGCGCGTTGCCTTGGCCCGTGCGCTGGCCATCGAGCCGCGGATGCTGCTCCTCGATGAACCCTTTGGCGCGCTGGATGCAAAAGTGCGCAAGGAACTGCGGCAGGGCCTGCGCGACATTCACGACACGACAGGCCTGACCACCGTCTTCGTCACCCACGATCAGGACGAGGCGATGGAACTGGCCGATCTGGTCGTGGTCATGTCGATGGGCCGGATCGAACAGGTCGGCAAGCCAGAGGACATCCGCGCCCGACCAAAGACCGCCTTCGTGCGGGAGTTCATCACGGCATGACGGACGCGCCCTCCCTTGACCGGATCGACCGGCGCATCCTGTTCGAACTGATGCGCGACGCGACGCTGCCGGTCTCGCAACTGGCGGAACGCGTGGGCTTGTCGCAGACCCCGTGCTGGAAGCGCGTGCAAAAGCTCGAGGCGGCCGGGGTCATCACCGGCCGCGTCGCCATCGTGGACCCCGCCGCCATCGGCCTTGGCCTCACCGTTTTCGTCGAAATCGAGGCCGCCGACCATACGCCGGAATGGCGGGCAGCCTTTGCCGCGGTCGTCGATGAGTATCCGGAGATCGTAGAGGTTCATCGGATGGCGGGTGAGGTCGACTATCTCCTCAAGGTCGTCGTCAGCGGCATGGCCAGCTATGATGCCCTTTACCTCGATCTGACCGAGCGACTGGCCTGCCGAAACGTCACATCGAAGTTCTCGATGGAGCGCATGAAGGTCACGACTGTTCTGCCGATCAATACGTCAGAGCCATGACGATACGTAAACGCTGTTCTGACCCCACCTTTTGCCCTGCGTTGTGATCTGGGATTGGAGCCTTCTGTGACGTGCGGGAGGGAGGTTCTCCATGAGTGCTCCAATGGAGGTTCTCACGATTGGTGGTGGCGACCGCCGGAGCCGTCGGAGATGGCCGGATGAGGTGAAGGCGCGGATTGTGGCGGAGACGCTGGTGCCGGGGGCGACTGTCGACGAGGTGGCGCGGCGTCATGGGTTGAGTTCCAATCATCTGTCGTCATGGCGGACGCTCGCCCGGAAGGGCAAGCTGGTGTTGCCCGCGCCGCAGGATGCGGTGGAGTTTGCGGCGATGGTCGTGGCACCACCGGACGGGGACACGCCCTCCTCGGGAACGGGCGGGCCGGAGATCGTGGTGGGGGCGGTGACGGTCCGGCTGGAACCGGGCGCGTCGGCGGAACGCATCGCGGCGATCGTTCGTGCCCTGACGGCGGGGCCATGATCTTCCCGTCGAACCGGGTGCGGATCATGGTGGCGACCAAGCCCATCGACTTCCGCAAGGGCCACGACAGCCTGGCCGCGATGGTGAAGAACGAGCTGCGCAAGGACCCTTTCACGGGGACCGTCTTTGTGTTCCGCGCCAGGAAGGCGGATCGTCTGAAGCTGCTTTATTGGGACGGCACCGGTCTGGTGATGGCCTACAAGCGGCTGGACGAGCACAGCTTCACCTGGCCCGCCGTGACGGACGGGCTGATGCTGGTGAACCACGCGCAGTTCGAGGCGCTGTTTGCCGGATTGGATTGGCGGCGGGTCCGGGCCATCGAAGCGCGAGTTCCGGAAGCGGTGGAATGAGCCGTTCAAGGCTGCGGCAGGATGACTCGGGCGGCACTTTCCGCAGGCATCGGCGAAGGGGGTCTGATAGACTGGCCTCATGCCGGATACCACTGATCTTCTTGAGGAAATTGCGACGCTGAAGGCGATGCTTATCGCCGCGGAGGAACGCAACCTTCGCAAGGATGAACGGATCGAGCGGCTGGAAAGGCTGGTCGCAGCCTTCCGGCAGGCGGCCTTCGGGCGGCGGTCGGAGAAGAGCGATCCCGACCAGTTCGAACTGGCGCTGGAAGACCTGGAAACGGCCATCGCGCTGATCCATGCCGAAGAGGATACCGAGGATCGCGCGGCAAAACGCCCGGCCAGGCCGCGTGCGGCCAATCGCGGATCGCTGCCGAAACACCTGCCGCGCATCGAGGAAGTGATCGAGCCCGACAGCCTGACCTGTGCCTGCGGTGGCTGCCTGCATTGCATCGGCGAGGACGTCTCGGATCGGCTGGACATCATCCCGGCCCAGTTCCGCGTGATCGTGACCCGCCGCCCGAAGTATGCCTGCCGGTCCTGCACCGATGGTGTCGCGCAAGCGCCCGCCCCGGCGCGGCTGATCCCGGGCGGCTTGCCGACCGAAGCCACGGTCGCGCATGTGCTGGTGAGCAAGTATGCCGACCATCTGCCGCTCTATCGGCAGGCGCAGATCTACAGCCGCCAGGGCGTTGACCTCGACCGCTCGACCCTTGCCGACTGGGTCGGTCGCGCCGCCTTCGAACTGCGCCCCGTCCATGACGCGCTGATGGCCGACCTGAAGCGGTCCACCAAGCTCTTCATGGACGAGACCCGCGCGCCGGTCCTCGATCCGGGGGCACGAAAGACCAAAACCGGATACTTCTGGGCGCTGGCGCGTGATGACCGACCCTGGGGCGGCACGGCGCCTCCGGGTGTGGCCTTCACCTATGCCCACGGTCGGGGCGGGCAGCATGCCGAACGGATACTGCAGGGCTTTGGCGGAATCCTGCAGGTCGACGGCTATGCCGGATACAACCGCCTGATCGCACCAGACCGGATCGGCTCTGGCATCCAACTGGCGCATTGCTGGGCACACGCGCGCCGCAAACTGATCGAGATTACCCGCACCGGCCCCGCCCCGATCGCCGAGGAAGGCGTGGCCCTCATCCGCGACCTCTACGCCATCGAGGCCGAGATCCGAGGCCGCGACCCCGCCACCCGGCTGGCGGCACGGCACGCCCGTTCCACCCCGATCCTCACCCGTCTCGACGACTGGCTGGCCCACCACCGCGCCCGCGCCTCGGCCAAATCACCGCTCGGCGAGGCCCTGGCCTACATCGCCAGATACCGTGACGGCCTCGGCCTCTTCCTGACCGACGGCCGCATCGAGATCGACAGCAACACCGTCGAACGCACCATCCGCCCCATCGCCCTGAACCGCAAGAACGCCCTGTTCGCTGGCCACGACGCCGGAGCCGAAAACTGGGCCGTCATCGCCTCGCTCATCGAGACCTGCAAGATGAACGGCGTGAACCCGCACACTTGGCTGACCGCAACACTCACCGCCATCGTCCGAGGCCACAAACAGAGCCAGATCGACGATCTGCTGCCGTGGAACTACAACCCCACGGTGTGATCGGGACACCGCTTACGACGATACTGCATGCGCGCGATCACTAGACGGACCGGTGCGATGATCGCGGGGCGTGATCGCCAGCGCCCCGAACGCAGAAAGCCCCCTTCTAGGGGGCCTCGTGTAACGTTGAGTTGTTGTTGAGGTGTTTGCGTTTGCTTATACACGAGCGAAACGATCAACATTTAAGTCTTTGGTTTTATTGTTAGATTTGGTTGCGGGGGCAGGATTTGAACCTGCGACCTTCAGGTTATGAGCCTGACGAGCTACCGGGCTGCTCTACCCCGCGCCAGCGGCGCAATTTTTGTTTTTGCGC
>NZ_JBHFHM010000024.1:0-22484 GCF_041927815.1 Paracoccus zhouxuedongae
CTTCCTCTCCGCCGTCGCACTCGCCGCAACCGTCATGTTCTGGCTATGAAACGAGAACGAGTCCTGACCCTAAGAAGCTGCTGCGTCCGGCTCACGTTCTGCTGGAGCTGCTGGAGCGACGAATACGGCAGGCTCGCCAGATTGCGGGCCTGATTGATGAGCATCTGCGCCTCGTTCTGGAGGCTGGTGATCTGGTTGTTGATCTGCTCCAGCGTGCGCGCTGCCGTGAGCAGGTTTTGCGCGTAGTTGCTCGGGTCATAGACGATCCGGCCGAAACCGAATTGCGCATGGGCCGGGCTGGCGAGCATGGGCGACAGCGCGACGGGCACGGCGAGTGCCAGCGCGAGGGCCGAAGCCCCGACAAACTTGGGATAGGTCATGGAAGAATCTCCTGTGTGGGGTGGGTATCGAGCCGGGCCGGCGCGGCGGATTCCGGCCGTTCGGCAAGATTGGTGAGGTTGGGGATCAGCTCGGCCGCCCACTCGACGCCGCGCGCGCGCAGCCATGCGGCGAGGAAGCCGTCGCGGCCGTGTTCGGCGACGATCTGTGCAATGAGCGTCTGGTCGGATTTGGCGGATGCCGCGCAGAGCGCGAGGCCGACTTCGGACAGCCCAAGCTCGAACAGCCGGTTGCCGCGCCTCGACTGGCAGTAGTAATCGCGCTTGGGCGTGGCCCGTGCGAGGATTTCGATCTGCCGGTCATTCAACCCGAAACGCCGGTAAATCTCGGTAATCTGCGGCTCGATAGCCCGCTCGTTCGGCAGCAGGAGCCGCGTCGGGCAACTCTCGATGATCGCGGGCGCGATGTTGCTGCCGTCAATGTCGGACAGACTTTGCGTGGCGAAGATGACGCTGGCGTTTTTCTTGCGCAGCGTTTTCAGCCATTCGCGGAGCTGGCCGGCGAAACCCTCGTCGTCGAGCGCAAGCCAGCCTTCATCTATGATGAGCAGCGTGGGTCGTCCATCGAGCCGGTCGCCGATGCGATGGAACAGGTATGACAGGACGGCCGGGGCCGCGCCGGTCCCGACAAGGCCCTCGATCTCGAACGCCTGCACATCGGCCGAGCCGAGATGTTCGGCTTCGGCGTCGAGCAGCCGGCCATAGGCCCCGCCGACGCAGAACGGCCGGAGCGCCTGTTTCAGATCGTTGGATTGCAGCAGCACCGCAAGGCCGGTGATCGTGCGTTCCTCGACCGGGGCCGAGGCGAGCGAAGTCAACGCCGTCCAAAGATATTCCTTGACCTCGGGCGTGATGGTTAGGCCCTCGCGCATGAGGATGGCGGCGATCCAGTCCGCCGCCCATGCGCGTTCATAGGTGTCGTGGATGCGGGCAAGCGGCTGGAGCGAGACGGACGCCTCGGCCCCCTCTGTCAGCCCGCCGCCAAGGTCGTGCCAGTCGCCGCCCATGGCGAGCGACGCGGCGCGGATCGAACCGCCGAAGTCGAAGGCGAAGACCTGCGATCCTGCGTAGCGGCGAAACTGGAGCGCCATGAGGGCGAGCAGCACGCTCTTGCCCGCGCCTGTGGGGCCGACGACAAGGGTGTGCCCCACGTCGCCGACATGGAGACTTAGCCGGAACGGCGTTGAGCCTTCGGTCTTTGCGTAAAGCAGAGGGGGTGCGCCGAAATGCTCGTCCCGTTCCGGCCCCGCCCACACCGCCGACAGCGGGATCATGTGGGCGAGATTCAAAGTGCTGATAGGCGGCTGCCGCACATTCGCGTAGGCGTGTCCGGGCAGGCTGCCGA
Organism: Paracoccus zhouxuedongae; assembly: GCF_041927815.1. Classification (NCBI taxonomy): domain Bacteria; kingdom Pseudomonadati; phylum Pseudomonadota; class Alphaproteobacteria; order Rhodobacterales; family Paracoccaceae; genus Paracoccus; species Paracoccus zhouxuedongae. The sequence goes on from NZ_JBHFHM010000024.1 coordinate 1,744, forward strand.
GCCATGCGTCAACCGCGTTGACGCTCTCGGGCATGGCTGTGAAGTCGCGGCCCTGAACGATCTTCTCGACCAGGCGCAGCTTCTCGTCGGCTATGCGCGGGTCGGCATCCCAAACGGTGACGGTGGCCGTGACATAGGCCATGCCCGCTACGTCCGCGCCGAGTTCCTGCAAGGCCATGTCGGCGTCGAGCGCCTTGTTCGCCGCGTCGGTGTCCACCAGCGCGGACGCCTCGTTGGTCATCACCTCTTTCAGAATCGCGGCGATGCTCTTGCGCTTGGCAAACCATTGGCGGCGGATGCGGGTCAGCAGCCGGGTCGCGTCGGTCTTGTCGAGCAGGATGGCGCGGGTGTTCCACCTGTAGGGGAACGGCAGCCGGTTCATTTCGTCGAGCAAGCCCGGCGTCGTCGCGGTCGGGAATCCCACGATGGTCAGCACGCGCAGATGCGCGTCGCCAAGGCGCGGCTCCAGCCCGCCGGTCAAGGGCTGGTCGGCGAGCAGCGCGTCGAGGTGCATCGGCACCTCGGGCACGCGCACGCGATGCCGGTTGGTCGAGATGGTGGAATGGAGATAGGTCAGCGTCGCGCCGTCATCCATCCAACGGCACTCGGGCATGAAGCCGTCGAGCAAGGCCAGCACGCGGTCGGTGCGGTCGATGAAGCCGCGCAGCAGCTCCCACGGATCGACGCCCGATTGCTCGCGGCCTTCATATAGCCAGCTTTCCGCGCGGGCGGCTTCCTCGGCCGGGGGCAGCCAGAGGAAGGTCAGGAAATAGCCCGACACGAAATGCGTGCCTGCTTCCTCGAAACCGGCCTTGCGCTCGGCATCGACCAGCGCCGATGCGGGATCGGGAAAGGTGCTGTCGGGATAGGTCGCGGCCTCGCTGCGCTGCGCCTCGACGAAGATGCTCCAGCCGGAGCCGAGGCGGCGCACGGCATTGTTGATGCGGCCGGCGACGGCGACCAGCTCGGCCGCGACGGCGGAATCCAGATCGGGACCGCGAAACTTCGCGGTCCTCTGAAAACTGCCGTCCTTGTTCAAGACGACGCCGGAGCCGAGCAATGCGGCCCATGGCAGATAGTCGGCAAGCCGGGCGGCGGTACGGCGATATTCGGAAAGGTTCATCATGGCCGCGCCCTCACACCGCCAGATGGCCGGGGACGCGCAGATGCCTACGCCCGACCTCGACGAATTGGGGATCGCGCTTCGCCGCCCATACGGCTGCGAAATGGCCGATGGCCCAAATGGCGATACCGACCAGCCATAGGCGCAGGCCGAGGCCCACGGCCCCCGCGAGCGTTCCGTTCATGATGGCGATGGAGCGCGGTGCGCCGCCGAGCAGAATATGCTCGGTCAACGCCCGGTGGACGGGGATCGAGAATCCCGGCACCGCGTCGAGCTGTTCGAGGCCGCCCGCCATCAAACGAGCGCCCCGCCGCCGAAGGAGAAGAACGAGAGGAAGAAGCTTGATGCGGCGAACGCGATGGACAGGCCGAAAACGATCTGGATCAGGCGACGGAAGCCGCCGCTGGTATCGCCGAACGCGAGGGTCAGGCCCGTCACGATGATGATGATGACGGCGATGATCTTGGCGACCGGCCCCTCGATGGACTGGAGGATTTGCTGCAAGGGCTGTTCCCATGGCATCGACGAACCGGACGCATGGGCGGACGGGGCGAGCATGAGGCTGATGGCAAGGGTGGATGCGGCGGTCGCGGCGAAGCGATAGCCGCGCGTGAGCGTGCGGATCATGAAGATTCTCCTGTGCTGGTGGGGGTTGCGGGGGTAGTTCGGTAGTCGCCGTCCGGCCCCAGCCCCTCGATGCGGGCAAGCTCGGCCAGCCGGCGCGCGGAACCGCGCCCGGAAAGGACGGCAACAAGGTCGATAGTCTCGGCGATCAGGGCGCGCGGGACCGTGACGACAGCCTCTTGGATGAGCTGTTCAAGGCGACGGAGCGCACCGATGCCGGTGCCTGCATGGATGGTTCCGATCCCGCCCGGATGGCCCGTGCCCCACGCTTTCAGAAGGTCGAGGGCTTCCGATCCGCGCACTTCGCCGATGGGGATGCGGTCGGGGCGCAGGCGCAGCGAGGAACGGACCAGATCGGAAAGCGTCGCCACGCCGTCTTTCGTCCGCATGGCGACAAGGTTGGGCGCGGCGCATTGCAACTCGCGCGTATCCTCGATGATGACGACGCGATCCTGCGTCTTCGCCACCTCGGCGAGCAGCGCGTTGGTCAGCGTGGTCTTGCCGGTGCTGGTGCCGCCCGCCACCAAGATATTGGCACGGGTTGCGACGGCTTCACGTAGCGTTTCCGCCTGATCGGCGGACATGATGCCCGCCGCCACATAGTCGTCGAGCGTGAACACCGCGACGGCGGGTTTGCGGATGGCGAAGGCCGGCGCGGCGACAACGGGAGGCAAAAGCCCCTCGAACCGCTCGCCGCTCTCGGGCAGCTCGGCCGAGACGCGCGGGCTGCGGGCGTGAACCTCCGCGCCGACATGATGCGCGACCAGCCGCACGATGCGTTCGCCATCGGCGGCGGACAGCCGTTCGCCCGTGTCGGAAAGCCCTTCGGATAGCCGGTCCACCCAAAGGCGGCCGTCCGGGTTCAACATCACCTCGACCACGGCCGGGTCTTCGAGCAGCCGGGCGATTGCGGGGCCGAGCGCGGTGCGCAACATGCGCGCGCCGCGCTGGATCGCTTCCTGTCTGTGGTGGTTGGTGGTCATGTCGGCCCCGGCTTCTGGCGGGGCGCAACAGGCGGTCCCCGGATCGGGGTCGATTAAGAAAGCCCGAAATTGGGCCGGTTCAACAAGTATCTAGCTGCGTGCGGTGATCGGCGGCGAACGGCGGTAAATAGGATGGGTCGGCAGCGGCGTTGGATTCCGGTTCCGTCCTCGACGCCCTTTCATCAAGGAGAAATCTACTGCGATTCTTTCTTCCATTTACGAAGCCGGCCGCGCGCATTGTCGTAGGGTGATGACGTGTTGAACTGGATCATCCGCCCCATAGTCCACTTCTCATACCATGGACGACCATAAAGCTCGTCGTTGCTCCGTGCGTCGATGAGCGAGACAATTCGATCCTTGGCAGCCTCCAGACGCTCGACAAGCTGCGGATATGGAACCGCCTCGTAATCCCGGTAGAATTTCTGCGCGAGCAGGCCCAGTTCGTTCCACTTGAAGCCGGTTTCGGGGAAGTCGACAGGCTCGCCGGCTGCAGCCCGGTCCAGCCACTTCAGCACCAGCTCGTTCCAGCCAACAAGATAGGCGACCAGATCGGCAACGCTCATCATCGTGCCCTTGGCGTGGCCCTCAAGGCTCCTGCTTCGGACCTTCGCGTCGGGAATGTCAGCAAGCTCCCGAAGCAACTTGTCAAAATTGACGTTGATCGCTTTCAGCAGTTCGTCCTTGTTTTGCGGAACGGCCATTCAGTCACCACGAATAGAATACAGGGATGGTCAAAAAGACGGCTCGGGATTCGTCTCTTCTTCCACGCTCGCATCTATATCCCGTGACAACTCCTTGAGGAACCTGTCGCCGGTCGCCAGACGCCGGCCGAGATTCTGCATGAAACCCTCGAACCGCTCCGCGCCTTTGGCGCGGGCTGCGGATTGCGCGGTCCCTGTGAGCGGCGGTGTGATGGTCATCCAGAAATGGATGAACTGAGCGACCGTCTCGCCGAGGACAGCGAGATCCAGGTCGAGCGTGTCGATCTGGCGGCCGAGCTTGTCCAGGCGGCGCGACATGGCGGCTTCAAGCTGGTCGTCGGAATCGCCGGACAGGTAGGACATGACCGCCGCCTCCACGATGGCGGATTTCGAGACATTGCGGCGCAACGCCACCGAGCGGCGCAGCGCCATCGCCTCGATCTCCGGAATAAGCGCGGGGTCGAAATAGATATTCAGGCGAGTGCGTTTGGTCATGGGCGTGTCCTCAAAGGTCGATTCCATCATCGGGGTTCATGGCGACCTGCCGCGCGACCATCCTCATGCGCTGGCGCATGGCGCGGGCCTTGGCCGCGTCAACGTCCGGCTCGTCGTCCAGAAACTCGAACTCCTGTTCGGGCGACGGCGGCGGGGCGATGATTTCCTCTTGGCTTGGCAATTCCGGCTCGCGGCGGATGCCGGCATTAGCCGGATCGCCCTCGGCCGCGTCTGCGGCGACCGAGGCGGAACGGCTATCCGCTGCGACCACGCGGTCGGACCAATCATCGGTGGATGGGCTGGGCGCCAGCGGAGCGGCGGACAGATCGGGCGGGGTCAGGATGCGTTCCTGAAACCGCGCATCCTCGAAATAGCGGGCCTTGGTCGCGCGGATCGGCGGCGTGCCGGCGACCATCACGATTTCGTCCGTTGGCGGAAGCTGCATGATCTCGCCCGGCGTGAGCAGCGGCCGGGCCGTCTCCTGCCGCGACACCATGAGATGCCCGAGCCACGGAGCCAGTCTGTGCCCGGCATAGTTGGTGGAATCGCGCAGCTCGGTCGCGGTGCCGAGCGCGTCGCTCACTCTTTTGGCGGTGCGTTCGTCGTTCGTGGCGAAGCTGACGCGGACATGGCAGTTGTCGAGGATTGCGTTGTTCGGCCCATAGGCGCGCTCGATCTGGTTGAGGCTCTGCGCGATCAGGAAGCCCTTGAGGCCGTAGCCTGCCATGAAGGCCAAGGCGGACTCGAAAAAATCCAAACGGCCAAGCGCCGGAAACTCGTCCAGCATCAACAGCAGCCGATGGCGCTTGCCGGAGGTGGTCAATTCCTCGGTCAGTCGGCGGCCGATCTGGTTGAGGATCAGGCGGATGAGCGGCTTGGTGCGGTTTATGTCGGACGGCGGCACGACCAGATAGAGCGTGACGGGCTGGCGGCTGCCGACCAGATCGGCAATGCGCCAGTCGCATCGTGCGGTGACGCGCGCCACCACGGGATCGCGGTAGAGGCCGAGAAACGACATAGCTGTGGAAAGGACGCCGCTGCGTTCGTTCTCGCTCTTGTTCAGCAGCTCGCGGGCCGACGACGCGATGACGGGATGAACGCCGGCCTCGCCGAGATGCGGCGTGTCCATCATCGCACGCAAGGTCGCCTCGACCGGGCGGCGCGGATCGGACAGGAAATTGGCGACGCCCGCCAAGGTCTTATCCTTCTCCGCATAGAGAACATGCAGGATCGCGCCGACCAGAAGCGAATGGGAAGTCTTTTCCCAATGGTTGCGCTTGTCGAGGCTGCCTTCGGGATCGACCAGGATATCCGCGATATTCTGAACGTCGCGGACTTCCCATTCGCCTTGTCTGACCTCCAGCAGCGGATTGTAGGCGGACGATCCGGCATTGGTCGGATCGAACAGCAGGACGCGGCCGTGCTTCGCCCGGAAGCCGGCTGTCAGCGTCCAGTTTTCTCCTTTTATGTCGTGGACGATGGCGGATGCGGGCCATGTCAGCAGCGTCGGCACCACCAATCCGACGCCTTTGCCGCTCCGGGTCGGGGCGAAGCATAGGACATGCTCGGGACCGTCATGGCGCAGATAGTCTTGGGTATGACGGCCAAGCACCACGCCATCGGGGCCGAGCAACCCCGCCGCGCGGATTTCCCGATCCTCAGCCCATCGCGCCGATCCATATGTGGCGACGTTGCGTGCTTCCCGCGCCCGGATGATCGACATGAAGATTGCGGCGGCGATGGCGAGGAAGCCGCCCGATACCGCGATGATGCCGCCCTCGACGAAGATCGCGGGCGCATAGGCATCGAAGGAAAACCACCACCAGAAGAAGGCGGGCGGATAGTAGATCGGCCAGCCGGCCAGATCGAACCACGGGCTGCCAAGGTGCGGCTGGAAGCCGAGGCGGAACGCCGTCCATTGCGTCGCTGCCCACACCATCACCAGAACGATGGTGAAGACTACAGCGATTTGGCCCCAAAGGATTCGTCCTCCGCGCAATGCAGGCTCCAGTCGGCAAAAGAGACGGAGCCGATCAGAGAGTAGGCAAAAGCGGCGCGGGCAACAGGAAACAGGATGCGGGAGGGTTGCCGGATACTATCGGCGGCAAATAGGACGGATTGCCTAGGCCGTTATCCTGCCGGCTGATCGCCACCGGGCAACTGGCCGGGCGAATCGCCACAACGGTTCATCTTGCCTGCGAGGTTGAGCAGGTTTTTCAGCGCGGCGTTGCGATTGAATGGCGACCAGACAGCCGAGAAGGCGACCGGCTCGGGCTCATCGGCGAAGGGGAGGAAGACAATGCCGGTTGTCGGCAACAGCGCCGTCGCTGCTCCGACGATGGTGATGCCGAAGCCCTGTCCGACCATGGACAGCAGCGCGCCGCGCCCCACGTCGAAACGCAGGATCGACGGCGCGGGCCAGCCTCCGGCGAGGCGCAGCACGATATGGCTATGAACTTGCGGGCCAGTGCCGCCATGCCGAACAAGGAACGTCTCGCCCGCCAGATCGGCCCATGTAACGGCCGACCGCTCGGCCAACGGATGCCGCTCCGGTAACACCACCAAGAGCGGCTCGGTCCATATGCGGCGGGAATGGCAGTCGGGTAACTCGGGTGTGCCGGCAACGAATACCACGTCCAGCCGGTCGGCACGAAGCTGCATCAACGCTTCGCGAGCTGTGCCTTCGGTCATTTCGACTTCAACGCCGGGGTGGTCTTCGCGGTATCGACCGATCAGCTTTGCGAGGAAGCTGCGAGGGATCAGGGCATGGATACCGATGCGAAGCCGGCCGCCTTCCCCGGCTGCCGCCATGCCGGCGGTCTTCACCGCATGGTCGAGTTGGTCGATGCCTGCGGCTATCCGCTCGACGAAGTGGCGTCCGGCCTCGGTTAGCCGGACGCCCCGCGCGTGACGCTCGAACAGGAGGATGCCAAGGTCTTCTTCCAGCGCCTTCACGCGGGCGCTGACGCTGGACTGCGCCACGCCGAGCGCATTGGCGGCGTGGCGGAAGTTGAGATATTCGGCGACGGCAAGCGTTTGGATCAGCGACGCGAGGGGGATGCGCGAACCGAGTGAGGTCGGCACCCCCCATTGACGATCAGTCGTAGATGCCGAACTCCTCCGCATAGGGAGTTATTACCTCTCTATTACATAGTGAGATTGCTACTGACTTTTCTGCTGATTTTGAGAAGAGCGTCCGACTTTTCGATTGCTCACAAAAGCACGGAATTGCGATACCTATTTATTCATTTTCTACGACGCTCTTTAGCTTCATAAATGCTTCATCCCATCCGTCGCTAACGAGATTTATGAAATTTTGGGCATCAGAGAATTTTTCTCTATTTATTTCATAAATAACCTCTCGCCCTCGACGTTTATGGGCGACAATATCCGCAGATTCCAAAACCTGAAGATGCTTCACTACCGCTTGCCGAGTGATGCTTTGCCCCTCGGCAAGAGCGGTTGCGGACAATGCTCCGGCAGGGAGTATCTTCATTAGTAAGCCAACCCGCGTAGGGTCGCCTAACGCGGAAAACACTCTAGCAAGGTCACGTTCGTTAATGCTCGACATATTCCCTCAACAACAAAAAGAAGCATGTCGAGCGGTGATACTCATCATGAGCACTTGACCGCGCATTGCTTCGGGGAAGTTGCCAAGTCCAGTTTCCCGCATGGACAAGATCGTTTCTTCCTCGCGGGACAGTAGCCGAATGTCGATGATTGCACTCGGCTTCCAGTCAGAGCATCCAGCGTTGCTAATGCCGGAAGGCGACCATTGGAAGCGTAGCCTGTGCGGACGGTCGATGGTCAATGCGGTGCATAGCAGGACAGGCAATTCTCTACTGAGTAGCCCACGCTCCCGCCGGGGAGCGGTAACAACTCCCTCGATAGTTTTACCCGTCTCGAACGGTGCCGCGAGACGAACACCGAACCACCGTTCAAATTCATCAACGGTGGTCAAAGCCCGCCATACGCGCTCAATCGGAGCCCTTAGCGTGACTTCCTTCTCGATCTGATCTGGTCCGTCCATGGCTCGCTCCATGTGCAACAAACTGGTTGCACCATAGCACGGTTTGCCTTATGTGCAACCAACTAGTTGCAGATGATGCCGGACCCCGCTCATCTGACAGCGGAAGGCTCAAGATTGGAGGGTGGTTCGTTCGGTGAGCATCTGACCAGCCTTGGGGAAACCGAGCCAAACCGGACCTATCAAGTGATGCTGAAAGCCAAAGAACTGAAAAGCCTATCCCGTCACAAAATTACCAGCATGGACAGGCTGGAAATTCGCCGGTTCAAAGAAGGCGACTTCGATCAATATGCGGAATACCATCAGAATAAGGATGTGTATCGCTATCTCTATCAGGACACCCCGGCCGAAGACGCCCTCCGCGCGAATTTTTCGGCAGCGATAGATTGCAAATTCTCATCGGATGGGGATTCGGCAAATCTTGCTGTAATCCGAAAATCGGATGATGCGGTAGTCGGTGAAGTCATCTTGAAGCTAAGCAATATTTCCGCCCTTCAAGGTGAAGTCGGCTACATCTTCAACCCTCGCTTTAGCGGGAAAGGATATGCGACCGAGGCGGTTCGCGCCATAGTTGACATAGGGTTTGATGATGTCGGATTTCACCGCATATTCGCGCGGCTCGACCCCAAAAACAGGGGATCGGTTGGCGTAGTCGAACGTCTCAAATTCCGGCGGGAAGCACATCTTCTCCAGAACGACATTTTCAATGGCGTGTGGGGTGATGAGTATATCTACGCGATACTCGCCGACGAATGGCGATCACATAGAGGCTAAATTCCTAGTCCCCGCTGTCTTCCCAACTGCCACGACACCGATCCACCTTGCACGACACCCATCACCTCGCGGCCGAGCTGGCGGTCGATCACCGGCCGCCACGGGACAAGGGTGAACTCATGGGACTGTTCGACCACGGCGAACTTGCCGCTCGATAGCTGCACGGTGCCGGTGAACTTGCCGCTGACGTTCTCGCCGTCCGTGGCGGCGCGGAACGGCAGCCCCTTGCTCTCGGCCATCTCCGCACCGACGCGGGCAACCTCGCGCTCGCGCAGGGTGGCGAGAAGGCTGCGCCGGTAGAATATGCGACCGTTCCGCGCTCGGCTGGCATCGCCCTGTTCGATATGATGCTCGCGGCGCTGGTCAATCGCCTCGCGCACCTGCTGGCCGAAGCCGGCCGGCGCAAGGTCGGCCGTCTCGCCATGGATCAGCCGCCTGTCCAGCCAGGTCGCGCCATCCGAATCGATCTGCTTGCCTAGATCGACCGGGGAAAGGACGCGAACGCTGGCTTGCCGGTCACGGCCGGCGTCATAGGCGGCGGCGCGGCTGACCAGATCGTCGGGGATGCGCCATTGATCGGCGTCGATGCGCTCGACGATCCCGGCCCGGCGCAGCGCCTCCAGCCGGCGCACATGGGCATCGACATAGCCCTCATAGTCGCCGCCCGGAACGCGGCCCTCGAACTTTGCCTGCTCCAGATGGCGGCTCGGCCGATAGATGCCGTTCTCGGCGATGGCCGTGATGGTCCGGTCTGACGGCCGGGCCGTCGCCTCGGCCGGGCCGATCTGGATGACGCTTCCGATGCAGGCGTCCTCCAGCCGCTCGGGCACGATGCCGGCGATGTGGTGCGTCCGCCCGTCGATCCCGTCCACCACGATTGTCAGGTTCTCACCCAGCTCGTCGGACAGATGCTTGTCCACGACGCGGCCGACGATGGGCGTCTCGGGCGCTCCGTCATGGATTTGGAAGCTCATGGGATCGCGTTCGCCGCCCTGCGGGCCGAGCGCCTTCTGCATGGTGCGGATAAGGTCGCCGCGCTCGCCCAACTCGCGCAGGGCCGGCTCCATGTCCTTGCTCAATTCCCAAATGGCAGGCGCGTGTTCGGTCGCCAGCCCCATCTTCTCCAGTTTGCCGAGACGGCGCAAACGCAGCGTTCGCTCGAACTGCCGCCTCGGCTCTGCCGGTTTATGGCGCAGGTCGAGGAAACGGGCATCGGCTTCCTCGACCATGGCGCGGTCGATCCGGGTGAAACGGTCTTGGTCGATTTCGGCCGACAGCTTGCGGGTCTGCTCGATCTCGGTGACGGGGCCGAGTTCCAGACTGGCAAGCTCGCTGGCGCGCTCGCGCAGGCCGGCCGAAAGATAGTCGCCGTTGATAACCAGATCCCCGCCGGCATCGTCGCGGCCGTTGGTGACGATATGCACATGGGGATGGCCGGTATTGTAGTGATTGACGGCAACCCAATCGAGTTTCGTGCCGAGGTCGGCTTCCACCTGCTGCATGAAATCGCGGGTGTAGGCCGTGAGGTCCGACAGCTCCGCGCCGTCCTCGGGCGAGACGATGAATCTGAATTGATGGCGGTCGTCCTTGCCGCGATCAAGGAAGGCGTCGCCATCGGCGCGGTCCTCGGTCGCCGAATACAACCGGCCGCGCTCGCCGTCGCGTGACGTGCCGTCGCGCTGGACATAGCGCAGATGCGCGCGGGCGCGTCCGCCCTTCCACGCGGCCCGGACGCTGCGCTGCTTGACGATCACGCGGCGGCTGCCGGGCTGGCGATGATGCCATTGGCCGGAGATGTTGCGGGCGCGCACGAAGCTTGCGCCCCGGCCGCGCTTCACGCCCTTGCCGCTGGCGACCACGGCACGGGACCGCCCCGGCGATGACGGGCGAGCGGATGACGGCATGGAAGGATCGCGGGAGGCTGCCGCCTGCTGCTGCCGGGTGATCTTCTTGACCTGCGTGAAAAAGCTCTTGGTCTTGCCGGCCTTCGGCGTGTCGGATCGGATGCGGCCGGGCTTCGGGCGGAAGCGGTTTTCGTCGTCGGCGCTCATGGGCGCGGCTCCTGACGAAACCGCCGAAAAACGGCCGATATGGGCCTATGGTGCCGCTCGAAACCCTGCAAAGCCAAGGCTTTGCGCCAAATCGCGGCACGCGACCCCTCAAAACCATGGTGCCGGAACCGGCAACCTAACCAGTGTGCAGACAACAATAATTTCCAGAAGCGGCCCGATATGGTGCCGTCTTCTTTAATCTTGCCCTCTGCCCTTTCTGCCCCTCCTGCCGGGAATCCAGCCGGGCAAAAACCTGCCTGACTGGACACCGGAACGAGCGCCGCCGAGCGCGGGAACGCCGCCCTCATGGCGTTCCCGAACCGCTCGCGTCGGCGACGAAAATGCTGTCGCCCCGTGACTCCGCATCGACGGGATCGCGCGCCGGAACGGTCGCGCGGCCGTCGCCGGATCGTGCGTCGGACGGCGGCGCGGCGACAGCCCGCGCGTCGCCCGGACGCATGACGAACAGCGGTGCCTCGCGCCAATCTGGCGGCGGTGGCGGTGCCGATGACGGCGGTTCGGTTGCAGTCGCGCCGCCGAGGGTCGGCGCGAGCGCGGCAACATAGGCCCGCGTCTCGGCCGGCAGGGCGCGGCCGGTCGCAAGGTGTTCGTCATAGCGGCCGGGACCGGCATTGTAGGCCGCCAGCATCGCCGCGACATTGCCGTAGCGGTCGAACATTTCGCGCAGGTAGGCCGTGCCTGCGAGGATGTTGTCGCGCGGGTCGTAAGGATCGCGGCCGAGGCTGTAGCGGACGCGCAGGCCCGCCCATGTGTCGGGCATCACCTGCATCAATCCCATCGCGCCGGCCGACGAAACCGCGCGCACATCGCCCGCGCTCTCGGCGCGTAGCACCGCGACGATCCAATGCTCCGGTATGCCGAAACGCTGCGACGCCTCGGCGATGTGAGCCGCGTAGGGATGGGCGGCGGCCGGGCGCTCGACGGGCGCGGATTGCGCTACCGCGACGCTCGATCCGGCGCAGACGGAAAGCGCGCCGGCCAGTATCAGGACGGCATAATGCCATGCAGTCCTGTCTCCGCTTCGACACCAGCCTGCCAGCGTGCTCGCTGCGGTCAAGGGCAAGGCGCAAGCGCCGGCCGATGGCCGCCCCTGACCTTCGCTGCGCGCGCCGGCCGTCCGGTCGGCGAGCGGGACGAAGGGATGAGACGGCTTTTCCGCGAACAAAGGGATGACGATCTTGGACCGGATGGCGGGCCGGACGCGCGCGGCCGTCATTCCTCGTCCTCGACTTTCCGGGGGTGCTTCCAACGCAGCGTCCAGACCGATGGATCGTCGTTGGACTGGAACAGCTTGGCGCGGATCGGGAACGGGAAGATCGGTCCCTCCAGCCGCAACGACACGAAGTCGCCGGCATTTTCGCTGGAGTCTTTCCATGCGGGGCCGGTGTCCGGGCCGTCCTCGCTATCGAGGCGCAGGCGATAGTCGGGCGCGTTTTTCATGTCGCTCGGCTTGGCTGGGACGATGAACAGCTTATCGCGGAGGCCGAACGAATGTAGCTTCCCGGCATAGCCGGTTTCGGTGCGGGTGAAGGTGCCTATTTCTGCCATGGGAAATCTCCTGTGATTGGCTTTCGGGGGATGGTTTCAGTGCGTCGGTGCGCGCCACTCGTAGCGGCCGACGCCTTCCTCATCGGTCCAGAGCGGGACCGCTCGGCCGATGACGGAAGCTGCGGGGGTGAGTCCGAAATAGCGGCCGTCGAGGCTGTCGCGGACTTCCCAATTCATAAGGAAAAGCTGGCCGTCGCCGATCACTCGGCAGCCCCGCCAGACGGGCAGATCGCGGCCGAGGCTGTCGCGCTCCAGCGCCTCGCCCATCTCGATCCCGTTCACCGTGATCGTGCGGCCGGCGCGGCAAACCCGCTGTCCCGGCAGACCCAAGACGCGCTTCAACAGCGGGACGCCGCGCGCGATATAGCCGCGCTCGACCATGAAGGCGGCGAGCGGTTCGGGCGGCATGACGGCGACCAGCTCGGGCACGTCGAGCGCGTCGGCCGGCTCGACGGTGTAGAAGCCGATGGGCGCGCTGGCCGTCGCGTTCCAGATGAGTTTCATGGGCCAATCGACGGCGCTGGCGGCGGCAATGCCGATGACGGCGAGCGCCGTCACCGTGAGGGTGCGGCGGCGCGTCATGGCTCGATCCTTCGGCGGTGAAGCCACGCGGCATGTCGCTCGGGCGTGTAAGCGTGCGGCTCCAGATTGGCGGTCAAACGGTTGTGGACATGCCGCCAATGCTCGCGTGCGGCGTCGGCTGGATCGAGGCCGAGCGATTCCACGGCGTCGATGGCGGCAAGCCCGCGCTGCACCTTCGGCCAGCTATCGAGGCGCAGCAGGATTTCGCCACCGGGGCGGACGAAGGGTAATGTTTGGTATGGCTCGCCGCGCCCGATGGCCCGCACAATGTCGATGCGGGAAACGACCGTGCCGTGGTCGCCGCTCGCCCATCGGACGAAGGCGAAGACGTTGCCCGGCGCGAAGCCGACAACACTCCGGCGACGGTCGATGATCTGTTCATAGCTCTTGCGGCCGAAGCGTATCCAGTGCTCGACCTTGCGCTTGTCGAAGGTCAGCTCGACTAATGTTGTGAAGGGCGCAGGCCCGTCCGGCAGCGGACGGCCGTGCGCGCTGCGATGGGCGCGACGGGTCATTGTTCGTCTCCGGGGATATGCTGGTGGGGGCTGCTTGCGCGCGCCGCGTCAAAGGCTGGCGTCATGGCTCGCCCCTACGGGTCGAACCGGCACCACGCATCGCGTGCGCGCGCGTCAAAGAAAAAGAGTTAGATTCTTTGTTAGATAAGTTAGCGGTCGGATTCCGCTTTTCAGGCCAAAGCGTTAGCTGCGGTTCGTGCGCCTGATCTGCCGATAGTCGTGCGCCTGATGTGCCGATACCCCGTGCGCCTGATCTGCCGATGGCATTAACAGGGTTATCAACAGTGCCTGTTGATGAGTTTTCGGGGCGGATGCGCAGCAGCTCGCGACCGTCTTCCCGCTCGATCTGGAGCCGATAACCGGGGAGTTGCTGGCGGGCCGCGATCCGGCGCAGGTCAAGCGCGAAGTCGGACGGCCGGGCGAGGCTGCCGGATTTCTGATGAAGGTGCGCGACCTCGAAAATCCAGCCGTGGCGCTGGTGCCCGGCGTGCTTTCTGGCGACGCGGTAAAGCCATCGCTCGATGCCGCCAGTCAGCCGGAAATAGGCCGGGTCGATGGTCAGGACTAGCGAACGGTCGATGACGCTGTTGTAGAACCATTCGGGCAGGACGAACTCCATGCCCTCGACGCGGCCGGCGCGCGTCGTCATTTCCTCCCACTCGTTGATCCAAGAGAATTGCCGGCGACGCCAATGCGGGCCGTTGCGGATCGTGGTGGCGATGACGGTGGATTGCAGCCGCGCCAGCGCGGCTTTCAGAAGCCGGTATTGGTGATTGCCGGTCGGCCGCCCGATGGCGCGCAACAGATGGTAGGGCGTGAACCGGACGAAGCGCGAAGTCGTGAGGCCGTCATTCTCGGCCGCGACGATCTGCGAGGCCGCCCATATCAGCACATCGGCGTCCCAAATGGTCGCCATGCCATGCTCGGGCATCCCGAACACCTGCACCTCTATGTCGGCAGCCTTGTAGAGAATCGGCTTGGTGCGCGGGGTCTTCGCCAACGAGAAGAACGGCCGTTCCATCAAGTCGCGCTGGTCGCGCGGCGGCGCATCGCCCGTTGCGACCACGAAGGGGTCTAGGCGGCTGCGCTCGCTGTCCTCGGTCGGCGGCGCGGGGGCGTGATCGTCCTCACGCAGCATCTAGCACTCGTCCCGTTCTTCGGGCGTGAGCGGACGCGCGGGAAAGACCGTGCCGGCGGTCTTGTCGCGGGTGGATTTACGTTCGCCGACCGCGCTCCAGTCCTCCAGATCGCGGACGGTGTAGAGGACGCGACCGCCGACCTTGCGATAGGTCGGGCCGGTGCCGTAGGTGCGATGTTTCTCAAGGGTGCGGATGGATATGCCCAGGAAGCGCGCGGCTTCCTTGGTGCGCAACAGGCGCGGCGGCAGGCCCGCGAGCGGGTTGGGCATGGATCACCTCCAGTCGGGATTGGGCTGCCGGAGGGCGGCAGCGGACTGTGGCGAACCATGGCGAGGGATCGGCGGCGCGTAGCGTGCCGCATTTGCGCCTATGCGCTGGCGGCACCCCCTTCGGGGCGCTGCGCTGCCGAGGGATTTCAGCCGCCCGTCGCGGTGTCGCGCCGAAAAGGCAAAGACATTCGCGTGCGGCTCGGCTAAGATTGTGAGTGGAGCAGACGCGCTGCTCTGGGGCGTAGTAACCCCTCACGGATGGCCGGTGCCAGCCAGAACGGCACCAACTCCTTGACCTATGGTCGGGGAGCCTGTGGCGTATACAACAGGCTTTCCGAGCTAAAGGCCATGGGGCCGTTTCGTGACGGTTACTAACTCCCCGATCACCAAGAGTCAGAGAGAATCGTTTGCGGGGGCGCACCGCAGACAAGCTCTCTCGGATACGGGGAATGACTATGCGGGTTCCCGTCGAACTCGATCCCGATGTGGACGACGAAGCGCCGGCCGGCGACGCCATAACCACCTATGACGAACGCCACTACGTCACCTATCTGCGCCTTCTCGATGCGAAGGCCGAGGGCGCGGACTGGAAGGAAGTCGCGCGGATCGTGCTGCACCGCGATCCGACAGCCGAGGAACTTCGGACCTATCGTTGCTGGCAAAGCCACCTCGAACGCGCGCAATGGCTATCGCGTGAGGGCTATCGCAAGATTCTGGAGCAGGCGGCAGCCAACAAGGCGTGAGAATCGACGGCGCTTTCAGCTTGCTTCTGTCGCAGGATTCGGGATTTGCGCGACACGGCCGACGCAACACCATGCGGCCACGAGGTCCTGCTCCTGTATCTCATCCAATCACGCTTAGAACCACTCCCCCTAATGCGGACAGACCGACAATAATCCACGGAGCAACCCTCCAAGCTGTCAACGCCACAAAGCCCGCAAGCGCCAGCGTGAAATCACGTCCATCGGTAATCGCGGTCGTGAAGACCGGAGAATAGAGCGCCGCGCCGAGGATACCGACAACAGCCGCGTTGGCTCCCTGCATGAGTGACTGTGCCGTTGCCATCCTCCGAAACCAATCCCAAAAAGGCAGGACACCGATCAGCAGCAGAAAGCCCGGCAAGAAGATCGCCAGAAGGGCGAGGCCGGAGCCGATCACACCATTTGGTGTCGGCCCCAACAGCGCGCCAAGGTAGGCCGCAAAGGTAAACAGCGGTCCCGGAACTGCTTGGGCTGCTCCATAGCCCGCTAGGAAAGCATCGGGCGTCACCCACCCACTTTGGACTACTTCTGCGTCAAGGAGCGGCAACACGACATGGCCACCGCCAAATACCAGCGCGCCCGCACGGTAGAAGCTGTCGATGACGGCGAGGGCCTGCGATTGTCCCGCCAGCAACGGCAACAGGATCAACAGGACGAAAAAGGCGATAATGGCCCCTACAGCGGCACCTCGGGAAACAGGCAAGAGGATATGACCCTCTGACTGCTTTGCCTCTCCCCGGCCAAGAGCCAGCCCAAACAGTGCGCCAATCATGATGGCTCCGATCATGCCGAAGGCTCCCGGCACGAAGGCCAGCACCGCGACGGCAAGAACGGCAATTGCCGCTCGCTCACGATCCGGGCAGAGATTCCTTGCCATGCCCCATATCGCCTGCGCGATGATCGCTACCGCCACGATCTTGAGGCCATGTAGCGCACCGTCGCCAATCGGTCCTGCAATTGCAGTCGCGGTCAATGCGAAAACCATCAAGATCAGCGCGGATGGCAGGGTAAAGGCTGCGAAGGCCGCGAATGCGCCCAACCAGCCAGCCCGCATCATGCCGAGCGCGAACCCGACCTGACTGGATGCTGGGCCGGGCAGGAACTGGCAGAGGGCCACCAGATCGGCATAGGCGTGATCGTCCAGCCAACGCCGCCGCACTACCAGTTCATCCCGGAAGTATCCGAGATGGGCTATGGGGCCGCCGAAAGAGGTCAGACCGAGTTTGAGAAAGGCGGCAAAAACCTCTCCAGCATTTCCTTGCTGTGTTGCGGCTTGCGGGCCAAAAGCACGATCTGACACTGGCTATAAGCCCTTCCTTGTTGCACACTACGTCAGAGACTTATCGCTACCGGCCGAAGGCAACGAATAAATGAAATTCCTGTAGGCCGGGCTCGTTATTGGAACATTTGAGCCAGCCGGCCAATGTTTCAAAAGTCCCCGCCACCTGCGACAAGCATATGTGACGTAGCATGTTTTAAGAGCTACGCGACACGGCAATCGCCTTAGCCGCAACAGGCAGGCGCTCCGGCCTGCTGCGCACGATGCCTTGGCTTGCAGATTGCCGGGCGCGGGCTGAAATGCACAATCGCCCGGTCGTTCTCGATCTCGATGCCGGCCACGTCATAGACCTGCATCGGATCGCCGGGGCGGCTCACCTCCCAAGTCAAACGCGCCTCCCTGTCGAGCTGGACCCTGCTGCCGACCTTTCCCAAGATCGACTGGAACTTGGCGACGGTCATGGGCGCACTGCGTTCGGTCGCCGGAATGTCCTCGACCTGCAAGACGGTTTCCCGCCACGCATCGGGATTGCCGCCGCAATCGAGCGTGACGAAAGAACCCGCCTTAACCTCGGTGACGTGATAGCCGGCCTGCACCTGCTGCCCGTCGCCATAGGTGAGGACAAGCGCCTTGTCGGCGTGTGCTTCCAAAGCATCAAGGAACGCGCCGAGCGAGGCGTCATCCTGAAAATTGGTCTTTAGGGGGCTGGCGTGAACGTTCATGTCCGTGTATCCATGTTTCAATAACTCTTGAGATGTTGAGGCATTGATGAACGAAAAGCAAGCCCTCTCCGCGTTCGCGGCGCTCTCGCAGGAAACCCGCCTGCGTATCGTGCGCCTGCTGGTCACGGCCGGGCCGGAAGGGATGCCGGCCGGCGCAATCGGGGAAGCAATGGACGGCGCATCCTCGTCGCGCATGTCCTTCCACCTGAGCCACCTTGAACAAGCCGGCCTTGTCGAGTCTCGCCGGGACGGGCGCTCGATCATCTACAGCGCCTCCTATCCGGCGCTGTCCGGCCTGCTCGAATTTCTCATGCGCGACTGCTGCCAAGGCCACCCGGACGTATGCAGCCCGGTCGTGAACAAGCTCGTCGCCTGCTGTGAACCCGCGAAGGACGCCACCCATGCCTGACCACGCCGCACCCGAACGCATCTTCAATGTCCTGTTCCTCTGCACCGGCAATTCCGCCCGCTCGATCCTTGCCGAAAGCATCTTGAACAAGGATGGCGCGGGCCGCTTCCGCGCATACTCAGCAGGAAGCCAGCCCAAGGGCGAAGTGAATCCGCTCGCCATCACGACGCTGGCGAACTTCGACTATCCCACCGAGGGCCTGCGCTCGAAGGCATGGGACGAATTTGCGGGGCCTGACGCTCCCGTCATGGATTTCGTGTTCACCGTCTGCGACAACGCGGCCGGAGAAGCCTGCCCGGTCTGGCCCGGCCAGCCTATGACGGCGCATTGGGGAATCGAAGACCCCGCCGCCGTCGAAGGGCCAGAGATTGCCCGGCAAACGGCGTTCGTGAGCGCGTTCCGCTATCTCCGCAACCGGATCGGAGCTTTCGCGGCGCTTCCCGTTTCCAGCCTCGACAAATCGACGCTGCGCACCCGCCTTGTTGAAATCGGCCAGTCCGAAGGCGCAAGCTCGCCTCGCGGCAGCGCGGCATGAGGTGCGACATGGATGTTATTATCTACCACAATCCCGATTGCGGCACTTCGCGGAATACCCTTGGTCTGATCCGCAATGCAGGTGTCGAGCCTCATATCATCGAATACCTGAAAACCCCACCCTCCCGCGCCCTGCTCGTGCAGCTCATCGGGCGCGCCGGCCTGTCGCCCCGCTCGATCTTGCGGGAAAAAGGAACACCCTATGCCGACCTCGGCCTTGGCGATCCTGAACTGACCGATGACGCCTTGCTCGACGCGATGATGGCGCACCCGATCCTGATTAATCGCCCTCTCGTCGTCAGCCCCAAAGGGGTGAAGCTCTGCCGACCATCCGAAGCGGTGCTTGATCTGTTGCCACCACAACGGGGCGAGTTCGTGAAAGAGGATGGCGAGCGGGTCGTTGACGAACACGGCCGCCGCGTGGCGACGGCGTAAGGAAATCCCCATGTCCACCTTTGAACGCTATCTCACCCTTTGGGTGGCCCTTTGCATCGTCGTCGGCATCGCCCTTGGACATTGGTTCCCCGGCGCGTTTCATGCTGTCGGCGCTCTCGAAATTGCCAAGGTCAATCTGCCGGTCGCGGTGCTGATCTGGCTCATGGTCATTCCCATGCTGCTCAAGATCGACTTCGCCGCCCTCGGGGAAGTCGGGCGGCACTGGCGCGGCATCGGCGTGACGCTGTTTATCAATTGGGCGATCAAGCCCTTTTCGATGGCGCTGCTCGGCTGGCTGTTCATCGGCTGGCTGTTCCGACCCCATCTGCCGGCCGACCAGATCGACAGCTATATCGCCGGCCTCATTATTCTGGCCGCCGCACCCTGCACCGCAATGGTGTTCGTCTGGTCCAATCTCACCAAGGGCGAGCCGCATTTCACGTTGAGTCAGGTCGCGCTCAACGACGCTATCATGGTGGTGGCCTTCGCGCCGATTGTCGGCCTGCTGCTTGGCCTGTCCGCCATCACCGTGCCGTGGGGAACGCTGGTCCTCTCGGTCGTGCTCTACATCGTCATTCCGGTGATCGTCGCGCAGATCGTCCGGCGACGGCTTCTTGCGACGGGCGGCGCTCCGGCGCTCGCCGCGCTGCTGGCGAAGCTCGGGCCGCTGTCGCTCGTCGCCCTGCTGGTGACGCTGGTGCTGCTGTTCGGCTTTCAGGGCGAACAGATCATCGCGCAACCGCTCATCATTGCCCTGCTGGCGGTCCCGATCCTGATTCAAGTCTATTTCAACTCGGGGCTGGCCTACCTACTCAACCGGGCCGTGGGCGAACAGCATTGCGTGGCCGGTCCCTCGGCGCTGATCGGCGCATCAAACTTCTTCGAGCTGGCGGTTGCCGCCGCCATAAGCCTGTTCGGATTCCACTCCGGGGCCGCGCTCGCAACCGTGGTCGGGGTGCTGATCGAAGTGCCAGTCATGCTCTCGGTCGTCTGGATCGTGAACCGCTCGAAAGGCTGGTATGAGCGCGGCGGCCGTCGCCCGGCTCCTGTCGAGGCGGAACGCTGATCCAGCATGGCCCAAGCTCAAGCGTCCGAAAATCAGGCAATCGCCGGTCCCCGCTGGCCCATCATTTCCGCGCTCGGCGTGGTGCAGATATTCGCATGGGGCAGTTCCTATTATCTGCTGGCGGTCCTTGCCGCACCAATCGCGGCTGATACCGGCTGGCCGCTGGCATGGATCGTCGGCGCGCTCTCCCTCGGCCTGCTCGCCGCCGGCATCGTATCTCCGCGAGTGGGCGACGCCATCGGCCAGCACGGCGGCCGGCCGGTTCTGGCGGCCGCGTGCCTGCTCCTTGCCTCTGGACTCGTCATCCTTGCGGTCGCGCCGTCCCTATGGGTGTTCGTCGCGGGATGGGTCGTGCTCGGCCTCGGCATGGGGGCCGGCCTCTATGATGCCGCCTTCGCAACGCTCGGCGGCTACTACGGCCATTCGGCGCGTTCCGCCATCACCACGCTGACGCTGTGGGGCGGCTTCGCAAGCACGGTCTGCTGGCCGCTCTCGGCTCTGTTTCTGGAGCATTGGGGATGGCGGGGAACATGCGCTGCTTATGCCGCGATTCACCTCGCCATCTGCCTGCCGCTCGTGCTGCTTGTTCTGCCGCGCAACGGCAAGCCTAGGGTCAGGACTCGTTCTCGTTTCATAGCCAGAACATGACGGTTGCGGCGAGTGCGACGGCGGAGAGGAAGACC
>NZ_JBHFHM010000025.1:0-15959 GCF_041927815.1 Paracoccus zhouxuedongae
CCCGCTGGCTTGTGGCGGCTGTCGTCAATTGGCCCTCTCTTGGGCGTCGCGTGACAGCGGGTGTTCACAGGGGCGCGGCGTCCACCTGCCGGGTCACGCGGGACATCCGATGTGAATGGCGCTTTCCGGCGGCACGCCAAGGTTATAGGCCGCCCAGCAGACAGCAGGTTGACGTGACGGCCATCACGGCTGCGACCGGCGCTGTCCGGCCCTGTTTCGCTGGAACCGCCCCGACAGGCGTTCACGGGCCGGGCCGGGCAGGCCAGCACCAACGGCTTGGCGCCATCATGGACAACATGGGTCATGCGGGCATTGTCGCGCTTAGTGGCGAAAATGATCGCACGTGTGTCGGCGTCCGGGTGGCGGCCGCTGTCGGTGCGCCGCGCTGAACAGCGGGCGCCTGCTTGTCGTCAGGCAGCCGAGGGGGCGAACGCCTTACCCAGTCGGACGATGGTCATCCCGGGCGCCGGGCGCTGATCGCGGCACCACAGCCACGGCGCGACATGTACCGCGCCCCACTGCACGCCCGCCCAGTCGGCCCGACGCGCCCGCATGGCGGCGGCGAGCCAGCGTCCGTCAAACGTTGGGCCGGTCAGACAGACCCACGATCCGCACGCAACGGTCGCGGCGCGGCGTCGGCCCGAGGATGCGGGCGTTGCGCGTCAAAGGAACGCGGTCGGGCCTGTGCGGGTCATGTCGCAGCAGATGACGTCAGGCGGGCGGCGCCCTTCGATGACGCGCCCCGGTGTCGGTCTCGGGCGCACGGGCGCCGTGGCATCGGGCCGCGACGTGGATGTTTCTCGGGCATCATGCGCGGCGCAGCCATTCGCCAGATGGTGACGTGCCGGGATCACGCGCGCAGGCATGTTGCGGCGATGATCCACCCGGTTGCCACGCCGTCCGTGCGCGGCGCCCGGCGTGGCTGACAGCCGCCGCGCGACAGGCGCAACTGCCCAGCAGGCGGCGCACGGTTGCGTCTGTCCGGGAACGAACCGCAGGATCGGCCGGGGCCGGCGCCGCATCCGGGCGTGGCGGCCACCAGACCCGATGGCGGTGCCGACAGGCCGCGTTGATCGGGGCGCGCCCGGCCCGTGCGGAGGCGGCGGTGGCCTGTCGCACGGCACCGCATCGCCCCCCTGATCCGCCGGGGAAGGCGCCGAAAGCCGGTCCGATAGGGGCAGGCCACCGGCGAATCCGGGGGCGGGCAAGGCGCCTGGCCCAGCGACTCGGGCCGCGGGTGCTGATGGGCAACGTCCGTGCCGCGACGGGGCCGGTGGGCGCCGCCAGGCCATGCCCGCCGACCCTCAGGCCGCAGTCCGACCGCCCGTCAACGCGGCCTTCACAAACCCGCGAGATCCTCCACCAAATCTGCATCCGCCTCACGCGCCGTCGCGGGCCGGTGCGGCCAAGGTGTTCGGCCGCGACGCGCTGTGATGCGACATTCGCCGCCCGTTGCGGCAGATTGGCGCCATCGAGCAACCCAAGGAGATGCAGATGAAATCCCTGTTCCTGATCCCGATGGCCCTGATGGCGTCCGCCGGTTTCGCCAGTGCCGGCAGCCTGGCCGCGCCCGCCGCCGATCCGGTGCTGGCCATGCCGGTGGTGACCGAATATCAGGTCGACCCCTCGGACTGGACCGGCTTTTACATGGGCGCGCAGGCCGGCAAGGCCAACGGCAAGCTGAAAACCAGCGGCACCCAGCCCAAGTTCGACGGCACGACCTATGGTCTGCACGCCGGTTACATGCAGGACATGGGCCAGTTCGTGCTGGGCGGTGAGCTGTCCTATGACAAGCTGGCCAAGGCCAAGCTGGGCGGTATCAGCGCCGATGGCAGCATGCTGCGCGCCAAGGCCCTGGCCGGCTATGACGCGGGCGATTTCCTGCCCTATGCCACTGTCGGCGCCGAGCGTCTGACGCTGGAGAATGCAGCGGCCAATGGCGGTGATCTGAAGGAAACCGGCCTGGTCTACGGTGTCGGCGTGAAATACCGCGCGGCCGAGAACATCATGGTCGGCGCCGAGGTTCTGCGCCACAATTTCAAGGACATCGACAACACCAAAGGGCGTTCTCTGGATGCCACCACGATCGGGGCGAATGTCTCGTTCCGGTTCTGACCGTCCTTTATCCTGAACCGCCTGACGACTGGGGCGCCCAAGTGGCGCCCCTTTTTTCGTCAGGTGTTGAACAGGAAATGCAGGACGTCCCCGTCCTTGACCTCATAGCTCTTGCCCTCGACGCGGAACTTGCCCGCCTCGCGCGCGCCGGCCTCACCCTTGTGGGTGACGTAATCGTCAAAGGCGATGGTTTCGGCGCGGATGAACCCCTTTTCAAAGTCGCCATGGATGACGCCTGCCGCCTGCGGGGCCAGCGTGCCCTTGCGGATCGTCCAGGCGCGGGCCTCTTTCGGGCCGACGGTGAAATAGGTCTGCAAGCCCAACAGGTCGTAGCCCGCGCGGATCAGCCGGTCGAGGCCGGCCTCATGCAGGCCCATTTCCTCAAGGAACATGGCGGATTCGTCATCGGCCAGTTGCGAAAGTTCTTCCTCGATCCGGGCCGAGATCACGACGTGGCCCGCCCCTTGGGCGCGCGCCATTTCGGCCACGCGGGCGGATTGGCTGTTGCCTTCGGCGGCCGCAGCTTCTTCCACATTGCAGACGTAAAGCACGGGCTTAGCTGTCAAAAGCTGTAACTGGCCCCATGCGCGGGCATCGTCATCGGCCACCTTGACGCTGCGCGCGGGCTGGCCGTTTTCCAGCGCCGCCTGCGCCATGGCCAGCAGGCGATCCTGATCGGCGGCCTCCTTGTCATTGCCCTTCAGCTTGCGCGCCAGATTGGCCCGGCGGCGTTCGATCGATTCCAGATCGGCCAGCATCAGCTCGGTCTCGATGGTTTCGGCATCCTCGATCGGATCGACGCGACCCTCGACATGGGTGATGTCGCCGTCCTCGAAACAGCGCAGCACATGGGCGATGGCGTCAACCTCGCGGATGTTGGCCAGGAACTGATTGCCCAGGCCCTCGCCTTTGCTGGCGCCTTTGACGAGGCCGGCGATGTCGACAAAGGTGATGCGGGTCGGGATGATCTGCTTGGACCCGGCGATGGCGGCCAGGCTGTCCAGCCGGGGGTCGGGCACGCCGACCTCGCCCACGTTCGGCTCGATCGTGCAGAAAGGGAAGTTGGCGGCCTGCGCCGCGGCGGTGCGCGTCAGCGCGTTGAACAGCGTCGATTTGCCGACATTCGGCAAGCCCACGATCCCCATGCGAAAGCCCATGATGCGCCCTTTCCTTGCGTTTCGGGCCTTCTAGGCGCGTGGCTGCGCGCGCGCAAGTCAGACGGTGTTAACCGGTCCTTCATCGGCATGGCCTAGTCTGACGATGATTCGGTTGCGCGTGAGGGTTCGATGTTTGTTCCACACCTTTTCTTTCAGGGTCAGTGCCGCGCGGCGATGACCTTTTATGCCGGCGTTTTCGGCGGCCAGGCCCGGTTTCTGCGCTATGCCGACATGCCCGTGTCCGAAGGGGGCGATGATTACGCCCACAGCGCCGGGATTTTCCTGGCCGAGGTGGTGCATGACGGGCGGTCGGTCGTGTCGGGATCGGATTACCCCGATGGCGTCGACATGGGGCGGATGCAGGGCGCCTTCATCGGCCATGATGAGCCTGACCGCGATCGGGCGCGGGCGCTGTTCGATACCCTATCCGATGGCGGGGCGATCATCTGGCCCTGGGGCGCGATGGAACCGATGCGAGAGTTCGGGATGTGCTGCGACCGGTTTGGCACCAACTGGCTGGTCGCCGTCGCCGAACGCGGCGCATCGGCATGTGAGGCCTGGACACAATAGGCAGCGACCATGGGCGGCATCATGACGGATCCGGGCGCATGCCTGCGCGGGGGTGCGGGGGGAAATCGGCGGTCAGACCGAAGGTCATGCCGCGCCCCTTGCACAGCCGCACGCGGATGCGCCGGGAGAACGGGCCGCCCGACGGCATGGCCATCCGCTGTGGCGCGCACCACCCCGCGCGGGTGCGCGGCAGGCGACAGCCAAACTTCGCGCGGCCTGTGGCCGGGCGCCAGCACCGCGCCCCGCGGGTGCGGGGCAGGTGATGGGGGGCGGTCTGCCGGGGCAGGGCGGCACATCGCAACCGTCACCGGGACGCGGCGCGGGGGGCTGTCAGCATGGCTCGCCCGGGTCTGGCGATGGTTGGCGCCCTTGGTCTGGCTGGCCCTGCGCCACTTCTGGCCCCTCCGCCAGCGGTTTTTCGGCAGCCGCCCAGCCCAGCACGATATCCGCCAGCAGCTTGCGCTTGGCGGCGTTCACATCGGGGTCGGGATCCAGCACGGTCCCCGACCGCAGGATCTGCCGCAGCCGCCAGGGCTTGCGGCCGCGCACATACTCGCCCACCACATCGGGCAGATCGCCCGCCGCCGACAACGCGATGGCCCAGGCCTCGGCCAGCGGCGGCGCGGGGTTGTCGGGCGTCTCGACGCACCAGACATGTTCGAACTGGGTCATGATGAAATCCAGCACCTCATTGCGCGGATGGCGCCGGTCGGGCTTGTAGGGCAGGTGAAAGATATCGGTCACCAGCTCATAAGAGGGCCAATAGAAGATATGCCCCTCGGGCCCCAGGTCGCGCATCACATTGTCGATCGCCACCCGCAGGATTGCCTTGGACACCGCGTTGGAGGTCAGACAGGAATTGTCGCGGAAGGTCGCGATCAGCGGGATCGGCGACAGCGTGATGATGATCCGTGCATCGGGCCTGTGCTTGCGGATCAGGTCATGGATGGCGCGGATATTGGCCTCGTTTTCCTCGACCGAGCTGACACGGAACTTGTGGCGCGCGGGGTCATAGGCGTCCTTCGGAATCGTGCGCCAGAACACATTGCCGGTGGGTTCGTCATACCACACCTCGCTCAGCCCGAAGGTCAGGATGAACAGGTCGGTCTCATCAAAGATGCGGCGCGTCTCGGCCTGCACTTCGGGGTCGTAACCATAGGATTTCGCGTCATATCCGTGCCACAGCGCCTGATCAAAGACCTTACCCTCCCAGGCCCATTCAAACTGTTGGCGGATGACAAAACTGTTCACCATCCCCTCGCCGAAGGCCACGACATAGGCGCGGCGCGCGCTTTCCTCGCGCGTCAGCACGCGGAAATGGCGGCGCGACAACCAGTTCGAGATATTGGCCGCGAAGCAGGATCCAAACGCGGTGATCTGCGTGTCGTGGGTGATCAGCGGCCGGTCGGGCAGCCAGCCCTTCAGCACCCATTCGCGCACCGCGCCCGGATCATACATGCGCGCCCGCACCGGGTTGAAATGGGTATGTTCGCCACGAAACCAGGTGCGGAACTCTGGCCCGTCGCGCGATGTCGTCTGGAACGTGTGAACGATGGCCTTTTCCATGACGCCCCCCCGATGACACGCGGTGCAGCGGCCCGACGCGATACCCGGCGCCGCCGGCGGCCAGTTTGCCCCGAAATCATCAGCGGCCGCAAGGCTTTGGCATCGTCATGTGGCACCATAGTGGCGGACGCGGATGGTTTAGGCCGCGCCGATCTCGCGCCATTGGCCGCCGTGACTTGCGCTTGGCCGCCACTGCTGGCACATCGGTGCCGACCAGCCGAAAGGGAACCGCCGTGACCACCCGCATCGACCGCCGTTTTGCCGAACTTGCCGAACAGGGGCGCAAGGCTTTCGTCAGCTATATCATGGCGGGCGATCCCGATCACGATACGGCACTGGCGGTGATGCGTGGTCTGCCGGGTGCGGGGGTCGATGTGATCGAGCTGGGGATGCCCTTCACCGATCCGATGGCCGATGGCCCGGTGATCGAGGCGGCCGCGCATCGGTCGCTGGCGGCTGGCGGCTCGGTCAGCCGCACGCTGGATATGGTGCGCGCCTTCCGCGAGGGGGATGACGTCACCCCGATCGTGCTGATGGGCTATTACAACCCCATTTACGCGCGCGGCACCGACCGTTTCCTGGCCGAGGCTGCCCGCGCCGGTGTCGATGGCCTGATCGTCGTCGACCTGCCACCCGAGGAAGACGCCGAGCTTTGCCTGCCCGCCCGCGCCGCCGGGCTGAACTTCATCCGCCTGGCGACGCCCACCACCGATGACGCGCGACTTCCAGCGGTTGTGGCGAACACCTCGGGATTTGTCTATTACGTCAGCGTAACCGGCATCACCGGTGGCGCCGCCGCCGACCCCTCCCATATCGCCCCCGAAGTCGCCCGCATCCGTGCCGCCGCCGGTCTGCCGGTCGTCGTGGGCTTTGGCATCGCCACCCCCGAGGCCGCCGAGGCCGTCGCCCGTGTGGCCGATGGCTGCGTGGTCGGATCCGCCATCGTCAAGAAAATCGCCGAAGCGCGCCCCGTCGATGAGGTTCTGGCCTTCGTCGCCGAGCTTGCCCAAGGCGCGCATCGCGGCTGACGCCTGCCGGACACGGTAAGCACGGGCGTCTTGCATCGTAACAGAGTTCCCAAAGGTGCGAAGGCAAGGCGGCCTATGGGCATCGCGCAGACATCCATCAACCCACACCTCAGCGGGGCCGGAGCACACCAGTTGGCCATCCATCTAATCCACGGCGAACACGCGCCAATCTGCATGGACGACTGCGCCAGAATGACGGTCACGCAGCGAAGGCACAGGGCTGAAGCCACGCAACCCGCCACCGTGCGGTAACCCGAGCGACTGGCCTTTCGTCGCGTGACGCGCGACGGAGTTGCGCCTCATCACTTCGTCCAGCCGATCGCCAGGCGACAGGTCACTGCCTCGCCGCCCATCCCCGAGCCGCGGCGAAAGCCCAAGTTTGATGCCACCTGACCAGCCCCCAGCGGCAACCCCGCGCCCGTGTCACCCGTCATGCCTCACCCCGCATCCCGTGGGATCGCAGACCGCGCCCAAGCCTTTGGCAAACGCCCCCGGCATCCCCTTCTTTCTTGCCCAAATACGCCGGGGGGTGCGGGGGGCAGCGCCCCCCGTCCGCAGCCGCCACCGGGCGCGACCCTATGCCCGGTCGGCGCTGTCCAGCCAGATCGTGACCGGCCCGGCATTGACCAGGGCCACATCCATATCCGCGCCGAACTCGCCCATGGCGACGGGCAGGCCCAGATCGCGCAGTGCGACGGCGAAGGCCTCGTACAACGCGCGGCCCAGATCGGGCGCGGCGGCGGCCGAGAAACCAGGGCGGTTGCCGCTTCTGGTGTCGGCGGCAAGGGTGAACTGGCTGACCACCAGACAGGCACCGCCGGTGTCGATGACGGAGCGGTTCATCTTGCCCGCCTCATCCCGAAAGATCCGCAGCTTGGCGATGCGCGCGGCCATGGATTTGGCCTCGGCCAGCGTGTCGCCCTGCATGGCGCAGATCAGGATCAGCAGCCCCGGACCGATCGCGCCGGTTTCGCGGCCCGCAACGGTGACGCGCGCCTGATGGACGCGTTGGATCAGCGCCCTCACAATTCCGACCGCCAGGGCGGGTTCGCGCCGGGGCGCGAGACGGTGACGGCGGCGGCCTTGATGCCCAGATCCAGTGCGGCGGCCAGAACCTCGGGTCCGGCGGCGGCCAGCGTTGCGCGATCCAGCGCGCCGGCCTCGGCCAGAGCAGCCAGCACGCCGGCGTTGAACGTGTCGCCCGCGCCCACGGTATCGGCCACCGCGACCCGCCGCGCCGGGCGCTGCACCGCGCCTTGCGGGCCATAGGCGACCGCGCCCTCGGCGCCCACGGTCAGGAACACCAGCTTCGGCCCCTCGGCCATCAGCATCGCCACGCCCTCGGCTCCGGCCTTGCCGGTGATCCAGTCCAGATCCTCATCCGAGATCTTGACGACATCGGCCATCGCCAGCATCCGGCCCAGACGGGCGCGATAGCCTTGGGGATCGTGGATGAAACCGGGGCGGATGTTGGGGTCGATCATCACCACCTTGCCGGCCGCATGGGCGCGCGCCGCCAGTGCCTCATAGGCGCCCGCGCAGGGCTCCACCATCAGGCTGATGCCGCCGAAGAAACAGGCGCACAGATCATCGGGCAGGGCGGGCAGATCGTGGTCGGTCAGCATCCGCCCCGCCGTGCCCTCATCGTAGAAGGCATAGCGGGCATGGCCATCGACCAGCGTGACAAAGGCCAGCGTCGTGGGCCTGCCCGACCGCAGCGCGGTGGCGCTGTCGACATGGGCATCGGCCAGGGCCTTGGTCAGCATCTGCCCGAAAAGATCGGTCGAAATGCCCGAGAAAAAGCCGACCCGCGCCCCCAGGCGGCCAAGCGCGATGGCGGTGTTGAACACCGAGCCGCCGACATAGGGGGCAAAGGCCGCTTCGCCCTGTCGGCTGTCGCGGGGCAGCATGTCGATAAGGGATTCGCCGCAGCACAGGATCATGAAAAGCCCTCATTTTTCGGCCAAGGGGCCAGAGCGGCGCAGCCAAGTCAAGGCCCGAGGAGGCGGGACAGGCGGCACGGTGCAAGGGGCGCGGAAGAACGGAGCCTGACGAGGGGCAGGTGCTGAGCGGCAAGCGCAAGCTGCATGGCCGCGCGGGTCGGGGCGGGCGGCAAAGGCCAAGCGCCACGGCATCACGCCGGGAGCGGGCAAGCGGCCCGCCCAAAGCCCAGGGCCATGGCGGCCGGAACCGGCCGCGGGGCTGACGCAGCGGGTTGGCACGGCCGAAAGATGCGGGGATCGCCGCGTCACGATCCGGCAGCAGCGTCAGCGCCACGGCCCGTGACCATCCGGCGCCTCAATAGCCGGGGATCAGCATCCGCCCATTGCCGATACTGATGCCGCCGTCCTGCGCCTGCATCACCGCAAAGATCAGCGCGAACAGGATCATCGCGCCGATCACCGCAAGCGCGATCTTCCAGCGCGAATAGGGCCGCTCGCCCTGCACCCGGCCCGACTGGCCGTTGACCACGAACCGATAGCTGCGCCCGCCATAGCGATAGGCGGCGGTCCAGATCGGCAGCAGCACATGCTTGAAGGTCTCATCGGCGTGGCGCGTGTCGATGGCCTCGATCCGCTGTTCGTCGCCGCCGATGTCACGGCGCACATCCATGGCAATGACATGGGCCATTTCCTCGCGCGCGTAGCGGTGGCCATCGGCCAGCGGCACGGTATAGCCCTCGGATTCAAAGCCCGACAGGTAATCGGGGCGATAAGCGACCAGCCCGGCCAGATCCCAGGGCGCAAGCGCGTCGGTATGGGTCTTGGGCAGCGATTGCGCGGCCAGCACCAGGATGTCGTTGAAATGGCGCGCGACGCGGCCACGGGTGCGGCTCCAGCGGGTCTTGCGCACCTGCTGCTGGCGCTGTTCGCGGCGGCCATCGACGATCACCGTCACCCATTCGGTTTCATAGTAATAATCGCCCCGCAGCCCCTGATAGGCCGATGTCGTATCCGCATCGAAGGTCCAGAACGGCGTGTAGACGCCGGTCAGGCGGCGGCCCTTGCGCGAATATTCGACGACATCATTGGGCGCGAACCACAGGCTGCCCAGCCATTTGCCCAATTGGGCGCGGGCTTCCGCCTCGGTCAGCACGAAAGGGATGACGCCCTGCGGCTTGATCTGCCGGGTGGCGCCGGTGTCCATCACCACGGGCGTGGCGCAGAACGGGCAGGCGGTGGCATGGGTCGGGCCGTTGATTTCGACCTTGGCCCCGCAATTGGGGCAGGACAGCATCCGCACGTCCTCGACCGCTTCCGCCGGCAGGTCCATGTCCAGACCGCGCGCCAGGTCGATCTCGACCAGGCCTTGAAACTTGCGGCCCGCTTCCCATTGCAGGGGGCGGCCATGGTCGTCCCACATGCGGTGATCGTGATCGCCGATACGGTCGCCGGGGGCGGCGGGGCTGGCGGGATCAACGGGTTGGGTGCGCGCCGTCGGGTCCGGCGGGATGCGTTGGCGGTGGCCGCAATAGGGGCAGGTCAGTTGTGCCTGCCCCGGCTGAAACGACAACGCCGATCCGCAACTGTCGCAGGGATAGCGATAGGACTGGGCCTTGGGCATGGCCTAGTCCTGGCTGGGGGCCTTGGGCTTCGGCAGCGGCGGCGGCGGGGGGGCGATGGTGAACAACTGGCCCAGTTCGGCGATCTCCTCGGCCTCGTGCCAGCCATCCATGCCGGGCGACCAGACCAGCGTGTCGCGGCTGAACTGGCCGCTGGCGACCAGACGGCCCAGATGGGCGCGGCCATAGGGCCCCTCGGACTGGCCGTCGCGGGCGATGTGCCAGACCGTTTCCACGCTCTTGGGGGCGGGCAGGGGCGGCGGGGCGCCGGCGCCCTGCGCGGGCGGCAGCGCCTGCGGGGTCATCTCGGCGGGTGCGGCACCCCAGGGACCGCTGCGGCCACCGGCCATCTGATTGCCCATGGCCATGCCCATGCCCGCACCGATCGCGGCGCCAAAGCCGCCGCCTGCGCCGGGATTGTTCAGCAGCGCATCAGAGGCCGCATATTGCCCGAACCGGTTCAGATCCCCGACGATTCCCATCGACGACCGCTTGTCCAGCATCTTTTCGACGTCATCGGGCAGGCTGATGTTCTCGATGTAGAACTCGGGGATCGAGATGCCATAGGCGGCGATGATCGGGGTGATCGACTGCGCCACCATCTTGCCCAGCTGGTCGGTATTGGCGGCCATGTCCAGCACCGGGATGTTCGATCCCGCGATCAGCCGCGAAAACGCCTGAACGATGACGTTGCGGATCTGATAGCTGATCTCGTCGGCGGTGAACTCACCATCGGTGCCGACGATTTCGGCCATGAACTTGGCCGGGTCGGTGACGCGCATCGAATAGGTGCCGAAGGCGCGCAGCCGCACCGGCCCGATTTCGGGGTCGCGCGTCATGATCGGGTTGCGCGTGCCCCATTTCTGGTTGTTGAAGCGCGTCGTGTTGACGAAGTAGATTTCCGATTTGAACGGGCTGCGGAAGCCGTGGTCCCAGTGTTGCAGGGTGGTCAGCACCGGCAGGTTGTTGGTTTCCAGCATGTAAAGGCCGGGGCCGAACACATCGGCGATCTGGCCCTCATGCACAAAGACCGCCGCCTGGCCTTCGCGCACGGTCAGCTTGGCGCCGTATTTGATGGCGTTGCCGCGGGTCTCGAACCGCCACACCATCGTGTCGCGGGTGTCGTCGGTCCAGGCGATGACGTCGATGAACTCGCCGGTGAACATGTTCAGAAAGGACATTCGCACCTCTGTTTAGCTGGTCGCGCCGGTCAATTCGGCGGCGATGGTCTGGACAATGGGCAGCGCCTGTTCGGCGTTCATGCCAGGGGTCAGGCGGGGGTCGTATAGGATGCGCAGCAGGGTTTCGTCGTGCTGGGTCAGCAGGGCGAATTCCTCATCATCGTTGAAGATCGAGGGGCGCGCGTCATAGCTGTCGGCGGCAAGGCCCATCGACTGCGCGATTTCCTCATGGATGCAGGACTGGCGCAGCAGGGTCGGGTGTTCGGCGCGGATCAGCACGACGGCCTGGGCGTAATCGGCGCGCCCGTCGCGGCCCCAGGCATAGGCGGCGCAGAACAGCGACCGGGGCATGGACAGGATGCGGTCCAGATCGGCGGCGGGAAGGCCGGGCAGGCGGCGCGCCAGCTCCTTGCGCAGGGCGGGGCGTTCGTCCTCCGACACGAAGAACACGTCGATGTTGCCCGTCTCGCCGGTCAGGCTGACGGAATGGCCGCTGGCGCGCGCCAGCCGATCCAGAAGATCGACGACATCGCGCCGGTCTCGGATGCGCTGCGCAGGCGGCACGCTGTCGCCAAAGGTCAGGCCGACGCGCACCGGCTCGGACCAGCGGCGCAGCGGCGCGGGGACGGGGCTGCTGCCGGGCGGTTCATCGTGAAAGGCGATCGCCATGAAGTCGCGCACCAGATCCTCGCGGCTGACGGTCATCCCCGCGCCCCGGTCGCGGCGCAGATGGCCACGGGCGCGCAGGTCGGCCTCGGCCTTTCGGTAAAAGGCCGCGATCTCGGCCGACCGGGCCGAGGGCGCGGCGGTCGTTTCGCTGGCGGAGGGCTTATCGGCGGCAGGCGGCGGGGCGGGGTTTGCGTCAGGCGGCGGCGTGACCACCTTGGGCGCGGGGCGCGGCGCGGGATCGGCGGGCGCGTGCATGCAGCCCGCCGCCGCGATCAGCGGCAGCGCCAGCAGCAAACGCCCAATACCGGTGACCGCGCCGCGCATCCGGTCAGGCCCGCGGCTGCGCGCCGGTGGCTTCCGGCTGGCGCGCACGGGCCGAGGCCAGCGTGTCGCGCAGTTCGGTTTCCAGCACCTGAAGGTCGGCCTCGGCGGCGGCACGGCGGGTCTTGCCCTCATCCGCGATGCGCAGGCTGTCCTCGATCGTGGCGATCAGTTCGGCATTGGCGGTTTTCACGGCCTCGATGTCGAAGATGCCGCGCTCCATCTCGGTGCGGATCGCCTGGTTGGCCTGACGCAGGTTCTTGGCGTTCGAGGTCAGCAGGTCATTGGTCAGATCGGTCGCGCCCTTGACGGCGCGCGCCGCCTCATGGCTGCGCTGGATCGTCACCGCCTGCGCCAGCTGGGTTTCCCACAGCGGCACGGTGTTCACCAGCGTCGAGTTGATCTTGGTCACCAGCGACTTGTCATTTTCCTGCACCAGCCGGATCGAGGGCAGCGACTGCATCGTCACCTGCCGGGTCAGCTTCAGGTCATGGACGCGGCGTTCCAGATCGTCGCGCGCGGCGCGCAGATCGCGCAATTCCTGGGCGCGCAGGATCTTCTGATCCTCGGGCGCGGCCTCGACCTCGGCCTCCTTGGCGGGGATCACGGTGGCGTCCACCTCGCGCAGCTTTTCCTCGCCGGCGGCGATATACAGCGCCAGTTCATCATAGAAATCCAGCGTGCGTTCGTACAGCACGTCCAGCGACTTGATATCCTTCAGCAGCCGGTGTTCGTGGTTCAAAAGGTCGTTCGACACGCGGTCGATCTGGGTCTGCACATCCTCATAGCGGGCGACGAACTTGGCAAAGGGCGCGGTGCGGCCCAGCAGGCGTTCCCACCAGGTGCGTTCGCGGCGAACGTCCAGTTCGCTGACCGAAAAGCCGCGGATGGCCGTCACGATGTCGCGCAGGCTGTCGCCCGCCGGGCCGACGTCCTTGTTCTTCACATCGGCCAGCATTTCCTGGCTGATCGTCTGCAATTCGCCTTGGGCGCGCGATCCGAAATAGATGATCGAGCCGGTATTGGTCAGGTCGATCTCGGCCATGCGCTTGCGAATCTCGTCGGCAACGGGGGCCGGGGCCTGATCCAGCGCCACGACCTCGCGGGCGGGTTCGGGCAGGACGGTGCCGGTGATCTGTTCCAGCTCGGGCAGGCGGGCGGTGGCGGTGGCGCGGGTGGTCTCGGTCATGGTCATCCTTTCAGGGTGGCCCCGGTCGGGCGCAAAGGTGGGCGGTTAGCGCGGGGCGATGCCTTCGCGGTCCAGACGTTCGCGCAGAACGTCGATTTCGATGGTCAGATCGCTGCGCCCGCCCTCGATCAGGGCGCGCGAGCGGGTCGTATAGTTCCCCTCAAGATCGGACAGCAACTGTTCGTAATCGTTCAGGATTTTCGGATCTCGGGTGGCGGCGTAAAGATCGGCGAACTTGACGGTGGCATCGCGCGCGCCCAGCAGATAAACGCCCAGATAGCGGCGTGCATTGGCCAGATCGGTGGGATCATCCTCGATCCGGCGGAACAGATCGCGCGCGGTCGCGGCGAACAGATCGACGCGCGCCTCCAGCCGGCGGTCGTTGACGCGCATGATGGCGTCACGCATCTGCGCCAGATAGCCCTCACCCTCGGCGATGGCGCGGGCCACGCGGTCCTGCTGGGCCATGTCGATGCCCTCGGCCCCCTTGTCGCGCATCGGGTCGGGACCAAAGCACAGCATGTGCAGCGCGGTGCCGACGATGCCGATCAGCACCGCCCCCACCGTTCCCGCACCCAGGGTGCCCGGATCGACCCCGGCGGGAACATAGGCGCCGATCCCCAGACCAAGGCCGGTCAGGATCGCGCCCAGCCCCTTGCGCGGCAGCGCCGGACGCCGGGCCACGCGCCGCGCGTTATAGGCCATTTCCGCGATCAGCCCCTCGGCCGTCATGAAGGCCGACAGCGCGATCAGGCCAAAGGCGGCCAGATCCAGCGTCAGCCCGACCGGGCCTTGCGAAAAGGCGGTCAGCAGAAAAGGGATCGCGGCGATGACCAGCCACTTCACCCGGCTGGCCAGCGGATGCCGCGCGGGCAGGCGGGGGCCTTGCGCCGCAACCGTCACGCCCGGCCGATTGCCATTCGGATTGCCGTTCGGGCTGAACCTGCCGCCGTATCTTTGTGCCATGCCGGGTCGTGCCTGCCTTGCCAAGGGTTCGTCAGAATGACGGCGAAAACGCCGCGTAAAGCGTCAGCCAGATCAGCAGCCAGAAGGCCAGCCGCCGCGTCATCCGTTCCGACATTCCCGCCCCCATTGCGTTCGCTTCCGTTGTCTAACGCGCAAGCCGCGCGCCGGTTGCCTTGTCACAGACTATAATCGCATCGCGCGCCAAGCGAAAGCGAATGCGGGCGGGTGCCTGGGGGAAAGGGGCGGGCGACGTCCCCTTCGGATCGGAGCTTGACCGGCATCGCGCAGTGGCTAAAAGCAGCCCAGACAGGCCGCACGCGGCCCGACCCAGCCCGAGGGACCGATGAACATCGTCACCAGCCTTGCCCGCAGCTACCTGACCCTGGCCCGCCCGATCCGTCGCCGCGGCTTTCGCACCTTCATGCGCGCCGCGACCGCGCTGTTCCCCGCGCAGGCGGCCGAGGTGGCGCAGACCCGGCTGGATCGCGGGCAGGTCTTCACCTTTCCGGTCGGTGATGCCTATTGGCAATATTACGTCCTGACCGGGATCGACTATGAATCCGAACTGACGCTGTTCATCGAACGGTTGCAGGAAAAGCCGGTGCTGTTTCTGGATTGCGGCGCGAACTTCGGTTACTGGTCG
Source organism: Paracoccus zhouxuedongae (assembly GCF_041927815.1). Taxonomy (NCBI): domain Bacteria; kingdom Pseudomonadati; phylum Pseudomonadota; class Alphaproteobacteria; order Rhodobacterales; family Paracoccaceae; genus Paracoccus; species Paracoccus zhouxuedongae. The sequence goes on from NZ_JBHFHM010000025.1 coordinate 14,968, forward strand.
GTCAAGCTGTCGGTCGACATGCCCTGTGTCGCCGTCGAGCCGTCAACCGAGACCGGCGCCATTCTGGAACGCAACCGCGCGGCCAATGATAACCGGTTCACGGTCGTCAAGAAGGCGGTGTCGGATGGATCGTCGGATTACGTGTCCTTCACCATGGGGGCCGATCACGCCGGCCGCACGATCAGCGCCGATCCCGGCGCCGTGACCGAGCGCGTGCCCGCCACCTCGATCGACGCGTTGGTGCGCGATCATGCGCCAGCCGAGGGGCTGATCCTGATCAAGCTGGATGTCGAGGGCGCCGAGATCGCGGCGATCACCGGCGCCGCCCAGACCATGCAGCGCGCCTGCGCCTTTTTGTATGAGGATCACGGCAACGACATGACCTGCGCGCCGACCGCGCATCTGCTGGGCCTGGGCAAGCGCGTCTATGCGATGGATGACGATGGCCGTCTGGTGCGGATCACCAGCGTCGAGGAGGCCCGCGCGCTGAAGAAAAACCCGCATGTCGGATACAGTTTCATGGCCCTGGGTGATGCGACCTCTGAGCCGCGTCTGGGCTAAGATCGTCCTGCCCCAACGGAAAAGGCCCGCCGGGATTACCGGCGGGCCTTTTTTGATGCGGTTGGGCGGGGCTTAGCCGCGCGGACGGCTGGGCGGCTTACCCCCCGGCTTACCCCCCGGACGGCCACCCGGCTTGCCACCCGGTTTGAACCCGGGCTTGCCGCCCGGCTTGCCCCCGAACCGGCTACCGCCAGCACCGCCGGGCTTGCCCGCAAAGGGCTTGCGAGGCCGATCCTCGGACCCTTCGGCGCGCGGCGGGCGGTCGCCGTAGGGCTTGCGCGGGCGGTCACCGAAGGAGCCCCGTTCGGGCCGGTCTCCATAGGGTTTCCGGGGCCGATCCTCGGACCCCTCAGTGCGCGGCGGACGGTCGCCGTAAGGCTTGCGCGGGCGGTCGCCGAAGGAACCCCGCTCGGGCCGGTCGCCGTAAGGCT
>NZ_JBHFHM010000026.1:0-12023 GCF_041927815.1 Paracoccus zhouxuedongae
GTGGCTCCCGTCGCTCCCGTGGCACCCGTCGCACCGGTGGCTCCCGTCGCGCCCGTGGCACCCGTCGCACCGGTGGCACCCGTCGCACCGGTGGCTCCCGTCGCGCCCGTGGCACCCGTCGCACCGGTGGCTCCCGTCGCGCCCGTGGCACCCGTCGCACCGGTGGCTCCCGTCGCACCCGTGGCACCGGTCGGGCCGGTTTCCCCGACGAGGCTGACCGATTCCAGATACCAGTCGCCGTCCGCATGGCGGTTCAGCAGGTATTCATAGGCCCCCGAGACCACACGCCGTTGCAGCAGGAATCGCGCGTCCGAAACACCCCCCACGTCGATAGTGAGCAAAGATTCAGTGCCGGTCGCCGCGTTCGTGTTCAGGTTGTCGATCCAGACATAGTCCGGCTGAACACCCTTGGCATCACCGGTGATGATCAGCTTGTCGTTGGTGGAGTTCGCCTGAACGCCCGTCAGGTAGGCGTCCATCAGGATATTGCCGCCCCACGTCTCGTAGTTGCCATCAATTGTCAGGACATCGCCCGACAGCCCATTGGACATATCAATGACGCCAGTGTCGTTGTTCACGTTGCCTTTCAGCGTATAGGCAGACACGGCAGTCGCGCCTTCGCCCAGATACACCCCGGAAACCCCATTCAGGTTCAGCGTGGTGAACGACGACACATTGTCAGCGCCAGCGGGACGCAAGAACCACCGCGCCCGGTCATCCATGTTCACCGTCAACGTCGAAGTCGAGGCCGTGCGCACGGTGCCGGTCATGTCACCCTGCGAAAGGTTCAGGACCGCATTGCTGCTGTCCTCGACATCCATCAGGTAGCCCGACGCGGTCGGCATCAGTTCGGTGCCTTTGCCCGTAAAATCCAGCCCAACCGATGCCTGATTCGGGCCAACTCGGAGCAGAGCGGCGGCGCTGGCAGGATCGCTGATGGCCCAATCAGCATTGTTGAAGCTGCCGGTGATCGGAGCCGTCGAGGACTGATTGGCATTGGTCAGGAAGTCGTTACCCACACGCAGAGCCGACCCCTTCGAGCGAACCTTGAAGGAAGCGGCATCCGCTGCGTCGATCACCGATCCGCCATAGACGAGAACAACGGCCTCTCCGGTCGCGTCCGATTGGTCGATATTGACGGTTGCCCCGTCCGCGAACACCAGCTTGCCCGCGCCCCAGCCATCGCGACGCAGCCCGAACAGCCGATCCGCCTTACCGACATGAAGCGCGTTGCCGCCGCCATGCAGCGTAATGTCCGTGTCGGCAAGGTGAACCTCGGGCATTGCACGGGTCGGCGTGTCCTGTCCCGAGACATAGACCCCATTGCCATACGCCGCAGTAATGTCGGCGGTGTATTTTCCGCCGATCTCGACCACGGATCGCGGACCCACGCCCGTCGCCCCGGTAAAAGTATTGCCATCGTTGTTCTGGATCGCACGGATACCCGTGACCGGGTTCATGTTGCCCATATCCGTTTTCACGGCCTTGAACGAATAGTCACCCGCCAGATCAACGAGGTTCGTCAGAGACCCGGTGTTCGGATTGCGGGTGCCATAGGGCTGACCCGCAATAATGCCGTTGATGTCCCCGTTGTTTGCCTCATCGAAAGTCACGAAAACATTGTTGAAGTAGGTTTCGTTCCCATCCCCAGCGCCGATAGCCGCAATGGAGTTGGTGCCCGCATTGCGCCCGTTCGCGCCAATGGTGAGGTTGTTCCCCGTAAGGGTATTCCGGCGGATCGACGCCGAATCGTAGGACCGCGCGCCCAGCAAAATGCCCACGCTGGTATAGAACAGATTCGACACCGAGATGTCCCGATTGTCGAGGACAAAATTCTTCCCATATCCCTCGGCAGCACTGGTGAAATAGATGTTACCCTTGTTCAGACCGGTCGGACCATAGTCACCATTCGGGGTACTTGCTGCCGGGATCGACTGGCAGGTAAAGCCATTATCCGGCACTGTATAAGAACCACAGGACGCTGCGCTTGCCTCTTGCCCCGAGGCGAGGACACAACCCACGATTGCAGCGGCGGTCATCACTTGCTTGCCTTTTTTGTAAGCGCGTCCTCCGCGGATCGTCAGCTTCGTATAGTGGTGGTCCATCGGTTAGCTCCATCGATCAAGTATCCCTGGGCACCTACCATAAAATAAGTACCTTAACACCTATTTTGCGTGCGCTCGGTGCTGTGACCCCCGCTAACTCTTCCATCTGATGCTAAGGTCAGGACCCATAAATCTGTTTGTGGTTCCGCAGGCTGCATGATTCAAGCCCCCGAAGATGGGGGCATGATATGAGCGAGCACTTCTGGCTGACCGAGGCGCAGATGGATCGGTTGCGACCGTTCTTTCCGAGATCCCGAGGCAAGCCGCGCGTGGATGACCGGCGGGTGCTGAGCGGGATCATCTACGTCAAGAAGAACGGGCTGCAGTGGAAGGACGCGCCTGGCGTCTATGGGCCGCCGAAGACGCTCTACAACCGCTTTGTCCGCTGGTCGCGCCTGGGTGTGTTTGCCCGGATTTTCGTCGAACTTGCCCAGCCAGGGCCGGATGGCGATGTCATCATGATCGACAGCACGCACCTCAAGGCTCATCGGACGGCGGCAAGCCTCTCAAAAGGGGGACCCGGCCGCGCGCCATCGGACGGACCAAAGGCGGGCTGAACTCGAAGTTGCACATGATCTGCGACGGGCTGGGGCGGCCGCTGACCTTCTTCCTGTCACCGGGCCAGATGAGCGACGCAAAAGGTGCGCTCGCCCTGCTGCGTGATCTGCCTCCCGCCAGCACGCTGCTGGCCGACAAGGGCTATGACGCCGACTGGTTCCGGGAAGCCCTGGAAGACAAGGGCATTGCCGCCTGCATTCCGGCGCGGCGTGGGCGGAGAAAACCCGCCAGCCACGATCGCAAGCTCTACAGGCAGCGTCACCGTATCGAGAACCTCTTTGCCCGCCTCAAGGACTGGCGCCGCATCGCAACCCGTTACGACAGATGCGGCGAGCTCTTCCTCTCCGCCATCTGCATCGCCGCAACCGTCATGTTCTGGTTGTGAGTCCTGACCCTAGAGTCCGGCCCAATGAGAGGACCGGACATGAAGAGATCGAAGTTCACCGAAGAGCAGATCATCGCGATCCTGCGGGAGCAGGAGGCGGGCGCAAAGACGGCCGAGGTCTGCCGCAGGCACGGGATCAGTAGCGCCACGTTCTATGCCTGGAAGGCGAAGTTCGGCGGAATGGAGCCGTCCGCGGCGAAGCGTCTGAAGGCGCTCGAAGACGAGAACGCCAAGCTGAAGCGCCTGCTGGCCGAGGCAATGCTCGATAACACGGCGCTGAAGGATCTGCTGTCAAAAAAATGGTGACGCCCGCCGCCAGGCGCGAGGCCGTCGCGCACCTGAAGGCCCATCTCGGGCTGTCGGAACGGCGGGCGTGCCAGATTGTCGGGGCGGACCGGACGATGGTGCGCTACCAGTCACAGCGCCTACCGGACACGGCGCTGCGCGGACGGTTGCGGGACCTGGCCAATAAACGGCGCCGGTTCGGCTACCGTCGGCTGTTCGTGCTGCTCAGGCGCGAGGGAGAGCCATCCGGGATCAACCGGATCTATCGGCTTTACCGAGAAGAGGGCTTAACCGTGCGTAAACGCAAAGCGCGCCGCAAGGCACTCGGGACGCGGGCGCCGATCTTGATCGAGGCACGGGCCAATGCGCGCTGGTCGCTGGACTTCGTCCACGATCAGTTCGCCTGCGGGCGACGCTTCCGGGTGCTGAACGTGGTCGACGATGTCACCCGTGAATGCCTGGCGGCGAACCCCGCAATCGCCCGCCCCGCTGCGCGAGATGAAAGCTCCGCGCGTCGGGCGATTGCTCCCCCCGCGCCAACCGGCGTAAACACAAACCCGGCTCAAGTCGCCGCTGGATGAAAGTTCAGGGGCAGGTCACACTGGGGGCGGCACTAAACCGTGACAGGTCCTTGTGATCGCCGACGACCACAAGGACCTCCGGGCGGCCGTGCGTCGGGTGTTCAACGCGACCGGCTCATGCTCCGGCCACGCAAACGTAGAGTTTCGGGAAGCAGAGCAACGGACAGGGCCTATCCGGTAGCGCTTACATCCCGTAGTCCCATCCTCGGTCCCTCTGCCTGCTACGCTCTCGCACTCGAGCGCGCTCTAGCTCTTGAGCGCGCTCAAGAGCCTGCTCACCTGCTCGACCAAGCGCGAGGTTGAGGCGTTCTGCGTGTCCAAGGCTGCGGTCAGCCGCGTGGTCGTCGCCTCTAGCTGCGTGAGCCGCGCCTCGATCTCGGTTTGCCGCTTCGAGATAGCCCGCGACCAATCGGCCAGTTTCACGGACAGCGCCTCGGACGCGCTCTGCGACTGATCGAACTCGCTGGCCAATCTCCTGAACTGCTCGAGCAAGCTGCGCTCGAAGGGGGTGAGCTGGTCCATCGCTCAATTCTCCACCGGCAGACGCAGACACAGCCTCTCGGCTCCGCTGCTGTCCTGGCATTTCATGGCCTTGGCCGCGTCCGGGATCAGCAGATAGTTCTGCCCCTCGCTCTGGAAGGTCTCGAACGGTTCCGGCGCGACTGGCGGCGGCGGGGCCTGAGTTGATCGCCAGAGCAAGAAGCCGGTCAGCATCAAGCTCACGATCAGCGCCACCCAGGTCCCGAAGAGGGTCCACTTCAGCACCGGCAGATCGTTCGCGATCCCGCCCAGGTACCGGTCGATAACGATCCTGATGTCGCTCAGCTCTTCGTCCAAGCTCGACTGCACATGCGCGCTGAGCTTCTTCAGCTCGCTGTCGGTCAGGGCCGCGATCTCGGCCGTCTGCCCCTCCAGCCTCTCTTGCAGCCGCTCGGCCAAGCTCTTGCTCATAGCTCCAGTCCTTTTCGTAAATGCGCCCCTTCAGCCGCAGCCTGTCGCCGCTCTCGGCGTCCTGGACGGTCAGGTAGTCCTTGCCCTGCCGTGTGACCCCCAGACCCGCCTCGGTGAGCGCCTGGACCATGCTGGGGCGGTCCCGCACCGTCCCACGCTCGATCAGGGCCATGACATAGGCGTGGACGGCGTCCCGGCCTTCATTGAGCCGGAAGCCGTCCTGCTGCCACGCCTCGGGCCGCTCGAAGCCCAGATCCCGCGCCCGTGCCGGATCATCCGGGCGTGCCCAGCCATGCGACAGGTTCAGCGCGTCCCGCAGCTTCGAGAAACTGCGCTCCCAGCCGGGCGGCGCGATGTTCAGCGCCCGGCCGCTGGTCAGCTCCATGCGCGGGGTCACGAAATGCAGCTCCACCCGCCCGCCGCTGGTGTGCTGATGACGCACCCAGGTGATGTCATACTGCTCGGCATCCAAACCGGCGAAGGCAAACGCCTCGAACTGGTCCATGGCCTCGCGTTGCTGGTCCTCGGTTGGGGCGTCCTCCGGGGCGAAGGACAGCACCCCGTGCGTATAGGTCCAGTCCCGCGCGATGCTGTCGATCAGCTCGGCCGTGCGCGCCATGTCGCCCCGCACCACCTCCGGCGCCGCAGACTCCCGCCCCTCTCGCTCATGGTCCAGCAGATAGGCCGCAACCGTGCTGCCCCCCCCGCGCCCTCCGGTGGTGAACTTGATCAGCATCAGCCGTCCCCAGCATCATGGGCGCCGCCACTGACGGCCAGCGGCGCGTCCGGACGCTGATGCGCAGCGCGCAGCCCGGCCAGCTCGCGGTCGATCTCGATCAGCCGGGCCAGCAAGGCCGTCGCCGTCACCGGCTCACGCCGGTTCGCGGCACGAGCAAGCTGGTTTAGATTGTTCCCGATCCGCGCCAGCTCGCGCAGAAGATCGGGGGCAACCGGCGGCGCCTCGCGCCTGGACCGCAGCCGCGTCCTGTCCAGGCGCGACCGGATCAGCTCGGACAGGGACACACCGCGCGCCGCCGCCAGCTCCTGCCAGCGGACGCGCTCCGCGCTTGATGCCCGGAGCTTGATCCAGATCGGGCTGTCGGTGGCATCATCAGGCATCGGCTCTCCGCAAAAGCAGGGGTGCAGGGGAAGCATTCGCCCTGCCGGGGTCCGGGGCTGGCCCCGTCCGCCACCGGGCGGAATGGGGGTTTGAAGGGGGCAGATTGCGCCCCCTCACCAGCCGCGAGAGGGCGCGACAAGAGAAGGAAGGCGTCAGCCTGACGACTCTTGTCGTGGCCACGAGAGTATGCTGGCGAAGAGCCAGATTTGCAAGAACAGGGAGACCGGGATAGAACGCTGGATAGGGACGGTGGCGGGTCTGGAATTACAATACTAACGCGGTATATACTTCATCAGTATCTATGGGAATGAGACATGGGCACCAAGGCCGTATTCACGATGAAGCTGGAACCAGATCTCCGGGATAGCTTTATGGCCGAAACCGCAGCAGCTGATCGCACTGCATCGCAGGTCGTCCGTGAGCTGATGCGCGACTATATCGAACAGCGCCGCTATGAGCGGGCCTACAGCGAGTATCTGGGTCGCAAGGTAGGCAAAGCCCGTACTTCGATGCTGGAGGACCAAGGACGCAGCCAGGAGGCCGTGGAAGCCGATTTCGCGGTCAGACGAGCTAAGCTCGCGGACGGCCCTCTGTGATCGTTTTCTGGGCCCCTGAAGCCGAACAAGACCGTTCTGACATCATGGACTATATCGCAGCCGACGACCCGGCTGCTGCGTTGCGCATGGACCAACTGTTCGGTGAAGCTGCGGCCCGGTTGGCTGATCTCCCGTTCATGGGAAAGCCCGGCATTATTCCAGACACACGCGAGCTGATTCCCCACCCGAGCTACCGCCTGGTCTATACCCTCGATCAGGACACGATCTGGGTGCTGGCCCTCGTTCATACGGCCCGACTCTGGCCCTGACCTGACCAAAAACCAGAAAGAAAATGGGCGCAGCCCCTTCTTGTTCTAATGTTCTATAGTTCTAGGGCAAAATCTATAAATTTAAACAATAAGTTGCGAGTTTATAGGTGAGGTTTGGGGACCCAAAGGTGAGGTTTGGGGACCCAAAGGTGAGGTTTGGGGACTGATATACGAGTTGACCGATGAGGTTTTCGCACTAATAAACCTCACTTATGGCTAGAACGATCCAAGTGGCCGCAGACCGGGCCTATGACCCGACCAAGACCGTGCTGCCCGTCGAGGTGGCGCGCGGCATCTACATCGAGAACTCGCCCTCAGCGCAGGCTTTGAAGCTGATGCATCTGCTCATTGCCAAGGCGGGCGGGCGAATGGCTGATGAAATCCAGCACGAAATGCGCATGGCCGACCTCAAACACATCGAAGGAATGCGCAACCATGACCGGGCCAGCCTGCGTGCCCTGTTCACCCAGCTCCGCGCCGCCGTCATGGTCTATGACGACACCGAAGGCCAGGAAGAGATCATCGGCGGCTTCATGGATGAAATCCGCCTCGACTACCGGCAAGAGACTGCGGACGCGCTGGTGGTCAAATGGTGGTTCGGGCGCACCTTTCGTCGGATCGCAGCCGCGTCGAACCAATGGGCGATCCTCGACCGGCAGACGATCTTTGCCTTGTCCTCGAAGTATTCGATCCTGCTGTTCCAGCACATCGCCTCACTGGCTAATCTGGACCGAATCGACAGTAAGAGCTTCTCTGTCGTAGAGTTGCGGGCGCTCTTCGGCGTGGAAGGAGGAAAGCTGGATCGGTTTGCAGACTTCAATCGTTGGGCTCTGAAACCTGCTATCGCTGAAATCAGCCAACTTTCCCGCTTGAAGCTGAAAGCGACCCCCAGCAAGACCGGGCGCACAGTGACCAGCGTGGAAATCTCTTGGAAACTGAAGCTGGACCCGACCGACGCGAAGCAGGAGCTGGCGCGGCCAAAGGTCGGCCGCAAAGCGCGGCGGGATGGCACGACCGAGACCCTGCCTGTGGCCTTCCCGGAAACCGGCAGCATCACCTACAGCCCGCGCTGGCTGGAATTGAAGCGGCAGGCTGGCTGCAACATGGACAACGCCATGATAGCAGATCATTTCCGCAAATGGTGTCGCAGCAAGTCTATCAAGTTGGATGCTGCCAACATCGAATCGTTATTCAGCGCCTATTGCGGGAAGGTGGGTAAGGTGTAACGAGCATAAGCCCTCATTCCCCAAGTAACATGCTGATTTCGCTGTCCTAATATGGATTTTGCACATTGCTATGCTGAAGATTTTATTTGCCTAAACCATTTTCAGCACGGTAGAGCGTCCAAGCCTCTTCCAGAAGAACGCCCTGTTGTACGCCACGGCGCTTGGCTTCAGCAGAGATCTCTTCCGAGACATGAGGCAATACCTTGGCGTGCACCTGCCCTGTACGCGGGCTCGGCGGCCTTCCTCGCCGTTTTTTTGGCGAACGGTCAGTGAAACCATGCGCCTCCCCAGCCCTGTCGACTTTTTCTACAGTGTCTGGCGCGGTCTGTTTGGCCCGGGTCTTGAGCTGACCAAGATCGATCTGAAACGGGTCGGTCATTTTGCCTCCACTTGGCTTGAAAGTCGGGAAAAGACAGCCTTCGCAAATGCCGAAGCGTTCTCCAGCGCGCCCTCCATACGTCCCTGAGGGGGCATGTTGCGCAAATCGCCACCAAACTCGAACAGTGCCGAAAATGCGGCGCGTTCCATCAGGCTTGGCTCAATGACGTCCACACCCTGGTCTTTCAGACTGGCCTCAATGGCTGTGTGCTGCTTTGAACGTACAGCGCGTGTCATGGTGAACACCACGGCGTGCAAGACCGAACGATCCAGAGCCTCTTCCTCCTCCGCTACCAGCGCCAGCGCTCGTGCGCCGATAGTTGCGTCCAGCGTTGTCGCGCGCATGGGTATGATAACCAGATCGGCCTGAGAGATGGCCCGGGACACCAGGCGCGAAGCAACGCCTTCTAGATCGACGATGACGACACTGCCATCGCGATCGTGCGTGCGGATGGTCTTGATGATATCAGCTTCCCCGATGTCCGACTGAACTGTAACTCTTTGCGGTAACGGTGCGCGCGAGGCCCAAAGCGTTAAGGAGCCGTTCGGGTCACAGTCGAGAAAGGTGACGTTTGCCCCCGCTCCGGCAAGCTCCGTACCCAGGATGAGCGCAGTAGTAGATTTTCCGGCCCCGCCCTTGGGCGAAGCGATGACGATGACCGGCATGGGCTCTGTTCTCGCACTGTTCTAGCTTCACCTTCAGATTAACCGGATTTTTAAAATTATCCAATACTCATAATTATCCGGTTATTTAAACAACCGGATAATTATGAGTATCCGCCGCTGGCGGCTCTGTTGCACAAATCTGGTGAGGGATTCATCTTGTGAATCCAGAGTGGTAGCTGGGATGCATGAGCAGACCCACACCCCCACGCGCAAGTGCCATGATGCGATTGCAGATCGCGGTGCCCATGCCGTCATCCCGCTCCGCAAGAACGCAAAGCCCTGGAAGACGATCACCGCTGGAGCCGTGGCGCGCAATGAGGCCCTGCGGGCGTCCAGGTATCTCGGCCGTGCCTTATGGCGACAATGGAGTGGATACCACCGCAGGAGCCGCGTCGAGACGAAGATGCATTGTGTGAAACTGCTGGGCCAGCGGCTCATGGCACGGGACTTCGACCGCCAGGTCGCCGAACTCCAGATCCGCATCGCCGTCCTGAACGGCTACACTGCGCTCGGCATACCCGTCACGGAAGCTGTGGGATGAATCCGTCCGGGGGAAAGGGGAACCTCGACCATCATCCGATTTGCGCAACAGAGCCGCGGTCACACCATCAGAGTCCAATAGAACCCAATGCTATAGTTATTCATCAGGAAACAATATGAAAAAGATGTTGAGGCGCACCGTTCCGTTTCATTATCGCCCTAGCCTCGTCGCCTTCGTTTTGCCTCCCCAAATTCTTTAAAGCCCAAAGATACTCGAAGGATGACCAAAAATCATACACATCTCGCATGAGAAACAACCGCCCCTCAGCTGGCATACGGATATGCATGGCTGCCTTGGCATACAGCAAAGCCATATTATAGCGGCCGCGCTCACGTTCCGCCTGCGCCAATTTATACAAACATTCGGCACGATCCGGGCAAATTTCACTCCCAGCTGTCCAGGCCTCTATTGCACCGCTATCATTACCCATAAGCCTTAAGCATATTCCGAGATTTAAGTAACTGATAAAGATTTCATCTTTCCATCCACCTAGATCTATTCGGCGCTGATACCATTCGACTGCTTCCCTTGGGCACTTAGCATCGCGCCAAGAATTAGCCGTGTAAAATACATATCGCGGAAGGAGATCCTGATCCTCGCGAGAAAGGGATTGGATGGCCTGCATGAGCAACTGGGCGTCTCGATAGTATGTCGCTGGATCTCGCGAGCGATAGCCTTCACTTCTGTTGATCACACGCACCCCTGGGAGAGATGTGGAATTCTCACTTCTTTTACCGATAAAATACAGCCCCTCATGCACCACACCTCTCCATCGAAAACCACCATGATTTCTGATAATTTGCTTAACTGGATAAACGGTTGAATTACGAACGGAGTTAATCATGTAAGAGTCAACTGCAATGTCAAGATCGGGAATTTTTCCCTCCAAATGGCAGTCGGCGTCAAATATAATGACGAAATCTGACATTCCAAGAGCATCTTCAAGAGCAGCTTGCCTGTTGTGGCCAAAGTTTATCCATTGCCGATGAGATAGCCGTCCTGGAATACCTCTCTCTTCAAAAAAACTACAGATAATATCTGGCGTTTTGTCTTTAGAGCCCGTGTCGTGAATAACCCAGCTACTTAGTTGCGTGGCATCGCATATACTCGCAAGCGCATCGCCAATTATTGAGGCCTCATCGCGAACAATCATGTTCAGGCAAATCGTTGGAATGCGCGTCATGATTTAATTTTGTCCTGAATACGGAGGAAGGGCGGCGCTTGGTTGCGCCGCCCCTGCTTTCTGTGTCGGCAACTCTCGTGGTGGGCTGGGTCAGAACTTGAAGTTCATGTTGACCGAGGCGGTGACGTTGTCCCCGCCGCCCTTGACGTTGGTGTAGTCGATCTTCGCGCCGACCCGGCCCTTGTCGGAGAAGGAGTATTCGTAGCCCGCCCCGACGCGCAGGGCGTCCTCGCCGCCGAAGGAGGCGTTGTAGGCGTCGAAGGTCATCTCCGGGCGGTCGAGGGCATGGAGCCAGTCGATCTGGACGAAGCCGGTCTGCGAGTGCTTCACGCCCTTGGGATCGGTGGTGAAGGCGGCGCGGACCCCGAGGCGCGAGGTCAGGCTGTCGCCGCCACCGCCGATCTTGGTCATGGCGTCGTCGGTGACGGCGTCCATGTCGGTGCGGTTCCAGATCAGTTGCGCCTGCGGCTCGACCCAGAACACCGTGCCGGTGTCGGTCTTCGCCACGTCGAAGGAATAGCCCGCCTCGACCGAGAGGGTGCTCGAGTCGATGCTGTAATCCTGCGTCGCGAAGCCCTCGCTGGCGACCTCGGCATCATACTGGCTAAACATGCCCCATCCATCGACATACCAGCCGCGCTCGTTGAAGCCGTTCTGCATCCACGTCGCATAAGCGCCGAGGCCCCAGCCCTTGATGCTGGCCGCGCTGGCATAGCCGGTGACGTTCGACACCGCATCGGCGTTCTGCCAGCCATAGCCGCCCATCAGGCCGACCAGCACATCGTCCTTGCCGTTGGTCGAGAACCGGGCAACATCCGCGCCGAAGTGCAGCACGGTGCGCTGGTAGTCGGTCTCGATCTGGCCTTCCCCGGCGGTCATGTCGCCATGCTGGCCGGTGACACGGACCCAGACGCTCTTGTCCGCATCGCCGCGCAGCGCGCCATAGCGGTCGCGCCAGCCGTGATCGAACATGGTGGCCGCAGCCGACAGGTTCGCCCCATAGGCCCCGACCTCGGGACGGAACACACGCGACACGCCCGGCTCCCCGGTGGCACCCGTCGCACCGGTGGCACCCGTCGCACCGGTGGCTCCCGTCGCGCCCGTGGCACCCGTCGCACCGGTGGCTCCCGTCGCGCCCGTGGCACCCGTCGCACCGGTGGCTCCCGTCGCGCCCGTGGC
>NZ_JBHFHM010000027.1:2500-5209 GCF_041927815.1 Paracoccus zhouxuedongae
TGAATATTCGTTATGATTACCCTCGGGTAGCTCATAGCGGGTATGAACAGGTACTTATGACCTGAATACATAGGGTTTTAAGAGCGAACCTGGGGAACTGAAACATCTAAGTACCCAGAGGAAAGGACATCAATTGAGACTCCGGTAGTAGTGGCGAGCGAACCCGGACCAGCCGAGCCGTAAGAATGACCAGAATGTGCTGGAAAGCACAGCCAGAGTGGGTGACAGCCCCGTATGGGAAGTTCGATCGGACGTATTAAGTAGGGCGGGACACGTGAAATCCTGTCTGAAGATCGGAGGACCACCTTCGAAGGCTAAGTACTCCTTACTGACCGATAGCGAACCAGTACCGTGAGGGAAAGGTGAAAAGCACCCCGACGAGGGGAGTGAAACAGTTTCTGAAACCGGACGCCTACAAGCAGTCGGAGGGGCCTTGAGCCCTGACGGCGTACCTTTTGTATAATGGGTCAACGACTTGGTCTGTCTAGCAAGCTTAAGCCGATAGGTGTAGGCGCAGCGAAAGCGAGTCTTAAAAGGGCGACATAGTTAGACGGATCAGACCCGAAACCAGATGATCTAGCCATGTGCAGGATGAAGGTTGGGTAACACCAACTGGAGGTCCGAACCGACACCCGTTGAAAAGGGTCCGGATGACGTGTGGCTAGGGGTGAAAGGCCAATCAAATCTGGAGATAGCTGGTTCTCCGCGAAAGCTATTTAGGTAGCGCCTCGGACGAATACCTACGGGGGTAGAGCACTACATGGGTGATGGGGTCCCACAGACTTACTGAGCCTAAGTAAACTCCGAATACCGTAGAGTAATATCCGGGAGACAGACGGCGGGTGCTAACGTCCGTCGTCGAGAGGGAAACAACCCTGACCAACAGCTAAGGCCCCCAATTCGTGGCTAAGTGGGAAAGCATGTGAGATTTCCAAAACAACCAGGAGGTTGGCTTAGAAGCAGCCATCCTTTAAAGATAGCGTAACAGCTCACTGGTCTAGATAAGAGATCTTGCGGCGAAGATGTAACGGGGCTCAAGCCACGAGCCGAAGCTTTGGATGCACCTTAGGGTGCGTGGTAGCGGAGCGTTCTGTGATATAGAACGCTGCCTCTTTTGACCCCTCGGGGTTAACGGAGGCAATGTTCTGACTGTGAAGCCGGGCCGTGAGGCAACCGGTGGAGTGATCAGAAGTGAGAATGTTGACATGAGTAGCGACAAACAGGGTGAGAGACCCTGTCGCCGAAAGTCCAAGGGTTCCTGCTTAAAGCTAATCTGAGCAGGGTAAGCCGACCCCTAAGGCGAGGCCGAAAGGCGTAGTCGATGGGAACCAGGTTAATATTCCTGGGCCAGGAGGATGTGACGGATCGCAGGGGTAGTTCACACTTATCGGATTGTGTGGGCTGCTGAGCGGTTCCTGGAAATAGCCCTCCATAAGATCGTACCCGAAACCGACACAGGTGGACTGGTAGAGAATACCAAGGCGCTTGAGAGAACCACGTTTAAGGAACTCGGCAAAATGCTCCCGTAAGTTCGCGAGAAGGGAGCCCGGGTTCTAGGCAACTAGAGCCCGGGGGCACAAACCAGGGGGTGGCGACTGTTTACTTAAAACACAGGGCTGTGCGAAGCCGTAAGGCGACGTATACAGTCTGACGCCTGCCCGGTGCCGGAAGGTTAAAAGGAGGAGTGCAAGCTCCGAATTGAAGCCCCGGTAAACGGCGGCCGTAACTATAACGGTCCTAAGGTAGCGAAATTCCTTGTCGGGTAAGTTCCGACCTGCACGAATGGCGTAACGATCTCCCCGCTGTCTCAAACGTGGACTCAGCGAAATTGAACTGTGTGTCAAGATGCACACTACCCGCGGTTAGACGGAAAGACCCCATGAACCTTTACTCTAGCTTTGCACTGGCACCAGGATTGTGATGTGCAGGATAGGTGGTAGGCTTTGAAGCGTGAACGCCAGTTCGCGTGGAGCCATCCTTGAGATACCACCCTTCGCAATCTTGGTGTCTAACCGCGGCCCGTTATCCGGGTCCGGGACCCTGCATGGTGGGGAGTTTGACTGGGGCGGTCGCCTCCCAAAGTGTAACGGAGGCGCGCGAAGGTTGGCTCAGAGCGGTCGGAAATCGCTCGTTGAGTGCAATGGCAGAAGCCAGCCTGACTGCAAGTCTGACAAGACGAGCAGAGACGAAAGTCGGTCATAGTGATCCGGTGGTCCCGAGTGGAAGGGCCATCGCTCAACGGATAAAAGGTACTCTGGGGATAACAGGCTGATGATGCCCAAGAGTCCATATCGACGGCATCGTTTGGCACCTCGATGTCGGCTCATCTCATCCTGGGGCTGGAGCAGGTCCCAAGGGTATGGCTGTTCGCCATTTAAAGAGGTACGTGAGCTGGGTTTAGAACGTCGTGAGACAGTTCGGTCCCTATCTGCCGTGGGTGTTGGAGACTTGAGAGGAGTTGCCCCTAGTACGAGAGGACCGGGGTGAACGTTCCACTGGTGGACCAGTTATCGTGCCAACGGTAGTGCTGGGTAGCTATGAACGGACAGGATAAACGCTGAAGGCATCTAAGCGTGAAGCCCCCCTCAAAACAAGGTCTCCCTTGAGAGCCGTGGAAGACCACCACGTCGATAGGCCAGAGATGTAAGCGCAGCAATGCGTTCAGTTGACTGGTACTAATTGCTCGATAGGCTTGATTTGATCCGGCAA